>JBCBCG010000194.1:0-8135 GCA_038530925.1 Pseudomonadota bacterium
AAGAGCAGGCCGAGCGCGCGCCCGGTCCGATGCATGATGTTCATTTGTTCGCCTCAATACGCCGCGTCTCTGTGGACGCTTTGGCGCATCTAGGCTCATATCGGGATAATGTTCAAGATATAGTATCGAGGGCTAGATCTCGTAGGCGCCCTATACGTTTGCGCCAGGGTCTGAGACGATAGGATCGCGCGGCGCGCCGTAGAGGGTCAGGCTGTCCGATCGCAGCCGGAAAACGCCGGTGGCGGTGGCGATAAGGCCGGCGCTCTCGCCGATCACTTTGGCGTCGACGAACTTCACCGCGGCTCCGCCTCCGGTAATCCAGGCCTCGGCGCGAAGAATCCCGTCGCGGCCGGCGCTGAGGTAGTTCGTCGTGAGCGAGAGGGTGAAGGCGTTGCGGCGGCGGCCGGGATAGGGGCAGTAGCACACGGCGTAGCCGGCGGCGGTGTCGATGAGGGTCGCGATAGCCCCGCCATGGACGACGCCTTGGCGGTTGATCACCCGCTCGGAGATCGGCATCTCCACTGCGCCGAAGCCCTCGCGCCAAGCGGCGATGCGGATGCCGAGCCCCCGCGACATCGCCCCCATCACCTCTTCAGAGGCGGGGTCGTAGCCCTCGGGCGGCGGCGGCGGGGATCCGGGATCGGACTGGGTCATGCGAGAAGGCTCCAACACCGCGTCGGTCATCGCGTCCACCAGCTCATAAAGCCGCTCGCGCTTCCTGTTTCGCAAGCGCTGGAGGGGCGCTCGCGCTGAGAGCGCCATCTCGCGCCCCTGGGCGCGCGCCGTTTTTCCCGCTGGAGCCGCCTCGCTCCGCTCCGATCGGACGGGCGCGCCCTCAGATCAAGGATCGAAGACCGCTGAAAGCGGCGCCGGCGCCGCCGGCGTCCTTGATCGGTGGGCGCGGCTGGCCGAAACGCGGGCGGGCGAGGCGGCTCCGGCGGGAAAAGCGTTTCCCGATGGTGAGCTGAGCATCCCTTCCGTTAAGCCGGGCCGGCGGCGCCGCTTTCGCGCCGCGGGAGCCGCCCGCTCGCGAACGCCGCGCAGGCCCTCGATGGGCCTAAGCGGCGTTCCTCCTCCGAGGCTCAGCGCACATGCTGCATGCGCAGATCCAGCGTGGTTGGAAACTCCGGCGACAGCTTCGGCTCGAACAGGCGGAACGGGCCGGGCGTGTGGCCGAAGGCGTCGAACCGGGCGAGGCGGCGGCTTTCGGCCTCGAGGCTGTTCACCGGCTGCAGATCGGTGTTCCGTCCGCCCGGATGCTCCACATGGTAAGTGCAGCCGCCAACGGCGCGGCCGTTCCAGCTGTCGACGAGATCAAACACCAGCGGCCCGTGCGGGAAGATCGTCGGATGCAGGCAAGAGGCGGGCAGCCAGGTGCGGAAGCGCACGCCGGCGATTTGGCGATCCGCTTGATCCGTCCGCTGCAGCGGCAGGCGCCAGCCATTGCAGGCCACGGCGTAGCGTGATCCAAGATCGCCGCTGACCGACACCTGCAGCCGCTCCACTGAACTGTCGACGAAGCGCGTGGTGCCGCCGACGGCGCCTTCCTCGCCAAGCACATGCCAAGGCTCGATGCCGGCGCGCAGGCCGATCTCGATCCCATCGGCGCGCACCGAGCCGTAGTTGGGGAAGCGGAACTCGAACTGGGCCTTGAACCAATCCGGCTCGAAGGCGACGCCGAGCCCGGCGGAGAGCTCCGCCAGCACCGTCTCGAAATCGGCCCAGATCGGATCGGGCAATAGATACTGATCATGGAGCCGCGTGCCGAAGCGGATGAAGGGCTTGGTGTAGGGTTTCTCCCAGAACAGCGCGATCAGACCGCGCAAGATCAACGCCTGGGCGAGGTTCATGCGCGCATGAGGCGGCATCTCGAAGGCGCGGAACTCCACGAGGCCGAGCCGTCCCGCCGGGCCGTCCGGGCTGTAGAGCTTGTCGATGCAGATCTCGGCGCGGTGGGTGTTGCCGGTGACGTCGACCAGGAGGTTGCGCAGCAGTCGGTCCACCAGCCAGGGCGGGCAGTCCGAGCCGTTGGCGCGGAACGGGTCCGGGATCTGGGCGAGCGCGATCTCAAGCTCGTAAAGGCTGTCATGGCGCGCCTCGTCGACGCGCGGCGCCTGGCTGGTCGGCCCGACGAACATGCCGGCGAAGAGGTAGGAGAGCGAGGGATGGTTCTGCCAGTAGCGCACCAGCGAGCCCAAGAGGTCGGGACGGCGCAGGAAGGGGCTGTGCTCGGGCGCCGCGCCGCCGACCACCGCATGGGCGCCCCCGCCCGAGCCCGTCGGCCGGCCGTCGGGCAGGAATTTGGAGGCTTCGAGCCCCACCGCGCGCGCCTCGTCGTACAGCGCTTCTGTGGCGGCGACTTGTTCGTCCCAGCTCGCAGCGGGATGCACATTCACCTCGATGACGCCCGGATCGGGCGTGACTTTGATCAACTCGAGCCGCGGATCCATGGGAGGCGGATACCCCTCGACATGCACGGGCTGTCCGACCGCCGCCGCGGTCTCCTCGATCGCTTGGATCAGATCGACATATTGGTCGGCTGAAGAGGTTGGCGGCAGAAACACGCAGAGCGTCTCGCCGTTCGGGCCCATGCGCGGCTCGACGGTTATGGCGGTGCGCACCACCGGAGAGCCGAAGAACGCGCCGCCGGGGACCACATCCTCCATCGGCAGCCAGTCGGTGGTCTCCAGGATCGGGAGAAGCTCGGGATCATCGGCGTCGAGGCCGGCGAGGCCCGGCTGCTGCGCCATCGGTCCGAAGGCGGGCGGGGCGGCGGGCGCGACCACGTCGAAGCCGCGGCGCTGCAGGGAGGGCGAGCGCTGCGGCAGCGGCTCGCGCGGCGCGAAGGGATCGCGTTCGTAATGATGCGGGTAGTTGGCCTCGTCGATAAAGGCGAGCGCGCGCAGCGGCAGGCGGAAGCCCGCCGGGCTGTCGCCAGGGATGAGAAAGAGCCGGCCGCGCCGCGTGCGCCAGCGTTCGGAGGCCCAGCGGAAGCGCCGGCGTTTGCGGCCCGCCAGGATCTCGCGTTGCGCGACGTCGTAGGCCGCGGCCTGCGCCGCCTGGATCGGCAGCACCCAGCCCGCCGGCGTCTCGAGCCCGCGATCGAACACGCGGGCGAGACGGGTGCGCTCCTCCACATCGTCGATTTTATTGTCGATCGGGTCGAGATTGGGCGCGAGTTTGCGCTCGCGAAGCATGAACTCGGCGGGATCTTCGAAGGCGGGCGCTGCGAACGCCGGATCGATCTCCAACGCTTCGGCGAGACGCTGGGTGAAGCGGCCGGCGAGGGCCGGGTCGAGGCGCTGCTTCGGCCCGCCCGGCGGCGTCTCCGCCGCGATCAGATCGGGATCGCCCCAGAGCGGCTGCCCGTCCTTGCGCCAGATCAGCGAGAAGGCCCAGCGCGGCAGCTGCTCGCCAGGATACCATTTGCCTTGGCCGTAATGGAGAAGCCCGCCGCGGGCGAAACGGCCGCGCAGCCCGCGGATCAGTTGATCGGCGTAGGCGCGCTTCGTCGGACCGACCGCCGCCGTGTTCCATTCGTCGGCGTCGCGATCGAAGGCGGCGACGAAAGTGGGCTCGCCGCCCATGGTCAAGCGCACATCGCCGGCGCGGAGCTTGGCGTCTACGGCGCGGCCCGCAGCCATCACCCGGTCCCAGGCCTCGTCCTCCACCGGTTTGGTGACCCGCGGCGTCTCCCTGAGGCGCGAGACCGACATGGAGAAGTCGAACTCGACCTTCGCCGCCTCGACGGCGCCGGAGATCGGCGCCGCGGATTGCGGGCTCGGCGTCGCCGCGAGCGGGATGTGGCCTTCGCCGGCGAAGAGGCCCGAGGTTGGATCCAGGCCGATCCAGCCCGCGCCAGGCGCGTAGATCTCAGTCCAGGCGTGCAGATCGGTGAAATCCTCCGCCGGCCCGGACGGCCCGCCATCGATCGGCGCCTGATCGGCGGTGAATTGGATGAGATAGCCCGACACGAAGCGCGCCGCGTAGCCGAGCCGGCGCATCAGCGCGACCAAGAGCCAGCCGCTGTCGCGGCAGGAGCCGAGCGCTTTCTCCAGCGTCTCCTCCGGCGTCTGCACGCCTGGCTCCATGCGAATGGTGTAATTCACCCGGCTTTGCACCGCGCGGTTGCAATCGACCAGGAAATCGACGGTGCGATACTCTTTGGTCTTGCGCATCCGCGCATCCATCTCGGCCACCAGCGCGTCGAGCCGGGCTCCGCCTTCGATCTTCTCGAGATAGGGCGCGAGCTCTTTGCTGGTCTGCTCGTCATAGCCGAACGGCACATGCTCGGCCTCGCCTTCGAGGAAGAAGTCGAACGGGTTGATCGCGGCCATGTCCGCCACGAGATCGATTTCTATCTCGAAGTGATCCGTCTTTTCCGGAAACACCAGGCGCGCCATCCAGTTTCCGAACGGGTCCTGTTGCCAATTGATGAAATGCGTCTTTGGCGTGACGTTCAGGGAATAGCTGAGGACCTCCGTGCGCGCATGGGGCGCAGGGCGCAGGCGCACGATTTGCGGCCCGAGCGCGACCGGCCGCTCATAGCGGTAGGAGGTGCGGTGGTTCAGCGCGGCATGGATGCTCATGATTTCAGCTTTCTCTTAACGGCGCTCTGATTTTAGACCAGTGAGTTTCGGGGGATAGCGGTCAGATGATGTTGCAGCGCAATGAACGGTCGAATATGACGGAGAGGGTGAGTTTCGCGGGGTCGGCAGGTCGTTTTTCCATCATCGCGGCGGCGACGCCTCAGAATCGAGCGCTGACCGAACGGGGCAGGCGCGGCGGCGGGGCGAGGCGGGTTCCGGGCTCCAACCGGTGATTGAGTAAATCGTTGGAAAAAGCCAACGGAGTGTTGATGTTCTTAGGGGATATCTCAATTCATGTTCAATGAGATGCTCCATAGCGGCGCCAAACGCGCCGAGACCGCCGCGCCAGGCGACCCCGCCGCCGTGCGGGCGCCCTATAGCCGCGTCGACGCCTGGCTCCGCGATGAGGGCGTCGAGCGGCTCAGGCGGAAAAGCGAAGACGCTGAAAAGCTGTTCCGCCGCACCGGCATCACCTTCGCGGTCTATGGCGATGGCGGCGATCCCGAGCGTCTGATCCCTTTTGATCTGATCCCTCGGGTCTTGACGGCGCCGGAATGGTCTCGGCTCGAGGCGGGCGTGCTGCAACGGGCGCGGGCGCTCAACGCGTTCCTCGCGGATGTCTACGGCGAAGCGGAGATCATCGCCGCCGGCAAAATCCCGGCTGCGCTGGTGTTCGAGAACGAGGCCTATGAGCCGCGTTTGCGCGGCGTGACGCCCCCGGGCGGCGTTTTCAGCCATATCGTCGGCGTCGATGTGGTGCGCACCGGCGAAGACGAGTTCATGGTGCTGGAGGATAACTGCCGCACGCCCTCCGGCGTATCTTACATGCTCGAGAACCGCGAGATCATGATGCGGCTCTTTCCTGATCTCTTCGAGCAAGAGCGGATCGAGCCGGTGGATGGGTATCCGCTGCAGCTGCTGAACACCTTGGCCAGCGTCGCGCCGCCTCATGCCGAGGGATCGCCGAACATCGTGGTGCTGACGCCAGGCTCTCTAAACAGCGCCTTTTACGAGCACAGCTTTCTCGCCGATCAAATGGGGCTGGAGTTGGTGCAGGGCGCCGATCTCTATTGCGAGGACGGCTATTGCTGGATGCGCACCACGCGCGGGCCGCAGCGTGTGGACGTGATCTATCGACGGATCGATGATGATTTCATCGATCCTCAGTTCTTTCGGCCTGAGAGCGTGCTCGGCGTGCCGGGTCTGATGGATGTCTATCAAGCCGGCAATGTCGCCTTGGTCAGCGCGCCGGGCGCGGGCGTTGCGGATGACAAAGCTGTTTACACTTACGTCCCGGACATGATCCGCTTCTATCTCGGTGAAGAGCCTTTGATCGGGAATGTGCCGACCTGGCGCTGCTCCGAGCCTGAGGCGCTCGCGCATGTGCTGGCGCATCTGCCGGAGCTTGTCGTGAAGGAAGTCCATGGCTCGGGCGGTTACGGCATGCTGATCGGACCGACCTCGACCAAGGCCGAGCAAGAGGCGTTCGCCGCGCGTCTGCGCTCCGCGCCCGAAGGCTATATCGCGCAGCCGACGTTGGCGCTGTCGAGCTGCCCGAGCCTCGTTGAGGAAGGCGTCGCGCCGCGGCATGTGGATCTGCGCCCGTTCGCGCTGATGGGCAAGGACGTGGCGCAGCTGACGCCGGGCGGGTTGACGCGTGTCGCGCTGAAGCGCGGCTCGTTGGTGGTCAACTCCAGCCAAGGCGGCGGCGTGAAGGACACCTGGGTGCTTGCGCCCGGCGCGTCGTGACGGGAGAGGGACGATGCTAAGCCGCACTGCTGACAGCCTGTTTTGGCTCGCCCGCTATATGGAGCGGGCCGAGAACATGGCGCGCTTCGTCGATATGGGGCGGCGCATGTCGGCGATGCCGGGCTCGGGTCCGCATTGTCTGACCGGGCATCGGCAGGAATGGCCGGCGGTGCTGGCGGCGACGGGCTGCACCGTCGGCTACAATGAGCTGCGCTGGAGCGATGAGCGATACGCGCCGCTTCACGAGACCATGGCGACGATTCGCTATCTGCTGCTCGAGCCGAGCAACGCGTCGAGCGTGCAATCCTGCTTCGACGGCGCGCGCTTCAACGCTCGCTCCGTGCGCGGCGCGCTGACCCGCGAGATGTGGGAGGCGGTGAACGACGCTTGGATCCAATTTCGCGCGCTGAAGCCGGAAGAGGTGAATAACGGCTCGCTGAGCCCGCTGCTCGATTGGATCAAGACCTCCGTCTCGCAATTCCGCGGCGCGGCCGACGGCTCGGCCTTGCGCAATGACGGTTATGAGTTCTTGCGGCTCGGCTTCGCGGTGGAGCGGCTCGATTGCATCGCGCGGCTTTTGGATGTGAAGACGGCGGAAGCGCTGATCCAGGATGATGACGGCGTCTCGCGCCGCTATCGCTGGGTCGCGCTGCTGCGCGCAGCGGGCCAGCTGCTCGCCTATCACGCGCATTACCGCGCTGATTACAGCAGCGCGCGCATCGCTGATTTCTTGATCAAAGGCAGCCATTCGCCGCGCTCTTTGCTGCATGCGGCGCTGCGCGCTGAGGAGCATTTGAACGCGCTCGGCGCGCTTTATGGCGAGCGCGCCGGCTGCATGGACGAGGCGCGGGCGCTGACGGCGCATTTGCGCGGCGCGGATATCGAGGCGCTTCTCGATGATGGGCTGCATGCGTTCTTGAGCGAGGCGATCCGTCTTAACACCGATTTGGCCGCCGCAATCGCGGAAAGCTATCATTTCGGCCCGGCGCGCCCAACCGCTCAGGCCGAGACGCAGGCCGAAGAGACCGAAGAGGCCAAAGCCGCCGCTCGCGCGGCGCCGCCTGAGCCGAATGGTCACGATCAGCGGCGACAGGATCATCAGGCGACGAACGGCGCCGCGCAGCGCCAAAGTCAGAGCCTCGACGCCCGTTTGGACGGGATCGGCGCCGGTTTGAGCGGCGTTTTGTCCACATCCTCGCCTGCGTAAACGTCAATTTGCGTATAAAGGACGTGACCGCGCTTTATTTCCTGTTAGCCTTCACCCGTTAAGCGAGGTGTTGCACTCGGCAATTTCCTTCAGGCGACGAAGATAACGCGTCGGCGGCAGCAACGGACGGTGGATGACTTACTGCGTCGCGATCCGACTTGAGCAAGGACTTGTGTTGCTGGCGGACACGCGGACAAACGCCGGCGTCGACAACATCAGCCGCTTTCGAAAGCTCTTCAGCTGGACCAATCCTGGCGAGCGCGCCTTCGCAATGCTCACTTCCGGCAATCTGGCCATGACGCAAGCGGTGATGTCGCTGCTGCAGGAGCGCATGGATAACCCGGTGAACGGCGTCGACAATCTGCTGACGGCGCCGAGCATGTTTCGCGTCGCCGAGCTCGTCGGCGCGGCGATGCGCGAGGTTCAGGATCGCTACGCCCAAGGGCTGACGGCGATGAACGAGTCCGGCGCCTCGACGATTGTGCTCGCCGGGCAGCGGCTTGGCGGCTCGCCGCGGCTGTTCATGATCTATTCGGCCGGCAACTTCATCGAGGCGCCGGACTCGTTCATCGCCGTCAGCCCTTGGGCGT
>JBCBCG010000195.1:0-8129 GCA_038530925.1 Pseudomonadota bacterium
CCGCCGATCGAGGCCAGGCATTTGTCGCCGCCGCCCATCCGCCGCGACAAACCACCCGCCAGGATCACGCCCAGCGGCGCCCTGTTCTCCGCGCTCTCATCCATGCTCGTTCCCATCCTCGACGCCGACGCGCCGAACGGCGCCTGCGCCACCGCGTCGCGGTTCTTGCTTTACGCGGCGCTGCGGGACGGCGATAGAGGCGGCGAGCGAGAGCCGGCCAAGCGGGCGCCGCGACGCCGCTTGAGCGCGGGGCGCCCTGAGACGGGCGTTATGATACGACGGACATCATGAGACGACGGGCATCATGAGACGGACGGGCATCATGAGACGAATGACGGGACCGATCGAGGGGATCGCCTGAATGCGCCACCATCGCAGTGTGAAGATCATCGCCACGCTCGGCCCCGCCTCCTCGACGCCGGCTCAGATCCGGAGCCTCTACGACGCCGGCGCCAATGTGTTCCGCATCAATATGAGCCATGGCGGGCATGAAGACGCCGCGGCCCGCCACGCCGCGATCCGCTCCGTCGAGCAAGAGGTGGAGCGCCCGATCGCCATCCTCGCCGATCTGCAAGGCCCCAAGCTGCGCATCGGCGCGTTTCGCGAAGGGCTTGCGCCGGAGCTTGAGGAAGGCGCGCGCTTCACCCTCGATCTCGACCCTGCGCCTGGCGACGGCGAACGGGTGCGTCTGCCGCATCCAGAGATCCTCAAAGTGCTCGAGCCCGGCTCGCGGCTGCTGGTGAATGACGGCAAGATCCGACTGACCGTGCGTGAAGCGAGCCCGGAGCGCGCGGTGACGGAGGTGACGGTGGGCGGGCGCGTCTCCGACCGCAAAGGCGTGAACGTGCCGGATGTGGAGCTGCCGCTCGCGGCGCTGTCGCCGAAAGACCGCGAAGATCTCGAGTTCATGTGCTCGCTTGGCGTCGATTGGCTGGCGCTCAGCTTCGTGCAGCGGCCTGAGGACGTGATCGAGGCGCGGGAGCTGGCTGGGGATCGCGCCGCCTTGATGGCGAAGATCGAAAAGCCGCGGGCCTTGCAGCAGATCGGCGAGATCCTAGACGTGTCGGACGCGGTGATGGTCGCGCGCGGCGATCTCGGCGTGGAGATGCCGGTGGAGGAGGTTCCGCCGATCCAGAAACGTCTGGTGCTCGAAGCCCGCCGCCGCGGCAAGCCCGTGGTGGTGGCGACGCAGATGCTGGAGAGCATGATCGAAAGCCCGACCCCGACGCGGGCGGAGGTCACCGACGTCGCCCATGCGATCTATGAGGGCGCGGATGCGGTGATGCTCTCGGCCGAAAGCGCCGTCGGCGACTTTGGGCCTGAGGCGGTCGGCACGATGGATAAGGTCGCGCAAAAGGTCGAGCAGGATCCCGAGTATCGGCGCGGCCTGGTCGACACGCGCACCAAGGCCCGCGCCACGATCGCCGACGCCGTCACGGCCGCGGCGAGGGAGTTCGCCGAAACCATCGAGGTCAAGGCGATCTGCTGCTTCACCCACACCGGCACCACCGCGCTGCGGATGGCGCGGGAGCGGCCTTTGGTGCCCATCATGGTGATGACGCCCTTTCCTTCGATCGCGCGGCGCATGGTCCTGCTTTGGGGAAGCCATCCGGTGGTCTCGCACAATCTCGGCCGCTTCAAAGAAGCGGTGATCAGCGGACTGAAATACGCGAACGAGGCGGGCATCGCAGCGGAGGGCGAGAACATCGTGATCATCGCCGGCGTGCCGTTCAACGTGCCTGGCACCACAAACATCATGCGTCTGGCCACCGTGGGAGAGAAGATCGGGCCCGGCGATACGATCGTCTGAAGCGCTTCGCGCGCATCACGCGACTTGAGGGGAGCGCCGCCGCCAGGCGCTCGCCCGACGACCTGCCCAAGAGAGGGGCGCGGCGGCGAGGGAGCGCGGCGAGGACGCGGCTCACTGAGATCAAAGCGAACGGGGGGATGGGACCGTGGGGACGGGACCCATATCCGGGCTGCGAGCAGCCCGATTCTCGCCGCGCGCCGGTTCGCCGGCGGCGCATGGTTGGACGCAGTGACAACGGATCGCGCTCACATGTCTCACAGAACGCCGGCCCCGATCCTCGGCCTTTCCGTCATTCTCCCTGGCGCGCCCGACGCCGAAAGCTTTTGGCGCAATCTGGAAGCCGGCCGCCTCAGCATCGGCGAGATTGGGCCGGAGCGCTTCTCGGCGCAGCGCTATTGGCATCCCCAACCCGGCCAGCGCGGCAAGACTTACAGCGTCGCCGCCGGGCTGACCGAGGATCCCTGGGCGCTTGACCCAGGCTTTTTCGGCCTCTCGCCGCGAGAAGCCGAGCAAATGGATCCGCAACAGCGGCTGCTCCTGCGCGCCAGCTGGGCCGCGCTTGAAGACGCGCAAGCGCCGATCCGCGACATCGATCCCGCGCGCATCGGCGTCTTCGTCGGCGGCTCGTCGATGGATTTCGCCAATTCCGCGGCGCTCGATCCCTTCTTCGCCGACGCGCATTTCATGACCGGCAGCACGCTGTCGATCCTCTCGAACCGGCTCTCCAGCGTGTTCGGCTTCACCGGGCCGAGCCTCACGGTCGACACCGCCTGCTCCTCCTCGCTCCACGCGCTCGCCTTCGGGCTCGAAGCGCTGTGGGAGGAACGGCTCGATCTCGCGCTCGTGGCGGGCGTCAATCTTCTGACCAGCCCGTTTCCGTTCATCGGCTTCAGCCAGGCGCGCATGCTCTCGCCGAGCGGACGCTGTCGGCCCTTCGCCGAGGGCGCGGACGGTTATGTGCGCGGCGAAGGCGCGGCGGCCGTCCTTTTGGCGCGGCCGGGCTTGTTCGAGGACCGTCGTCGCGGCGCGGTGCGCGCCATCGCGCTCAGCAGCGATGGGCGCAAGACCGGCATCTCCGTGCCCAGCGCCGCGGGCCAGCAGGCGGTGCTCCGCCGCGCCCTCGACGAAGCGGGTCTTGAGGCGGAAGACCTCGCCTTCGTCGAAGCCCATGGCACCGGCACCGCCGTCGGCGATCCTATCGAGGCCGCGGCGCTCGGCGCGGTTCTGGGCGCAGCGCGCAGCGAACCGCTGCCGATCGGATCGGTCAAAGCCAATATCGGCCATTTGGAGCCGGCCTCGGGCTTGGCCGGGTTCGCCAAGGCGTTGCTGTCGCTCGAGAACGGCGTTCTGCCGCAGAGCCTTGGGGCGGAGGCGCTCAACCCGTCGATCGATTTCGAGCGGTTGAACCTGAGCGTCGCGCAGGAACGCCGCGGTCTGCCCGCCGCGGCGCGCTACGCCGGCGTCAACTCCTTCGGCTTCGGCGGCACCAACGCGCATGTGGTGCTTGAGGCGGCGCCGTCCTGCGCGCCCGATGCGGCGCAAGGCGCGGCGCAGGAGAAGACGCATGAGACGATGCAAGAGATGGCGATGGCGCGGCCCGCGCCCTTGATCCTCTCAGCGCAAACTGAAGCCGGGCTGCGCAGCCTCGCCGCGCGCTGCGCCGATCTCCTAGAGAGCGAGGGCGCCGCGGCGGAAGAGCGCGCCAGCGGCGATGACGCCGCGCCTCTCCTAACAGCGCCTCTTCTCCCTTCAGCGCCTCTGATCGCCGCGCTCGCCCATCGCCGCGCGCCGATGAGCCGCCGCTTGGTGCTCGCGCCAGCCCCCGATCGGGCCGCGCTGGGGACGAGGCTGCGCGCCGCGGCGCGCGGAGAGGCGCAAAAGTCGGATCACGGCGCGGCGGAGAGCGACGCGCCGCTCTTTCGCGACCAGCGCCCGCTGGCCTTCGTCTTCTCCGGCAATGGCTCGCAATGGGCCGGCATGGGCCGCGCGGCTCTCAGCGCCGACCCCGGCTTCGCGACCCGTCTCAGTGAAATCGACGAAGCGCTCGCGCCGCGGCTCGGCTGGTCGGCGACAGAAGCGCTCGGCTGGCCTGATCTCACCGCGCAGCTGCGGCTCACCAGCGTGGCGCAGCCGCTCCTCTTCGCGTTGCAAGCGGCGATGGCGGATCGCCTGATCGATCGCGGCCTGCGCCCAAGCCTCTGCTTCGGTCACAGCGTCGGCGAAATCGCCGCGGCCTATTGCGCGCGCGCCCTCTCGCTCACGGAAGCGGCGATGCTGGTGGTGGCGCGCAGCGAGTTGCAAGAGGCGGCGCGCGAGGCGGGCGCGATGGCGGTGCTCGCCCTCGGCGCGGAGGAGGCGCAAGAGGCGCTCGCGATGCTTGAAGCCGAGGGCGCGCCGGCGCTCGACATCGCGGGGATCAACAGCGCGCGGAATGTCACGATCGCCGGCCCGGTCTCGGGTGTCGACGCGCTAGAACGGCTCGCCAAGGCGCGGCGCTGGCGCATGAAGCGGCTCGATCTCGATTATCCGTTTCACAGCCGCCTGCTCGACCCGATCAAACGCCGCTTCCTCCGATCGGTGACGCTGCGCCCTGCGAACGCGTCGACCCCGCGCGCGTTCATCTCCAGCGTCACCGGGCGCGCCGAGGCGCCGGAGGCGCTGGACGAGGCCTATTGGTGGCGCAATCTGCGCGATCCGGTGCGGTTCCTCGACGCCGCGGCGACGGCGGTCGCGCTCGGCGCGGAGGTGATGCTGGAGATCGGGCCGCGGCCGGTGCTGCAGAGCTATCTCCGCGACGCCGCGCAGCCGGCGGAAGGCGCGCCCGCGGCCCTGAGCGGCGCGCGCGCCGTTCTCGCGAGCGCGCCAGGGCCGGGCGGCGAAGCGGCGGACGCCGCGCGCGCCGCCGACGCGGAGCCAGCGCGCGACGAGCTCTGGGGCGCGTTCGCAAACGCGCTCGCCGCGGGCGCGGCGCATGATCGCGAGGCGGTGTTCGGCGCGGATCCGAGCGGCCGGCGCCGTTTGGTCGACCGCCCCTGCCTTGACGCGGAGACGGCGGAGACGCGCCCGCCAGCGCCGCTTCCGGCGCTGAGCGCGGCGCATCCGCTTTTGGGCTGGCCGACCGCGCCCGGCGCCGGCGTCTTCGAGGCCGATCTCGACCCGCTCACCCATCCGTTCCTGGCGGATCACAAAGTGGACGGCGCGATCGTGTTTCCCGCGGCGGGCTACATCGAAATCGCGCTCGCCGCCGCTCGCGAAACCATGCGCCCAGACGCGGTCGACGCCGCGAAGGCGGATGATTCCAAGGCCGCCCACGCGCCCGAGACCACGCTGGCCGAGTTGCGCGATTTTCAGATCTTCGCGGCGCTGACGCTGGAGCCCGGCGCGC
This sequence comes from Pseudomonadota bacterium, assembly GCA_038530925.1. GTDB lineage: Bacteria > Pseudomonadota > Alphaproteobacteria > Rhodobacterales > Rhodobacteraceae > JALEGB01. Next base: position 5,196 of record JBCBCG010000195.1, read on the forward strand.
CGCAGCGCCTGCGCACGTCTCTCTCGCAAGACCGGCGGATCGTGACGATCCAAGCGCGCCCGCTCGGCGCGGAGGACGAGCCGTGGCGGCTCTACGCGCGCGGCCGGCTGACGCCGGCGACGCCGATCCGCAGCCTCGACGGCGCGGCCCGGGCGCAAAGCGCCGCGCCGCTGCGGCGGTGGAGCAAGGCCGAGATCTACGCCTTCGCGCGCAAACGGGCGCTCGATTACGGGCCGCGCTTCGCGCTCTCGGAGGGGCTCGATAAAGAAAGTCGCTCGCTTTATCGCGCAGCGCTGAACACGCAGGCGGCGCCGCGCGGCGGCGAGCTTGCGCCGCGCGGCGCGCCGCTCTCCGCGATGATCTGTCATCCAAGCCTTCTGGACGCGGCGCTGCACGGGCTCTTCGCCGGCCTCGACGATCCGGATTGGGAGAGCCATCCCTGGCGTCCCTATCTGCCGGTGTCGGTCGAGCGCGCGGCGATGGCGGCGCCGACGGACCGGACCGCGGCCGAGGCGCTGATCCATGTGCGGCGCTCCTCGCGCTACGCGGTTCTCGCGGATATCGAGCTGCGCGACGCCGAGGGCGGCTCCATCGCGCTCCTCTCGGGGTTGCGTTTGCGGGCGGCCTCGCTCGGTGATGCGGCGAGCCGCGAGCCGATGATCTATCGCGCGGCGCCGGCTTTGGCGCGGCATGCGGCGGGCGCGAGCGATCGCGCGCCGGCGCGGCCGGCGGGCGCCGCCGCGATCGAGGCGCTGGACGCGGCCTTGGCCGCGGCGCCCGAAGAGTGCGAAGGACGCCTCTTGTTGGAAAGCGCGGCGGTCCGCTTCGCCGCCGATCGTTTGGCGCGCGCGGAGGCGGCTTCTTTTGGCGCTGCGCCTTCGCCGATCGAGGCGACGCTGCGCGCCGCGTTGGCGGAGACAGGCGGGGCGGAGGCCGCCGCCGCGCTGCCCGAGGCGAACATCCTTTTGCAGGCGGCGCTCGCCGACGCGCCCGACGCGGCGGCCTCCGCGGCGCTGCTCGCCCATGCGGCGGAGCGGACCGACGATGCGGCGGAGGCCAAAGATCTGATCGAGCAGCATCTTCGCGCAAACCCAGCGGCGCGTTGGCGCGAGGAGGCGCTGTTGCGCGCCGCTGAGGCGGCGATCGACGCGTGGCCGAACGGGCGGCCGCTGCGCATCGCGGTGCTCGACGCGCCGGAAGCGCGGATTCTCGGCCGCCTCGCCCAGCGTTGCGGCGCCGCGGCGCGGATCAGCGCCGCCGGCGGCGATGAAGGCGGCGCCGGCGCCTTGGCGCTCACCGATCCGCGGATCGAAACGCTGCGGCGGCGGACGGATGGGCGCGCAGAGACGCCAGACGAGGACGTCGCCGACATCATCCTGTCCTTCGGTCGCGCAGCCGACGCGCTCCATGCGGCGGCGCCTGCTCCGGGCGCGCTATTCCTGGGCGCGGCGGCGGCCTCCTCGACGCTGACGCGTCTCCTCGGCGCTGCTTATCCGTCGCTCGCTGAGGTGGACGCGGCGGGCGGCGCTTCGCTGGATGCGGATCTGCGCGGCGCGCGTGAGACGTGGCGGGTTCTGCGCGCCGCGGATGGCGCCGACGCGGGCGCGCTGGTTGTCGCTGAAGCGGTCCATGAAACGTTCAATGGAACGTCAAATGAAGCGCTCGGCCGTCCGATCGGCGTTGCGGACACCACGCCGGATCGGCCGTTCCGCCTTGCGCCAGGCGCCGCGCGCCCCGCGCCGGGCTGGGCTGCGGCGCTCTTCGCGGGGGCCGGCGCCGATGCGCGCGACGGCGCCGAGCCGGCCCTCGAAGTGATCTTTATCGAGCGGCGCGGCGCGGCGGCCGGCGCGGTTTCCGACGTGATCGCCGAGGCCGGCGCGCAGCTGGCGGCGCGCCTCGCCGCCGGCGCGCCTCAGATCCTGTTGGCGCTGGCGCCGCAAGAGGCCGAGCCCGAAACGCTGGGCGACGGCGCAGAGGCGCGCGCGCCCCGCGCCGATCCGCTGCTCGACGCGCTCCGCGGTCTGGCGCGGACGGCGTATAACGAGCATTCAGAACAATGGATCGGCGTGGCGGTGGCCGGATCAGCCGAAACGCTGAGGCGTGAGACGGCGGCGCTTCGCGCGGCCTGGGCCGCGCGCGAGCCGTCTCTCAACGCGGATCGCCCTGGCGAGAGCATGCGCGTCGTCGAAGCTCAGCCGGCGCCGCGGGCGGCGCGGCCCGGCATGCGCCGCAGCCTGACGCTGAAGCGCCGTGGCCGGCTCGACGGCTTCCTCTGGCGCGAGACGCCGCGCCGAGCGCCGGAGCCGGACGAGATAGAAGTCGCGATCAAGGCGACCGGGCTCAATTTCCGCGATGCGATGTGGGCGATGAACCTTCTCACCGAAGAGGCGCTGGAGGACGGCCTCTCCGGCCCAACGCTGGGCTTTGAGGCGGCGGGCGTGGTGACGCGCATCGGCGAGGCGGTCGCGCATCTCGCGCCTGGCGATGCGGTGATGCTCTGTGGCGCGGATCTCTTCACCTCGCACGCGACGCTGCCCGCGAGCGCGGCGGCGCGGACGCCGACGGGCTTCGATCCGGCGCAAGCGGCGAGCCTGCCGGTGGCGCAGATGACGGCGCAATATGGGCTGGTCAGCCTCGCGCGTCTGCAGGCGGGCGAGACGGTTCTCATCCATGGCGCGGCGGGCGCGGTCGGGCTCGCCGCGCTCCGCATCGCCAAGCGTCTTGGGGCGCGGGCGATCGTCACAGCGGGAACGCCGGAGAAGCGGGCGCTTCTGCGCGCGCTCGGCGCGGATGTGGCCGCAAGTTCGCGCGATGGCGGTTTCGTCGATGCGGTGCGCGGCGAGACGGGCGGCGCCGGCGTCGATGTGGTGCTGAACTCCCTCGCCGGCGCGGCGATGGAGCAAAGCGTCGCGCTGCTGAAGCCTTTCGGGCGCT
>JBCBCG010000196.1:0-8045 GCA_038530925.1 Pseudomonadota bacterium
CGCCGCGCCCGGGCGCGGCGCCGCGGTGCTCGCGCTTGGGCGGCTCGGCTCGCGCGAGATGACGGCGGGCTCGGATCTCGATTTGATCGTGGTCTACGACGCCGAAAGCGCCGACGTCTCGGACGGGCCGAAGCCGACGCCGGCGCCGCAATTTTATGCGCGTCTCACTCAGGCTCTGACCCTCGCTCTTTCCGCGCCCACAGCCGAAGGCCCGCTTTACGAGGTGGATATGCGGCTGAGGCCCTCGGGCCGCGCTGGGCCGCTCGCCACTTCGCTCGCCGCCTTCCGCCGCTATCAGCGGGAGGAGGCCTGGACTTGGGAGCATATGGCGCTCACCCGCGCGCGGGTTGTGGCGGGCGATGACGGCGTCGCGGCGGCGACGCTGGCGGCGGCGCGCGAGGCGCTCGGCCGCGAGCGGGATCCGGCCGCCGCCAAGGCGGACGCGCTGGCGATGCGCGCGCGCCTCGATGAGGCGCATCCTAAAGACCTCCGCGATCCTTGGGCGCTCAAACATGTCCGCGGCGGCCTTGTTGATCTTGAATACATCGCCCAGGTCGGGCTGCTGCTGACCACGGCGCCGCTTTTGGGCGTCGATGGCGGCGCGGGGCTCGAGGCCTTGCGCGAAAGCGGCGCGCTCGCGCCGGAGGAGGCGGGCGATCTGATCGACGCCTGGCGCCTGATGAGCGGAATGCTGGCGCTGACGCGGGTCGCGGTGGAAGGGCCGTTCCAGCCTGAGCAGGCGGGCTCGGCCTTGATGCGGATCCTGCGCCGTTGCGCCGGCGCTGATAGCGACGCGGCGCTTGAGGCGCGGCTGCAAGCGGCGCAAACCGCTGTGCGCGCCTCATTCGCGCGGCGCATCGGCTAAGGCGCGCGGGTGCGCCGAAGGGCGGAGCGCAGAAGGGGAGAGCGCGGAGTGGGGCATATCGCACCAGAAGCGCAGTGCGAGGACGCGGCGTTCATTGACGCGACGGCGCATCTCTTCGGCGCGGTGACGCTGGGGCGCGGCGTCTCGGTGTTTCCGCAGGTGGTTATGCGCGCGGAAGTGCACGAGATCCGCATCGGCGCGCGCAGCAACGTCCTAGATTTCGTGATGATCCATATAGGCTTTTCGGCGCCGACCGTCGTGGGCGAGGATTGCTCGATCACGCATCGCGCGACGCTCCACAGCTGCGAGATCGGCGATCGCCGCCTTATCGGCGTCGGCGCCGCTGTGATGGACGGCGCTAAGATCGGCGCCAACTCGATCGTCGCCGGCCATGCCCTGGTGCGCGAGATTGCGGTTTTTCCAGAGAATTCAATGATCTCCGGCGCGCCCGCCAGACAAATCGCCGAGCGCGACAACTCCGAGGCCAACCTCGCCAACGCGCGGTTCCATCAAATGATCGCCAAGAACTATGCGGAGGGGAGAGAGCGTCTGAACGAGGCGGAGCTCGCCGCGCTGGCTCAGGCGGTCGGCGCGTGAGGCGGCGGGTGGTGCGGCGAGCCAGGCGGCTGGTGCGCCGGCGCGATGGCGCGGCTCGTCACGCTGAGGCCGGCGGGCCGGCGGCGGCGCTGCGCTCGGCCCTGGCGTGACGCCGCAGGCGCATAAAAGGCTCCGCCGCGTCAGCGGCTTCGCGCGGTCGCTTGCGACCGTCGCCGCGATCATAGCGGCGATGGCGGGCGCCGTCGTCCTCGCCGCGGCGCTGAGTGCCGAAGCTCGCCTATCGCCGGTCCAATCGCTCCTTGAGGCGTGGCGCTTGGTGCGGGACGGCGCTGTGGGATGGGCCGCGGCGCCGCTTCAGGCGTTGGTTGGTCTCGTCGGTTCGGATCTGACGCTTCACCCTCTCTGGCGGGACCTCATGCTCATTCTGATGATCGAAGCGCTCGCCTCGCTTTGGGTGGAGCGCGCGCTGAGCGGGTTCGCGGCCGCCCGCCGCGCCGTCATCGTCAATCTCGCGGTGATCATCCTGACGGTGATTGTGGTTGGATGTCTGGCGAACGCCTCCGAGAGCGTCACGGCGGGCCTGATCGCCGCTGCGGCGCCCATCGTCATCGCGTGCTTCGCGTCTGAGTTCATGGATTCGACCCGTCACTACTCGCGCTCGATGAGCGCCAGGGACCGGATCTTATCGGAGGTGATGTTCGCCCTCATCGCCGGAGGCTTCGCCGCAGGGCTTTGCGCGGTCATTTGGGCGGCGCTCGGCGCCGGCTCGTCGCTTCCGATCATTCTGGCGGTCGCGTCGTCCTACCTCTTATTGGGGCTGATGTATCTTGAACTCGGAGGCGTCGTCGTGGAAGCCGTTGTCGAGGAGGGCGCCGCCGAGGAGGGCGCCGCCGATGAGGCTGTTGCGGACGCCGCTGCATTCGGAGCGATTAGCAGGGCGTATGGGGGGCTGATGCTGGCGCTTTTTATGGCGCTATTCGCCGCGGTCGCCGCAGGCGCCGCCCTTGGGGCGCTGGGGCGGCTCGCCGTTTGAGCTGGCTCTTGGGCGGCGAGCCTCGCGCATCGTCACCGATTCCCCCTTGAGGCGAACCGCCCAGCCTCCTCGGCCGCGCGGATCACCGCTTTGGCTTTGTTCACGGTCTCTTGGAATTCGCCCTCCGGCGTGCTGTCCGCCACCACGCCGCCGCCGGCCTGCACATACACATGGCCGTCCTTAATCACCGCGGTGCGAAGCGCGATGCAGGTGTCCATATCGCCATTGGCCGAGAAATAGCCGACGCCGCCCGCATAAACGCCGCGTTTCTCAACCTCGAGCTCGTCGATGATCTCCATCGCCCGGATCTTCGGCGCGCCGGAGACGGTGCCGGCGGGCAGGCCGGCCAACAACGCCGAGAGCGCGTCATGCTCTTCGCGCAGGACGCCGCGCACGTTGGAGACGATGTGCATCACATGGCTGTAGCGCTCGACGGTGAACTGCTCATTCGGATCGACGGAGCCGATCTCCGCCACGCGGCCCACATCGTTTCGGCCGAGATCGAGCAGCATCAGATGCTCCGCCCGCTCTTTGGGATCGGCGAGCAGCTCGGCCTCAAGCGCCTGATCCTCCGCCTCGTTGGCGCCGCGCACGCGCGTGCCGGCGATGGGACGGATGGTGACGATCCGCTCGCCGGGCTTGGCGGCGGGATCGCGGCCGCTGACCGACACCAAGATCTCCGGGCTCGCGCCGGCGATTTGGAACGGCGCGCCGCCCATCGAGAAGTTGAAGTAGAACATGTAAGGTGAGGGGTTCGTCCGACGCAGCGCTCGGTAAAGCGCCAGCGGCGGCGGCGCGAAGGGAAAGCGCCAGCGATGCGACAGCACCACCTGAAAGATGTCGCCCGCCGCGATGTATTCCTTCGCGGTTTCGACCATGCGCTTGTATTTCGCCTTCGGCGTGTTGGATTTCGGCTTCAGATCCGCTTTCGCCGCCGCCGCGCCGTCAAGATCGCGCGCGCTCGGGATCGGCCGGTCGAGATCCGCGAGCGCGTCCGAAATCCGCTCCGCCGCGCGGTTATACGCCTCCCGGCCCGACAATCCCTCGCGCGGCCGCGCGGGCGCCACCAAGGTCACTGTATCGAACGCGTTGTCGATCACCGCGGTCAGGCTCGGGCGCAGCATCAGCGCGTCCGGCGCGCCGAGCGGGTCCGGGTTCGGCTCAGGCAGGCGCTCCACCAGGCGGATCATGTCGTAGCCGAGATAGCCGAAGAGGCCCGCCGCTGCAGAGGGCAGGCTCTCCGGCAGCGCGATAGCGCTTTCGGCCAGCACCGCGCGGAGCGAGGCGAGCGCGCCGCCTTCGGTCTCATCGGGAAGGAACGCCTCAGGATCATACGCCGCGGCGCGGTTGATCTCCGCCCGATCGCCAAAGCAGCGCCAGACGAGATCCGGTTTCCAGCCGATGATCGAATAGCGCCCGCGCGCGGCGGCGCCCGTGACGCTTTCAAGAAGGAAGCTCTCGGGCCCGGCCTGAGCGAGCTTCAGTAGGAGAGAGACAGGCGTGTCGAGATCCGCCGGCGCGCGGGCCCAAAGAACCTGCGCGCGGCCAGCTTCGTATTCTGCGCGAAAGGTCTCGAAATCGGGCTCGATCTGCATCTCTCGTCCTTGTCGGAGCAGCGTGTGTCGCAAAGCGGCGCGCTGAAGCCGCGCCGTGCGCCGCCTTAAACCGCGGAGCACGGCAGGGAAACCGGTTATCGACCGCAGCGCCCGGCGCTCTGGCGCGAACAAGGCCGGGTCGGCGCCGCCATCGCGCCGCATCGCCGCGCCGAACCAGGCCGAACGCGCGCCTGATCGTCGAAGAGCCGCAGTTTATCTTGTTGATATGGAACATCTATTGCTGGGATGTCGGAGAGCGCGCATCGCGGCGCGCGCACCGAAGGAGGGACGCATGATGCGGCCGAGACAGTTGATGCGTCTTTGGCGCGTTCGCACGATCGCGTCGGCGTTTCGGAGCGGCGTTGCGGCGCTCCTTTGCGCAGCGTCGAACCTGGCCGCGCCCGTCGCGGCGGCGCAGGATCTGCAGGGCGAGATCCCGACAGGCGTCTACGCGCTTGATCCAACCCATGCGACGCTGAAATTCAGCGTGCGCCATATGGGTCTTTCGAATTACTACGCCAATTTTGCGCTGGTCGACTGCTTCATTTTGGTCGCCGAGCCGGTGAGCGCCTTGCAAACGCGCTGCGTGACCACAGTCAACAGCGTGTTCACGGCGTATAATCGGCTCGGACCTAAGTTCGCCGACCGCGATTGGGATCGTGAGTTGGCGACGCATGAGGGATTGCTGAACGCCGACGCGCATCCTTATGCGACTTTTGAAAGCCGCAGGGTCGAGCGCATCGGGCCGAACCGGCTGCGCATCTCAGGACCGTTGACGCTGGTCGGGATCGCCCAGCCAGTGTCGTTCGATGTCGAAATCCTCGGCGCGCTGGCGGAGCATCCCTTCGCGAAAGTTCCGGCCTTCGGACTGAGCGCCCGCACGAGCTTCGTTCGCAGCGCTTACGGCATGAGCTTTCTGGCGCCGCAGGTCGTCGGGGACGCGGTCTCGCTCAGCCTCGATGCGGATTTCACAAAAGTCGAACAGAGCAGGCTGCCGAGCCTTGCGGATATGATCGCCAGCGCATCGCGATGAGCCGCCGCAACAGGGCTCACGAGACGGATGCGAGCAAGCTGGCGTTGCCGCCCGAGGCGGTCGTGTCGATGCAGAGATGGCGTTCAAGATAATAGCGTTCAGGCGCGATCAGATCGGTCTCAAGGCTCAGGATCGGGCCTTCGCGCGCCGCCAAAGCCTGGCGGAGCGCAGCGGTTTCCTCGGAGCCGCGGGCTGCGGCGATGACGCTCAGCCCTGAGACGACGGTGAGCGCGGCGGGATCGAGCGCGCCTTCGAGCGCGGCGACCGGCGCGCCCTCGGCGATGAGCGGCGCGGCCGCGGCCTCGGCGCCAGGGCAGAGGATCAGCGCCGCGCAGCCGGCGTCGAGCGCCTGGACCGCTTCGGCGAGAGCGGCCTCGGCGCCGGGGCCGAGGCAGAGCGCCGGGCCTTTCGGGGCGAGGCTGAGCTGGTTGCTCTCGCCCGTCGGGCCGGGAAGGGCGTAGGGACCGGCGTCGAAGGCGGCGACGGCGGCGAGGGCGTGGCGGATCGCGGGCGCGCCGGCGCTGCGGAGCGCGCGGCGGAGCACGGCGAGACGATCGGCGCGCGCCGCCCAATTCCGCGCATCGAGCGCGCGGAGCGCCCGTTCGATCGCGTCCGCCGCGATAAGGGGTGCGCCGTTCGGCGCCGCGTCGGCGGCTGACGATGGCGCCTCCAACGCCGCGCCCGCCGCGTGGCGGAACCGCGCTAGGTAATGCGGCCCGCCCGCTTTCGGGCCCGTGCCTGAAAGCCCTTCGCCGCCGAACGGTTGGCTGCCCACCACCGCGCCGATCTGATTGCGGTTCACATAGGCGTTGCCGACTTGCAGCCGCTCCACCACCTGCTGCACGCGATCATCGATGCGCGTATGGAGCCCGAAGGTGAGCCCGTAGCCGCTGGCGTTGATCGCATCGACCACCGCATCGAGGTCCCGCGCCTTGTAGCTGGCGACATGCAGCACCGGGCCGAACACTTCGCGTTCGACGGCGCCGATCCCCTCGACCTTGATCACCGCCGGCGCGACGAACACGCCGTCCGCCGGCGCCGCAAGCCGCTTCAGAAGCTGGCCAGCGTCCCGCGCCGCATCGACATAAGCGGTGATCTCCGCTTGCGCGGCGGCGTCGATCACCGGCGAGACATCCGTCGCCGGATCCCACGGCTCGCCGATGACAAGCGCGTCCATCGCGCCGAACAGCATTTTGATCAGCCGCTCGCGCGCCTCCTCCTGCACATAGAGAACGCGCAGAGCCGAGCAGCGCTGGCCCGCGCTCTGAAACGCCGAGATGACGATGTCGCGCACCGCTTGCTCGGGCAGGGCGGTGCTGTCCACCACCATGGCGTTGAGCCCGCCGGTCTCGGCGATCAGCGCCGCCTCGGGCCCGGCGTTCGCGGCGAGGGCGCGATGGATGAGCTGGGCCACCTCGGTCGAGCCGGTGAAGGCGACGCCGGCGATCTCTCGGCTCTGCGTCAAGGGCGCGCCGACGCTTGGCCCGTCGCCAGGAAGAAGCTGTAGGGCGGCGGCGGGCAGGCCGGCCTCGCGGAGAAGCGCGACTGCGCGGGCGGCGATGAGCGGGGTTTGCTCGGCCGGTTTGGCGATCACGGCGCAGCCGGCGGCGAGAGCGGCGGCGATCTGGCCGGTGAAGATCGCCAGCGGGAAGTTCCACGGGCTGACGCAGACGAAAACGCCGCGCGCTTCGCCGGGCGCTTCAGCGGCGAGCCGTTCGGTCTCGGCCGCGTAATAGCGCAGAAAATCCACCGCTTCGCGAACCTCGCCGACGCCGTCGAGCAGGATTTTGCCGGCCTCCCGCGCAAGAAGAGCCATCAGCTCCGGCGCGTTCGCCTCATAGGCGTCCGCGGCGCGGCGGAGGATGGCGGCGCGCTCCGCCGCGCTTGTCGCCGACCAGCCAGGCTGAGCCTCTCGCGCCGCCGCCAGCGCTGCGGCGACATCGGCCGCGGCGGCGTCGCGAACCTCGCCGATCGCGCGCGACGGATCGGCAGGGCTGAACACCGTCCGAAGCGGCCCGCTCGGCGTCGGCGCGCCCGGCGCGAGCATTGGCTCCGCGCGCCACCGCGTCTCCGCGAACGCTTCGCGCGCGGCGAGCAGCGGCTCGAGCGAGGCCGGCTCCTGCAGCCGCCAGCCTTTCGCATTCGGCCGCGCCGCGCCGAACAGATGCGGCGGCGGCGTGATCGCAGGATTGGCGATCGGCGCGCCGCCAGGGCGCCCCAGCCCCTCGATCTCCGCGATCGGATCGCGGGCGATCGCTTCGGGCGGGATCTCCTCATTCACAATCTGGTTTACAAAGGAGCTGTTGGCGCCGTTCTCGAGCAGGCGCCGGACCAGATAGGCCAGGAGGTCGCGATGCGCGCCCACCGGCGCGTAAATGCGGCAGCGGGCGCCGTCGCCGCTGCGCAAGATCTCATGCAGCGCCTCGCCCATGCCATGCAGCCGCTGGAACTCGAACCCGTCGCGATCATTTCCCGCCATCTGCAGCACCGCCGCGCAGCTATGGGCGTTATGGGTCGCGAACTGCGGATAGATCCGATCCCGCCGCTCCAGCAGCAGCCGCGCGCAGGCGAGAAAGCTGAGATCGGTGTTGACCTTCCGCGTGAACACCGGGAAATCCGCCGCCCCGAGCTCTTGGGCGAGCTTGATCTCCGTATCCCAATAGGCGCCCTTCACCAGACGCACCATGATCCGGCGATCGAGACCCTCGGCGCGCGCATGCAGATGCTCGATCACCGGCGCGGCGCGGCGGCCATAGGCTTGGACCACCACGCCGAACCCATCCCAGCCTTTGAGGCTCGGATCCGCCAGCACCGCGTCGATCACATCCATCGAGAGATCGAGCCGATCCTGCTCCTCGGCGTCGATGTTGAAGCCCATGCCGGCTGACGCTGCGAGCCGCGCCAGCTCCAGCGTGCGCGGCGCGACGATCTTCATCACCGTGTCGCGATGCGTCGTCTCAT
>JBCBCG010000197.1:0-8038 GCA_038530925.1 Pseudomonadota bacterium
TGCGGCGCCCGACGCCGACCACCCGCCCGACAAGGCCTAACCCATCCCGCGCCGGCGCGCCGTCGCGCACGCCGTCGCGCCGGCCGACGTTCACGATAACGCTTTGCGTGAACGGCCCGCCGCTATCGGCGATCACATCCGCCGCCACGAACCCGATCCGCGGCGACGGCGCCACCGCGTTCAACGCGCGCAGCTGCGCATTCTCCTGCTCAAGGCGCTTGGCGTCGTTCTCCCAGCGCCGCGCCCGGCGCAGCTCGGCGCGCAAACGCTCATTCTCGAGCCGCAGCTCGGTCAGGCTTTTCACATCGTCGAAGATGTTGGCGAGCCCGCTGGAGGGCCCGGCGACGCTCTCCAACGCCGGCGCGGCGAAATCGACCATCGCCTGGCGCAACCAGGCGAGCCGCGGGTTATCGGTTCTCCACAACACGTAGAGAAAGAACGAGATCACCAAGAGCGCTCCGAACAGGATCCGGAGCGCCGTGCGAACCGGCCCGCTCAGCGCCGCATCCATGCCGACCCCTCCTCTTGCGCGCTGACCGCCGTGCGCGATCAGTCGCTCAGCAAGCCCTTAAGCGTGGTGAGCTGCTCCAAGGCCATGCCCGTGCCGATGGCGACGCAGGAGAGCGGCTCATCCGCGATGGTGACCGGCAAGCCCGTCTCGCGCCGGATCGCCTCGTCCAGATCCGCGAGCAGCGCGCCGCCGCCGGTCATCATAATTCCCTTCTCGACGATGTCGCCGCCAAGCTCCGGCGGCGTCGCCTCAAGCGCCACTTTGATCGCGTCGATGATGGCGAACACCGGATCATGCAGCGCATCCGCGATATGACCTTGATGGATCTCGATCTCTTTCGGCACGCCGTCGACGAGATCGCGGCCGCGGATCTCCATGGTCTCGCCCTGCCCGTCCGCAGGCGTCACCGCCGCGCCGAACTGCTTCTTGATCCGCTCGGCTGTAGCCTCGCCGATCAAGAGGCTGTGCTGACGGCGCATATAGTTGATCAGCGCCTCATCCATTTTGTCGCCGCCGACCCGCGTGCTGTCGGCGTAGACGACATCCGCCAGGCTGATCACCGCGACCTCCGTCGTGCCGCCACCGATATCGACGACCATCGACGCGCTTGGATCCTCGATCGGCAAGCCGGCGCCCAGCGCCGCCGCGATCGGCTCCTCGATCAGATACACCCGCCGCGCCCCGGCGCGCAAAGCGCTGTCCTTGATCGCCCGGCGCTCCACCGGCGTCGCGCCCGACGGCACGCAGATGATGACCAGCGGCGGCGCGAAAGCGGCTCGGCGATGGGCCTTGCGGATGAAGGCTTTAATCATCTCTTCAGCGACTTCGAAATCGGCGATGACGCCGTCTTTCAGCGGCCGGATGGTCTGCATCTTGCCCGGCGTGCGCCCGAGCATGATCTTCGCCTCATGGCCGACCGCGATCACCTCGCGGCGCGGCTCGGTGCGAAAGGCGACGATCGAGGGCTCGTTCACCACGATGCCGCGGCCCTTGACGTAGACCAGCGTGTTCGCCGTGCCGAGATCGATCGCCATATCGGAGCTGAACAGGGCGTAAAGGCCGAACATGCTCTGTTCCTCTCACTCCAACGCATCTCGCCGCCCGCATGGCGACGCCGTGAACCAACCCGCTCGCCTCAACCGCCGGCCCCTTCAAGGCGCGGGAAAGGCCCTTTGGCGTCGAAGCTTACAGCCTTCAACGCGGAAGGACGCCGGTGCGATCGCCGCGGGCCGAGACGTCTCTCTCCGCAGCGACGCCCGGCGCCGAACACTCGTTTCTCGCAGGCGGGTCTTTAGCAAGTTTGACGCCGCGCCGCCCGCCTCTCTTAGGGGGGCGCGCCGCGGCGGACAAGACGCGCACGGCGCGAGTCGCGCCGCGCCATCGCGACGCGCTCAGCGCATGGGCTCGCGCGGCGGGCCGAGCTGGTCTTCGGGCCGCGATTTGGCTCGGCGCACCAATAGCTTGTTGAGCGCGTTCACATAGGCTTTGACCGAGGCGACCATGGTGTCGGTGTCCGACGCGGAACCTGTGGCGATTTTGCCCTCTTCCTCGAGCCGCACGGTCACATCCGCCTGCGCGTCCGTGCCGGCGGTGACCGCATGCACTTGGTAAAGCTCAAGCCGCGCCTCATGGGGAAAGAGCGCTTTGACCGCGTGGAAGGCCGCATCCACCGGCCCGTCGCCCGTCGCCGTCCAGCGCCGCTCGGTCCCGTCGATCTCCAGCGTCAAATCCGCCGATTGCGGCGCCTCCGAGCCGCAAACGACGCGCAGAAAGGCGAATTTGATCCTGTCGTCCGCGCCGATCGCAGCCGCATCCTCCACCAGCGCGATGATGTCTTCGTCAAACACCTCTTTCTTGCGGTCGGCCAAGTTCTTGAACCGCACGAACGCGTCCTGAACCGCGTTCTCGCCCAGCTCGAAGCCGAGCGCCGAGAGCCGATCGCGAAACGCGGCGCGGCCCGAATGCTTGCCGAGCACGAGATCGGATTTGCGCAGGCCCACATCTTCGGGCCGCATGATCTCGAAAGTGCCCGCGTGCTTCAGCATCCCGTCCTGATGGATCCCGCTCTCATGCGCGAACGCGTTCTTGCCGACGATCGCCTTATTGAACTGCACCGGAAAGCCGGTGACGGTCGACACGAGCCGCGAGGCGGCGATCAAACGGCGGCTGTCGACGCTGGTTTCAAACGGCATCGCGTCGCGCCGCACCTGCAGCGCCATCACGATCTCCTCGAGCGCGGCGTTGCCCGCCCGCTCGCCGAGCCCGTTGATGGTGCACTCCACTTGCCGCGCTCCCGCCGAGACCGCCGCCAGCGAATTGGCCACCGCCATCCCGAGATCATCATGGCAATGGGTTGAGAACACCACCTGATCCGCGCCCGCCACCGTCTCGCGCAGCGATGCGATGATGCGCGCGCTCTCGCCAGGGATCGCGTAGCCGACCGTGTCGGGAATGTTGATCGTGCGCGCGCCCGCTTCGATGGCGACGCGCACCGTTTCGGCCAAAAACTCAGGCTCGGTCCGCGTCGCATCCATCGGCGACCATTGCACATCGTCGCAGAAGGAGCGCGCGAGGCTGACGCTTTCAGTGATCTTATCGAGCACCTCCTCGCGGCTCATCGACAGCTGATGTTCGCGATGCAGCGGCGAGGTGCCGATAAAGGTGTGGATCCGCGGCCGGCGCGCGCCCTCGACGGCGCGCCAGCAGCGCTCGATATCGCCGCGATGCGCCCGGGCCAAGCCGCAGACGGAAGCGCGCTCAACCAGCTTGGCGACGTCTCGCACCGCTTCGAAATCGCCTTCGGAGGCGATCGGAAAGCCGGCCTCGATCACATCGACGCCCATCTCGTCGAGAAGCCGGCCGATCTGGCGCTTCTCCTCTAGCGTCATCGAGGCGCCCGGCGATTGCTCGCCGTCGCGCATGGTGGTGTCGAAAATCAAGACGCGGTCGTCGGCCGGCGCGTCGGCGGAAGAGGCGGGGTCGCCGTTGGTCATTGGAGCATCCTTTCGCGCCCCATGGCTTGGCTCATCGCCTTCGGCGCGCCTGGGCGCCGCGCGATGAGACCGTGCCCGATGTCGCCGCGCGGCGCCGCGCCGCATTCAGCGGCTCATTGGCGCGCGGCGACGATCTCCAAGCGAAGCCTGGGCGCGTCGTCACAACAGAAAAATACGTGTTAGGGCGGAGGGCGGCGTCGGTCATCCCCTGAACGCGCGCCGCTCGGATCGGCGCGCTCAGGGGCGACTAAGCAAGAGGATTAGCAAGACGGCGCCGTGATCGCTCATCCTCAAACCGCCCCCTCGTCCCTCTCCGCGCCGGCGCCGCGCGCCGCGCCATCTCGCTCAGCAAACGAGAATGCGCCGAGCGCGCAAGCGTTTCGAATGTCGCAGGATGCGCGCGCAGCTTACTCTGTTTCGTTCGCCGCCGCTTCCGCTTCGGCCTTGGTGCCGCGTTTGCCCTTGACCCAATAGCCGCGATACTCGGCGCCGGTGGCGTATTTCATCGTGCCGAAGCCATGGCGTTTGCCGCTGCGGAACTGGCCTTGGTAGACGTCGCCATTGGCGTATTGCGCGACGCCTTCGCCATGGATCTGCCCTTCCCGCCAGGCGCCGGTGAAGCTGAAGCCGTCTGGAAAGGTTATGGTGCCCATGCCATCGCGATTGCCGTCGCGGAACTGGCCTTCATAGACGGCGCCGTCGGGATAGGTGGCCTCGCCCTGCCCTTGCTGCAGACCTTCGACCCATTCGCCGATATATTGATATTCATTCGGGCTCTTCATCGTGCCCGCGCCGTGATGCGCGCTGTCTTTGAACTCGCCCTCATAGACGATGCCGTTCGCGTAGCGCGCCACGCCCTTGCCGTTGATCACGCCGCCGGCCCATTCGCCGGAATACTCGCCGCCATCGGCGTATTTGATCGTGCCGACCCCATGCGGCGCGCCGTCGAGGAACTCGCCCTCGTAAACCGAGCCATTGGCGTATTTCGCGACGCCCGCGCCCTCGATGCGCCCGTCGCGCCATTCGCCGGTGTACTCATAGCCGTCGGGCAATTGGAACGTGCCGCGGCCATGCTGCTTGCCGTCTTTGAACTCGCCCTCATACACGCCGCCATTGTCGTAGCGCATGATGGCGACGCCCGGATCGGCCGATTCGCTCTGAGCCTGGGCCGCAAAAGGCGCGCCGCCGAGCAGCGCCGCAACCACAGCGTGCGTGATCCAGCGCGCGGCCGGCGCGGATGAGCGGCGCGATTGCGCCCTTCTTTGCGCAACATTTCTCGGGCTCTGGCTCGGCGCTCTCATAGGCATCCCCCTCGCATAGGCGCGCTCTGGTCCAGGCGTGGCGCAGCCTCTCCGGCGCGGCGCCGCCGCGGACGCCGCACAGCGCCGCGCCATGGTCTCGCGCTCGGAACCGCGTTTGTCCTAGACGCAAGCGCGCGCCTCCGCAACTCAGGCGGTGGTTGAGAGGGCGCCGCGGCGGATCGAACGTTGCGCGACAGGACCGCGCCGCGCTTGACAAACGCGCCGCCGCGCGGACGAGAAACGCGAAGGCGCGGCGTCGCGCGCGCTCAGGCGCGAAAGAGTCGCGGGAACGCGCAGCGTTTTAGGGAGCGGACATGGCGGATCGGCTGCGCGTCTGGCTCGCGCAAATCGACCAAATCGTCGGCGATGTCGAAGGCAACGCCGAGCGCATCGAAGCGGCCTGGCGCGCGGCGGCGGCGGCAGGCGATGATCTCATCGTGCTCCCGGAGATGGCGATCGCCGGGTTTCAAACCCAGGATCTGGTGCTGAAGCCGGCCTTCATCGCCGCCTGCGAAGCGGCGATCGAAACGCTCGCCGCGCGCTTCTCGGACGGGCCCGCCGCGTTGGTGGGCGGCCCGGCGCTGCGCGAGGACGCGCTCTATAATGCGGTGTGGCTGCTCGAGGGCGGGGCGGTGAAGGGCGTCTTCCGCAAATGGGATCTGCCCAATTACGGCGTCTTCGACGACAAGCGGCTTTTCACGCCGGGGCCTGAGAGCGGTCCGATCGCCGTGCGCGGCGCGCGCATCGGCGTGCCGATCTGCGAGGACGCCTGGACGCCGCATCTCGCCGAGACGCTGGCTGAGAGCGGCGCGGAGATCTTGATCGTCCCGAACGGCTCACCTTACGCGCGCGGCAAATACGAGATCGACCGGATCCCGCGCATGGTCGCCCGCGTCGTCGAGACCGGCCTGCCGCTCGCCTATCTCAACCTCGTCGGCGGACAGGACGATCAGGTGTTCGACGGCGGCTCCTTCGCGCTCGACCAAGGCGGCGCGTTAGCGGCTCAGGCGCCGTTCTTCGAGGAGGCGGCGCTGCGCGTCACCTTCGAGCGCGGACCGAACGGCTGGCGCTGCCGCCGTACGGATCCCGAGACGCCGCTCGCCACGCCGCCCGACGGGCTCGAGGCCGACTACCACGCGATGGTTGCGGGGTTGCGCGGCTATTTCGCCAAGAACGGCTTTAAGGAGGCGTTGCTCGGCCTCTCAGGCGGCGTCGACAGCGCGCTGACCGCCGCGATCGCCGCCGACGCGCTCGGCCCTGAGAATGTCCGCGCGGTGATGCTGCCCTCGAAATTCACCAGCGCCGAGAGCCTTGAGGACGCCGCCGCCTGCGCCGAGGCGATCGGCTGCCGGCTTGAGACCGTGCCGATCGAAAGCGGCGTCGACGCGCTGGAGGCGGCGCTCGCCCCGTTCTTCGCCGGGCTGCCACGCGGCTTGACGGAAGAGAACCTGCAATCGCGCCTGCGCGGGCTCTATTTAATGGCGCTCTCGAACAAAACCGGCGCGCTGCTTTTGACCACCGGCAACAAATCGGAGGTCGCCGTCGGCTACGCCACGCTCTACGGCGACATGTGCGGCGCGTATAATCCGCTGAAGGACCTATACAAAACGCGCGTGTTCTCCATCTGCCGCTGGCGCAACGCGCAGCACCGCGCCTGGATGAAGGGCGCCGCCGCGCCGGTGATCCCGAAACGCATTATCGACAAGCCGCCAAGCGCGGAGCTGCGCGAGGATCAAAAGGACGAAGACAGCCTGCCGCCCTACGAGGTTCTCGACGCCATCCTCGAGCGGCTGATCGAACAGGATGCGAGCCTTTCCGAGATCGTCGCGGACGGGTATGACCGCGCGACGGTGGAGGCGGTGGAGCGCCTCGTTTATCTCTCTGAATATAAGCGCTGCCAAGCCGCGCCGGGGCCGAAACTCGGGCCGCGCGCCTTTTGGCTCGATCGGCGCTATCCCATCACCAATCGCTGGCGGGATCGCGGATGAGCGACGTCGCGGCGGGAAGGCCGGCGGCGCCGCGCGCGATCCATCGGTTCGGCCATGCGCCGCCTCTCAGCCTCGCCCGCCGCATCGGTCTTTCCACGCTCTGGCTGTTGCTGCTCCTCGGCGCGGCGCCGTTCATCGTTTATGCGGCGGTGTTCGGGGCGCGCGGGCTGGTGCTGGATCTGAGCGACGGCTCGCGGCTCTTTGAGCGGGGCGCGGCGGCCACCAACGCCGCGTTGGCGCTGCATATGATCGCCGGCGCGGCGATCACGCTCCTGGCGCTGACGCAGATCATCGGCCCGCTCCGGCGGCGCTGGCCGCGGCTCCATCGCGCGTCGGGCTATGCGTTCGCGGTGTGCGCGGCGCTCAGCGCGCTGGGCGGGCTCGTCTTCATCGCGCTTCGCGGTACGATCGGCGGGCCGCTGATGGACGGCGCCTTCGCGCTTTACGGGGCGCTGACGCTGCTCGCGCCGGTTATGGCGGTTCGCTTGGCGCGCGCCGGCGCTTTCGAGGCGCATCGGCGCTGGGCGCTGCGCGCGGTGGTGCTGGCGCTCGGCTCTTGGATCTACCGCGCGCATTACACGCTTTGGCATATGGCGACGGGCGGGCTTGGCGCCGAGCCGGATTTCACCGGGCTCTTCGATCAGATCACGCTCTTTGCGTTCTACCTGCCTTACCTTGCGCTTTTGGAGATCTGGTTCGCCTGGGAGCGGCGCGCGGAGGCGCGGCGCCGTCAGAGCGGGCCGGCTTGATAGAGCCGGATTTTGAGGGCGCCATGGGGCGTTGGCGGCCCAGGCTCGACCCAGGGCAGCCCGGTGGCGCGCGCGAGCCCCGGCTCTGAGGTGACGAGGCCGACGCGCCAGCCTTGGCAGACCTCGCGCAGCCGTGCGCCAAGCGCCGCGTAGAGCCCATGAAGCGGGCCTTGCGCGCCGATCCGGGAGCCATAGGGCGGGTTGACGATCACGAGGCCTGGCGGGCCTTCGGGCCGGCTGAGCGCGCTGATCGGCTGGACCTCGAAGCGCGCCGCGGCGCCGAGACCGGCGCGCGCGGCGTTGGCCCGCGCCGCGGCGACCGCGCCTTCGTCGCGATCAAAGCCAAGCGCAAACGGCGCCGCCGTCTCCACCGCGGGCGTCGTCGTCAGGAACGTCTCCCGGAACGCCGCATAGGCGTGCGGCTGATGGCTGGCGAAGCGCTCGAAGGCGAAGCGCCGCGCGCGGCCCGGCGCGAGGCCGAGGGAACGCTCCGCCG
>JBCBCG010000198.1:0-7897 GCA_038530925.1 Pseudomonadota bacterium
CGCCTCTTCGGCGGTCAGGATGTTGTTGGCGCGCTTGAAAGCGGCGAGCAGGTTCTCGCCATCCGCTGAGCCGAGCAGCGCGCCGACCGCGTCGATCCGCTTTTTCGCGAGCGTGAGATCATCCGCCGCCGGTCGGCCCATGGCGCGCGCCAGCCCGAACACCGCCTCGACGACGTCGTGGCGCGCGCCGGCGTCGCGCAGCGAAACCTTCATCCGGTCGGCGAGGAAGCTGAGAAGATCGGCGCGCGCCGCGTCATCGAACGCGCCGTCGGTCAGATGCGGCGCCAGCCGCTCGACGTGGCCGGCGAGCGCGTCATCAAGGCTCAGCCGATAGCCGTTCTCGAGCACGATGCGGATCACGCCGAGCGCGGCGCGGCGGAGCGCGAAGGGATCGCCCGATCCGGTCGGCTTGGCGCCGATGGCCCAGAAGCCTGCGAGCTGGTCGAGCTTGTCGGCGAGCGCTAGCGCGGCGCTAACCGGCGCCCGCGGCGCGTCATCCGTGGGCCCGAGCGGTGCGTAATGCCCCTCGATCGCATCGGCGACAGACGTAGGCTCCTGCGCCTCAGCGGCGTAGACCCGGCCCATATAACCTTGAAGCTCCGGAAATTCGTAGACCATCTCCGAGACGAGATCGGCTTTGGCGAGGCGCGCCGCGCGCTCCGCCTCACCCGGATCGGCGCCGGTGAGCGGCGCCAGCGCTCTGGCGAGCGGCGCAAGCCGCGCGACGCGGTCGGCTTGGCTGCCCAGTTGATTGTGAAACACGACCGTTTTGAGTTTTTTCGTCATCGCCTCAAGCGGCGCGGAAAGGTCGTTCTGATAGAAAAACATCGCATCGGCGAGGCGCGCGCGGAGGACGCGTTCGTTGCCGGCGAGAATCGTGGCGCCGCCATCGGGCGCGGCGATGTTCGCAACGGTCACGAAACCCGTGATCCGGCCGCTTTTCGGCTCGCGCGCGGAGAAGAATTTCTGGTGCTCCTTCATCGAGACGCGCAGCACCTCCGGCGGCAAAGCTTGAAATTCAGGCGCAATGGCGCCGAGAAGCGGCTCGGGATGCTCGACAAGGCCTGCAACCTCGCGCACAAGGCCTGGATCTTCAACAAGTTCGAGGCCGGAGGCTGCGGTCAAACGTCGCGCGCCGTCGAGAATCAGCGCCTCGCGTTCAGCGGGATCGAGCACCACATGCGCCTCCGCGAGCGCTTTTCGGTACTGTGCGAAGCTCTTCACCTTGATCGGTTTGGCGCTGAGGCCGCCGGATTTGCGATCCGCCGCCATGAAGCGATGGCCATAAGTCACGTCGCCCGCCTCGATCCCATCGACGCTGAACGGCGCGACCGCGGTCTCCTTGCCGTCGCGGATCACGCAGAGAATGGCGCGCAGCGGCCGCACCCAGCGCAGCGCTCCTGCGCCCCAGCGCATGGATTTCGGCCAGGGAAAGCCTTTGATGATCGCCGGCGCGATCTCTGAGATCACCGCGTCCGCCGGCCGCGCCGGCGTCTCGATCACGGCGAAATAGACCTGGCCTTTCTTGTCGTCGCGGAGCTCGAGCTGGTCTTTCGCCAAGCCGGTTTTCCGCAGAAAGCCGGCCAGGGCCTTTTCCGGCGCATCGGCGCGCGGGCCCTTTAGCTCCTCTCGCGCCGCCTCGGTCGCGCGCGCCAGATCCGCGACATGGAGCGCGAGGCGCCGCGGCGTGGCGAAGGCGCGGATCTCGCCATGCGCCACCTTCGCCTCCGCGAAGCCTTTCCGAAAGGCCGCGGCGAGATCTGCGCTCGCCTTGGCCTGCATCCGGGCGGGAATCTCCTCGGAGAACAGCTCAAAAATCAGCTCGGGCATGGGGGTCTCAGCTTGGGGGTCTCAGCTTGGAGGTCTCTGCTGGCGCGCCGCGGGCGTCTGATCGCATGGATTGCGGGGCCGCGGCGACGCGCGACGCCGCCCGCTTGCGAGCGGACGGCGTCAGCGGCCTACCGGGTTTTGGCGCAGGGTGAAAGACGCGCTGGCGCCGATTGGGGCGCTAGGCGCCTGAGACGTGCTTGGTCGGTGGGCCGCTCATGCGCGAAGACGGATCAGCCGCGCTTGTCGCAACGCGGGCAGCGCGGCGTCGGCGCGCTCCAGAGGTCGGCCAGCGGGATGCGCCGCGGATCCTTGAGAGGCGGAGGCGGCGTCTCGCCGAGCGCCGCGTCGGCCCAGACCGGACGCCGCCAGGCCCAATTGGCGCGGCGACGGTTCGCTTCATCGCCGCCGGCGCCGCCGAGGCCGCCATGGCCGCCGGCGGTCGCCGAGGCGAAGAGATCGGCGCAGGCCCCGTCCGACAGCAGCAGTTTGGCGGGCTCGAACAGCGCGGCGCTCTCCCACGCCGTGCGCCGCCGGCGCCCTTCAAAGAAGTTCCGCATCAAATAGCCAAGCGCCGGCGCGCCGGCTCGGCCTTTGGCCACGGCGGCTTGCACCAGCGCTTCGGAAAGCTCGAAGGCGACGCCCTGATCATCGATGCGGTCGAGCCGCGCTTGATCAAGCGCCGCTTTGAGAACGGCGGTCTCGCCATAAGGATCGGCGCGCAGCTGCGCGATCATGCACGCGCCGATCGCATACTCCTCTTCGCGCGCGCGGCGCACCAGCTGCGCGCCCATGCGGCTGCAGCATGAGGCGCACATCTCCGGCAAATGGTCCGCCAGCGCCTCCACCTCATCGCAGAGCCTGAGCTCCTCCTGCGCCTCCTCCGCTAGGGCGCGGAACAAGGCGGCGCGCGCGCCGTTCTCAGGCGGCGGCGCATCGGCCGCGCCTGAGCGGCTCCGACGCGCCTCAGTCGTCCGAGATGTCATGATGTCGACTCTGCTCCGCTGCCTTTAGTTCTGTGTGCTGAAGCCTTAGTGCGACCTTTGAAGCGTCGGCGCTTTGATCCGGATCAAGGAGCCGACGCCGCGCCGTTTCTACAGAAATGCGACCTCGGGTCTTCTCGTCTCGTCCTCACGGCGTTCGGGAATGCGGGGCCGTGGGTAACACCTGCTTAGGAGGGCGCGCCAATGGGAGTGGCGGCTAGATCTTTAATATTCGCGGCGGCGGCGCTTCTAACCGCTTTCGCCGCCTTAAATGGACGAGACCCTGTCTACTCGTTCCATATGGGGCTGTTCGCCGTCGTCGCAACTTTCCTGCTGGCGCGTACAGTTATGGTTCGTCAAACGCCGGCGTACTTCGCCGACGACGACGACGGATACCAGATGAACGTGGTGCGCTTCGGCGTGATCATGACGGCGATCTGGGGCGTTGTGGGCTTCACCGTCGGTGTGCTGGTCGCGCTGCAGATGGCGTATCCGCAGCTCAACATCGAGCCGTATCTGACGTTCGGGCGTCTTCGGCCGCTGCACACTTCGGCTGTGATTTTCGCCTTCGGCGGCTCCGCGCTGCTGACGACGTCGTTCCATGTTGTGCAGCGCACAACGGGCGCGCGGCTTTGGGGCGGCGATCTCGCCTGGTTCGTGATGCTGGGATACCAGTTCTTCATCCTGCTGGCGGCGACGGCCTATATCCTGGGCGGCAGCACCTCGCGTGAATACGCCGAGCCCGAGTGGTACATCGATCTCTGGCTGACGATCGTTTGGGTCGCCTATCTGCTCGTGTTCCTCGGCACGCTGTGGAAGCGCAAACAGCCGCACATCTATGTCGCCAACTGGTTCTACCTCGCCTTCATCGTGACCATCGCGATGCTGCATGTGGTGAACAACCTGGCGATGCCGGTGTCGTTCTTCGGCTCGAAAAGCTACAGCGCCTTCTCAGGCGTGCAGGACGCGCTGACGCAATGGTGGTACGGCCATAACGCGGTGGGCTTCTTCCTGACCGCCGGCTTCCTTGGCATGATGTACTATTATGTGCCGAAGCAGGCGAACCGTCCGGTCTACTCCTACCGGCTGTCGATCGTGCACTTCTGGTCCCTGATCTTCCTCTATATCTGGGCCGGACCGCACCATCTGCATTACACCGCGCTGCCCGACTGGGCGCAGACGCTGGGCATGGTGTTCTCCATCATGCTGTGGATGCCGAGCTGGGGCGGCATGATCAACGGGCTCATGACGCTGTCAGGCGCTTGGGACAAGCTGCGGACCGATCCGGTGATCCGGATGATGGTGATCTCCATCGCCTTCTACGGCATGAGCACCTTCGAAGGGCCGCTGATGTCCATCAAGGCCGTCAACTCGCTCAGCCACTACACCGACTGGACCATCGGCCACGTGCATTCTGGCGCTTTGGGCTGGGTCGGCATGATCAGCTTCGGCGCGCTATACTATCTGACGCCGGTGCTGTGGAAGCGGGAGCGGCTCTATAGCCACGCGCTCGTCAACTGGCACTTCTGGCTCGCCACCCTCGGCATCGTCGTCTACGCGGCGGTCATGTGGGTCAGCGGCATCATGCAGGGCCTGATGTGGCGCGAAACCAACGAGCTGGGCTTCCTGGTCTACAGCTTCGCGGAAACCACCGAGGCGATGCATCCCTTCTATGTGCTGCGTGTCTTCGGCGGGCTGCTCTACCTGCTGGGCGGCGTGATCATGGTCTACAACCTCTACCGCACCATCCGGGGCGATCTGCGCGGCGAAGCGCAGCCGACGCCTCAGGCCGTGCCGGCTCAGTAGGAGGCGACGATGAAACACGAAGTAATCGAGAAAAATGCGACCCTTCTGATGGCGTTGAGCCTTGTGGTCGTCTCCATCGGCGGCGTGGTCGAGATCGCGCCTCTCTTCTACCTCGAGAACACCATCGAGGAGGTCGAGGGGATGCGGCCCTATACGCCGCTGGAGCTGGCTGGGCGGGATGTGTACATCCGCGAAGGGTGTTACACCTGCCACAGCCAAATGATCCGCCCGATGCGGGACGAGGTGGAGCGCTACGGCCACTTCTCCCTCGCGGCGGAGAGCATGTACGACCACCCGTTCCAATGGGGCTCGAAGCGCACCGGGCCTGATCTGGCCCGGGTTGGCGGGCGCTACTCGGATGAGTGGCATGTGGACCATATGCGCGATCCGCGCTCGGTGGTGCCTGAGTCGATCATGCCGAGCTACAGCTTCCTTGAGGAGCGCCAGCTCGACATCGCCACGCTTGGCGACAATCTCGTCGCCAATCGCTGGGTCGGCGTGCCCTACACGGACGAGCAGATCGCGATGGCCACGACCGACGCGCTCTCTCAAGCCCGGCCCGAGGCGGACGACGCGGATGTGGATGGGCTGATCGAGCGCTATGGCGACAAAGCCAACGCGCGCGCCTTCGACGGCGATCCGAGCGACATCACCGAGCTCGACGCCGTCATCGCCTATCTGCAGATGCTCGGCACTCTGGTCGACTTCGACACCTACGAGCCGAATCTCGTGGCCGAGGGCGCTCCGGCGTCCGAGACCGCTGAGACCGAGCTCGCCAGCGATGCGGCGGAGGCGCGTGATGGAGACCTATAACGCCATGCGCGAATTCGCCGATAGCTGGGCGCTGCTGGCGATGACGCTGTTTTTCCTCGGGGTTGTCATCCGCGTTTTGATGCCGGGCATGCGCGCCCAGGCGGATGACGCGGCGCAGATCCCCTTCCAAGACGTCCCTGCCGGCCATCGGCCGCAAGGCGGGGCGGAGGAGAGCTGAGATGTCAGATCACGACAAGAACAACGTTGACGAGGTCACGGGGATCGAGACGACCGGCCATGAATGGGACGGCGTCAAGGAGCTGAACAACCCGCTGCCGCGGTGGTGGCTCTCGATCTTCTACGCCACGATCGTCTTCTCGATCGGCTATATGATCGCCTATCCGGCCTGGCCGATGCTGACGGACTACACCCGCGGCGTGCTCGGCTATTCGAGCCGCGACGAGGTGCGTCAGGCGATCGTGGATCATCGCGAGTCCCAAGCGGTCTGGCGGGATCGGATCGCCGCGGCGGATCTTGAGACGATCCGCGGAGATGCGGAGCTTTCGGGCTTCGCGATCCAGGCGGGCCGCGCGGCCTTCGCAGTGAATTGCTCGCAATGTCACGGCTCCGGCGCCGCCGGGGCGGAGGCTCAGGGCTATCCGAACCTCAATGACGACGCCTGGCTTTGGGGCGGCGAGATCGAGGAGATCCACCAGACCATCGCGCATGGCGTGCGGAATGCGAGCGACGAGTCGCGCTACTCGGAGATGCCGGTCTTCGGCGAGATCCTCGAGGAGCCGGAAATCGACGCGGCCACGCAATTCGTGCTCAGCCTTGGCGGGCTGCCGCATGACGCGCAGCTGTCGGCCCAGGGCGCGGTGGTCTTCGAGGACAATTGCTCCTCCTGCCACGGCTCTGAGGGCGAGGGCGATCCCTATCAGGGCGCGCCGCGTCTCGCGGATGCGATCTGGCTGTTCGGCGGCGACGCGGACAGCATCGCCAACCAGATCCGCCAGCCGCGCCATGGCGTGATGCCAGCTTGGAGCGAGCGTCTGGACGACACGACGGTGAAGTCCCTCGCCGTCTACGTCCACGCGCTTGGCGGCGGCCAGTAACAGGTTCCTCCCTGACGCCTCGCTCTGTCCAGGGCGAGGCGCTTTTAGCGGCGCTTCGGCGCCGCTCTTTTTTTGTGTGATGACGCATACGCCGCGGCGTGGTCATCGCATCCGGTGATCGCTTCGACCAAGAGGCGCAGCTATTCCACTCGTGCTGGTTCTACGGCTCCGAAGGGGATTTGGCGCGTCGCCGTCGGAGCGGCGGTTCGCGCTGGCGAAGAATGCGCCTGAGGAGGCGGCGGCCACACGCGACACTGCGCGCCAGACATCCGCCACGGAGAGTGTCAGGGTCGCTCAGCCGCCTGCTTGCGCGCCGTCAAGTCGATCAGCGCGGACATCCCCGCATGGCCGGCGCCTTCTTGCAGCTCTCGCTCATAGGCGATGAGCTCCTCGATTTCGAGGACGCCGAACGCGTCTCGGAGCAGCGCTTCGGTGTAGAGGTTTTCGACATAGGGCGGCCCGCCTGTGCCGTAGTCGAGCTGTTTCGGCGTGTAGCCATGCAGCAGCAAAAGGCCGCCGGGCTTTAGCGCGCGAAGCATACCGCCGAACATCGCCGCGCGCAGCGCCGGGCCGGCGAATTGGATGAAGATCCCGACCACGAGATCATATTGCGTCGCATCCCAGTCGAAGCTCTCGACATCGGCGATTTCGGTCTCGATCGAAACGCCGCGCTCCGCCGCCAGGCGCTGCGCTTTGGCGACGCCCGTCGGCGCGGGATCGAAGGCGCGAACGGCGAGGCCTTGTTCGGCGAGCCACACCGAATTACGCCCCTCGCCATCGGCGACCAGCAGCGCGCTCATCCCCGCGCGCAGCAGCGCGACGCGGCGCTTCAGAAACTGCGAAGGCGCGCGGCCGAACACATAATCGTCGGTGTCGAACCGCGCGTTCCAATCAAGCGTGGCCATGCGCCGCCTTTCGATGCGTCCCGAAGCTTCGCCCTGAGGCCTGATACACCGCACGTCTGATGCCGTGCGAAGTATTGATAGCGGCCGGAACCTCTCGGACATCGAAGTCTATGCGATTGCGGCTCCGGCGTCTTGGTTCTTCATCGCAGCCAACGGCTCCATGGCCATATATCGCCGCGTCGACCAGTTGGTCGCGGCGATGTGGCGTAGGCGGGCCGCGGCCAGGTTCAGGCGCATCGCCGCCCGGAAACGCGCCGACCACGCTGGTCCGCCGCCTTATCGCGGGCTTCAGGGCGTTGAGCTCATCGTCGCGGACGCCTGCAGCGGCTTGGTCGAAAGTGCGGCCGAGTATCTGCCGGACGCCCAATGGCAACGCTGCTCGGTTCATTTCCACCGCAATGTTTTCAGCCATGTGCAGTCTGGCAAGGTGCGGGAGGTGGCGAAAATGCTCAAAGCGATCCATGCTCAGGAGCGCCGCGCGACGGCGGAGCAGAAGATTGCGGATGTG
>JBCBCG010000199.1:0-7880 GCA_038530925.1 Pseudomonadota bacterium
GCTCAATGAGACGCTGCTCAATGAGACGCTGCTCAATGAGACGCTGCGTCCTTCAGGCCGTTTCGATCCTGTGGCGTCCTACGTAAGCTGCGGCGCGGCGCTGGGGCTTGGCGCCGGCGTCGCCGCCGCGCCTAAGCCCGCGCTGGCGAAAAGCGCGGTGCGCATCAGCCAAGAGGTGCTCCAGGCGCGGGAAGAGATGTTCCGCTTCAATCCCATCACCCGGCGCTATTACGAGAGCGCGGTGGCGACGTTGATCATTCCGCGGATCACCAAAGGCGCCTTGATCCTCGGCGGCGCCTATGGCGAAGGCCAATTGATCAAGGATGATCGCATCCACAGCTATTGGTATTACGGCGCCGCCTCCTTCGGCTTTCAAGGCGGCGTGCAGGAGGTCAACCAGGCGCTGTTCTTTATGACCGAAGACGCCTTCCAAACCTTTCTCGCCCGAGAAGGGCTCGAGCTGGGCGCCGACGCCGAGATCGCAGCGCTCGATCTCGGCGCTGAGGTCGCGATCGACACGACCAAGGACACCAAGCCCGTGATTTCCTACGTCTTTGGCCGCGGCGGCGTCTTCGCTGGGGCGAGCTTGCAAGGCGGCAAATACTCACGCTTCACACCAGGGCGCCGCACGCGGATCCTGCCCGATAGTTGGTTTTGATAGGCGGCTGCGAGCGCCCCTTAAGGCGCGGCGAGACCCGCGCTGTGCGCTGCGCCAAGCTGGGCCTTGACGCGATCCACGTCCCCCAAAACCCAGAGCGCGCTGATCCTGTCGTCGCGACACGTGAAGAAAGCCGCGCCGGCCCAACGGATCTCGCAGCCGCTCGAAGGAACGCCGAAGAACGCGGCCTGGTGGACGCCTTTGAACGTCATCGGCGCGGCGAGGCGATCGTTGGCGGTGATCATCTCCTCGATCACGCATTCATAGGCCGCCAGCGCCGCGCGCACCGAACGCATATAATCGATAAATCCAGCGACGCCTGCGGTTTCCGGCCCCAAGGATCCGCCGAAGCGAAAGTCGGGCGCCAGCCCCTCATGAGCCGCCGCCTCGTCCGCCTGGTTCCACACCTCGTGAGAGAAGCGCGTGACGAGCGCCTCGGGCGTCACCGCTTCAGCCGTTTGATCAAGCTCGAGGTGTCCCAGCGGCCGCCGCCCATGGCTTGAAGATCGGCGTAGAATTGGTCGACCAGCGCGGTCACCGGCAGCGACGCGCCGTTGCGGTTCGCCTCCGCGAGGCAGATGCCGAGATCCTTACGCATCCAATCCACCGCGAAACCGAACTCGAACTCATCGGCCAGCATGGTCTTGTGGCGGTTCTCCATCTGCCAGGATCCCGCGGCGCCTTTGGAGATCGCTTCGATCACCGCTTCGCCGTCGAGCCCGGCCGCCTCGGCGAAATGCAGCGCTTCGGAGAGGCCTTGGACAAGCCCAGCGATGCAGATTTGGTTCACCATTTTGGTGAGTTGTCCGGCGCCAGGACCGCCGAGGCGCTTGCAGGCTTTGGAATAGGCCATGATCACCGGCTCGGCCTCGGCGTAGGCGGCCTCGTCGCCGCCGCACATCACGGTGAGTTGACCGTTCTCCGCGCCCGCTTGGCCGCCCGAGACCGGCGCGTCGATGAAGTGGATCCCGCGGTTCTGCGCTTCAGCGTGCAGCTCGCGCGCGATCTCCGCCGAAGCGGTGGTGTGGTCGATGAAAATCGCGCCGGGCGTCATGGCGGCGAAGGCGCCGTTCAGCCCAAGCGCGACCTCGCGCAGATCGGAATCGGCGCCGACGCAGGCCATGACGAACTCGGCGCCCTCAGCCGCGGCGGCCGGCGTCGGCGCGGCGGTCGCCGGCCCGTCGGCGCTGTAGAGCGTCGCCCAGGCCTCCGCCTTCGCGGCGGTGCGGTTATAGGCGGCGCAGGCGTGCCCGCCTTTCACCAGCCAGCCGGCCATCGGCCCGCCCATCACGCCCAAGCCCAGAAACGCGGTGCGCGCCATCGATCCCTCCCAAAGCCGCGGAGCGCGCCGCGCGCGCTCGGTTCGCCGAGGGGTGACGGCGCCGCGCAGAGGCGTCAAGGCGCATTCGCGCGCCTCAGCGCGCGCCGCCGCCGCTGAAGCCCTCCAGCGCGGCGACCACGTTCACGCCCAGCGCGTCATCGGCGTAACCGCCCTCCATCACCAGCGCCGTCGGCGCGCCGAGCCCGGCGATCGCCGCGCCCATCCGCTGGAAATCCTCCGTCTCAAGCGCGAAGAACGAGATCGGATCGCCATGATAAGCGTCGACGCCGAGCGACAGCACCAGCGCCTCGGGCCGGAAGACCTTGAGGCGGGCCAGCGCGTCGCCCAGCGCCGCGCTCCATTCCGGCCACGCCGTCCCGCGGCTGAGCGGATAATTGGCGGTGAACCCTTCGCCCGCGCCGGCGCCGGTCTCATCGGCGTAGCCGAGAAAATGTGGGAACGCATCCTCCGGCGCGCCATGGATCGAGGCGAAGAACACATCCCGCCTGTCGTAGAAAATCGATTGCGTGCCGTTGCCATGGTGGAAATCCACATCCAACACGGCGACCCGTTCCGCCCCGGCGTCGCGCAGCGCTTGGGCGGCGATGGCGGCGTTGTTCAAGAAGCAATACCCGCCGAACATGTCCGCCGCGGCGTGATGGCCGGGCGGGCGGCAGAGCGCGAAGGCCGCCGGCGCGCCCGCCGCGATCGCCGCCGCCGCGCTCAGCGCCGTATCGGCCGCGGCTTTGGCCGCCTCCCACGTGCCTTCGGTGATCGAGGTCTCGGCGGCCAGCGCGTAAAAGCCGAGCATGCCCTCGATGTTTTTCGGCGCGATCTCGCGCCAGAGCCGCCGCGACGGCCAGATCACGGGGATCGCCTCGCCCTCATGCCCGGCTGCGCGCCATTCGCGCCAACAGCGCGAGAGAAAGTGCAGATAGGCCGCGTCATGCACGCGGCGCACCGGATCGAGACCATACGCGCCGGGCGGCTCCACCGGGCCGAGCCCGCGCGCCTTAAGCGCCTCGAGAATGCGCGTCATGCGGCCGGGATGCTCGTAAGGCCGGGCGAGGAGGCCGCCGTCGAGTTCGGTTTGCGCGTCGCGAAGCGCGTGTTTCTCGGAATAGAAGATTCGCATGGCTCGAGCCTCCTGCGCCTCGCGCGCGCTCAACCGGCGTCGCCGCGGCGTCTCGGCGCGGCGACGCTCGTCGTGGGCGCGGCGGGCGGCGCCGGCGATGGGATGGGCGGCGGGCGCAGCCGGATCACGCCGACCGAGCCTGCTTCGGCGTCCTGACGATCGAGCGAGAGCGGCGCGTATTCTCCCGCGCGCCAGAGATCGGCGAAATCATCGTAATGGCGCGAGAGAAAATGGCCGCTCTGGCCGGGACCGACGGCGAACAGGCTTCGATCGAGATCGCGAAAATCGTAGATCGCGCGAAACCCGCCCGCCACGACGTTTTGAAACGGTTTGCGGCCGCCGCCGATTTGGCGTCCGCGCAGCATGGTGTGATCGCCGCCGCCGGTCTCTTGGCGCACCGAGAGCAGCGCGCCGATCAGCCGCGCTTCTCCGAACGGCGCATGCTCATGCGCGGCTTCATGCGCGCGGCCCCAGCGCCAGCCGCTGACCCGATCGCCATAGCGCTTGGAGAGAAAGCGCAGCGCGTCGTCGAGCGCGAGGCTCGACATCGCCGCGCAGCTCTCCGCCGTCTCGGTGCGGATATCGTCGCACCACCGCGCTCCGGCGCCGGTCTGGTCGCGATAGACGCGCTCGAGGAACTCCGGGCGGGCGCCATCGAAAGCTGCGGCGAGCGGGCCGAGTTCGTCCTTGGTCAGCCGCCGGGTGAGCGCCCGCGTCCAGGCGGCGAAGATCAGCGGCTCGGCGAGGAAAGCGTCCATGTCGCCGTTCCACGCGGCGAGCCGATCGAGCGCCTCGCGCCGCGCGCCGGTCTCGCCGGAGCGCGCGCGCCAGAGCGCGCCGGCGATCAGCGGCAGAACGCTGCGCGCCATTTCCGACACCGTGTCGGTTTGCACCGATTGAAAGCTATCGATCGTATGAAACTCACGTGCGTTCAAAAGCTTAGTGAGTCGATCGATCCGATAAGGCGCGGCCCAGTCATAGCCGATATGGTCAGGAAAGGCCGCGCCGCCGATGCGGTTGTCGGCATGCGCGAGAAGGCCGCTCGGCGGGTCGATCACCCGCGGCGCGTCCAGCGGATCGGCCCAGCCGAGCCAGTCGTTCTCCGCCCGCCAGCCGCTGGCGGGCAGCACCCCTTTGGCGCGGCTGCGCCGGTCGCGCCGCGGGATGCGGCCGACCGCGGCGAGCGCGATCGAACGCCGATCGGCCAGCATCAGCGTTTGCGGCGGCGCCACATGGCCCTCGACCGCTTTCAGCGCGTCGAACACATCCGTCGCGCGGCTGAGGCCGAGGGCCGCCTCGAGGCTCCGATCATCTTCGGCCAGCACCGTCCAGGCGAGCGCCGCGACATGGCCTTCGGGCGTGACCGCCGCGATCTCCGGCCAGTCGAGCGGCAGCACCGGCCCATGGCGCGTCGCCCGCAGCGCCGCGGCCAAGGCTTTGCCGTCGCCGAGCGGGATCGCGGCCTCCCGCGTTTCAAAAGCCGCCCAGCCCTCGGGCGTCTGGTAGCGATCGGGATCGTCGGGATCGAGCTTTTCAATGAAGAGATCCCCGACATCGGCGGCGAGGCTGGTCGCGCCCCAGGCGAGCTCCTTGTTGCGGCCGAACAAGATCGCCGGCGCGCCGGGCAGCGTCGCGCCGATCAGCTCCCGCGTCTCCGCTTCGGCGGCGGCCGCGCGCGCGGCCAGCGCCTCGGGCGTCGGCGGCTCGGGCGCTTCTTCGGGCGCCGCGCCGCGCGGCGCTGGGGCCGCCGGAGCGCCCTCCGCCTCCGGATCAATCTCCGGTTCGATCTCCACCGCGATGTCGGGCGCGGCGGCTGGGCCGAATGAGAGGCGCGCGATGTACCATTGGCCCGGCGCGCTCAGCGGCGCCTGCGCCTCCGTCGCAAATAGCGGCGCGCGCGAGGCGGAGCGGGCGCCGGCCGCCGCCCAAGCATGCCCGCCGCGGTCGAAGAAAACCGGCGGCGGCGCGGCGCCGATCTCGGGGCTGGCCGCTTCGGGCGCCGGCGCGCCGAAGGCGGGCGGCGCGGGGATCGCGGGGCCGGCGACGCTGGGGAACAGATCGCGCGCCCGCTCCGCGCCCAGCGCGGCGAGAAAGCGCGCCCGCGTCAGCTCGCCGAGAAAGCCGCCGGAGCGGAACGCGGCGTAGAGCTTCATCGCCGTCACGCTGTCGACCGGGCGCCATGGCGCGACCTCCGCGCCGAGGAACATCAATTCAGGCGCGCCGCGCCCGAGCCGCTCTTCATCGACGCGCTTCAGCCAGGCGTTCACGCCAGCAGCATAAGCGTCGAGAACCGCAAGGGTTTCTGGCGAGAAGACTTCGAGAGACCGCGCGGCGCGTCCCTCAAGATCTAGCGCCCGCGCCGTCAGATCGAGCCGCAAGAGATCGCCGCGCCGCCCGCCGCGCCGGCCCCAATCGCCTGCAAGTTCTGTCACGCGTCCTTGGGCGAGCCGGCGGCGCAACACCATTTGCCAGAGGCGATCTTGCGCATGGGCGTAGCCGAGGGCGAAGTACGCGTCCGCCTCGGCTCCGGCGAAAATATGCGGCACGGCGCGCTGGTCGCGGATGATCTCCACCGGGCCGATCACGCCATCCACGACCGCGTCGCCCGCGTAATCGGGGAGGGATCGGCTCGCGAAGTAATACGCCGTTCCCACCGCGGCGGCGACAACCGTGAAAACGATCAGCGCCAGCAGCCGGATGGTCTGAAACACCGCGCTCATGCCGGCACGCGCTCGCCCCTTGTCTCAAACTCTCGGGCGCGGCGCCGGCCGCGCGGCGCGATGGAGCCCCGTTCGGCGCCTCCTGTCAAACCGCCTGTGCCCTGCGCGCGCCGAGGGCGCGATCAGGCGCTCTCGGCGCCGCGCTCGGCCGCCGCGAGGGCCTCTGGCAGCGCCGCGGCGAAGCGGTCCATCTCCACCTCCGGCCCGCAGCTCACCCTGACGCAGCGATCAAGCGGCGGCGCGCCTGGCGCGCGCACGAACACATCCGCTTCGATCAAGGTTTTGAGAACGGCGCGGGCGAAGACGCCGCCGCGTCCGCAATCGATCGCGACGAAATTCGCGGCGGAGGGAAGGGCGGCGAGTCCCGCCTCGGCGGCGATCCGCGTGATGCGCTCTCGGCTCGCGGCGATGCTCCGGCGCGCTTGGGCCAGGCCGTCTTCATCGGCGAGGGCCGCGAGCGCGCCGATTTGCGAGAGGCGCCCGACGCCGAAATGATTGCGGATCTTTTGGAACGCCTCGATCACGCGCGGTGCGCCGATCGCATAGCCGATGCGGAGTCCGGCGAGGCCATAGGCCTTTGAAAAGGTGCGAAGACGCAAGAGGTTGGGCGGTTGGGGCGAGAGCGGCGGCGCGGATCCCTCCGGCGCGGTCTCAAGATAAGCCTCGTCGAGCAGGATCAGGCAATCGTCCGGCGTCGCGGCGATCATCGCGCGCACCGCCTCCGCCGGCCACACGCCGCCCATGGGATTGTCCGGGTTGGCGAGGTAAAGCAGACGCGCGCCGGTCTCAGCGGCGCGGTTTGCAAGGCCGATCGGATCCGCGCGGTCCGGCGCGCCGGGCTCAGCGGCGAGATAAGGCACGGTCTCCAGGCGTCCGCCGAAGCCGGCGACATGATAGCCGAAGGTCGGATAGCCGCCGCGCGGCGCCGCGGCGCGGTCGCCTTCGCGCAGCATCAGGCGGCAAGCGAGGCCGAGAAGCCCGTCGATCCCTTCGCCGAGCAGGATGCGCTCGCGCGGGGCGCCGAGCCTCTCCGCCAGCGCTTGGCGCAGCGCGAACCCTTCGGGATCGCCATACATCCACGCCTGGCCCGCCGCGGCCGCCAGAGCCGCGCGCGTCGCCGCCGACGGGCCGAAGCCATGCTCATTGGCGCCGAGCCGCGCGATGAAGGGCCGGCCCCGCACGCGTTCTTGCGTCTCTGGCCCGACGAAAGGCGTCGTGCTAGGCAGCCGCTCGATCAGCGGCGTGAACCGCGGGCGCGGGGCGGGCTCGTTCGGATCGCTCATCGCCTCAATATGGAGTGGCGCGCGCGCCTCGAAAAGCGCCTCGGCGCCTGCCTCTTAGGTCGGGGCGCCTCGTCAGCCCGCCGGCGTCGCCCGATAAACGCCGCCCTCTGGGCTGTCGGTGAGGAACCAGAGCGCGCCGTCCGGGCCTGAGCGCACGTCGCGGATCCGCCCAAACTCGCCTTCAAACAAGCGCTCTTCATCGACGATCGCGCCGTCTTCAACGTCGAGCCGCGAGATCAAGCCGAATTTGAGCGCGCCGACGAAGAGATCGCCGCGCCATGCCGGGAAGAGATCGCCCTCGTAGAAGGCGAGGCCGGAGGGCGCGATCGAGGGATCCCAATAGAACATCGGCTGCTCCAGACCCTCCGCCGCGGTTCCCTCGCCGATGCTCGCGCCCGAGTAATGCGTCCCGTAGGAGATGCGCGGCCAACCGTAATTGCGGCCCGCCTCGGGCCGGTTGATCTCATCGCCGCCGCGCGCGCCATGCTCCACGGTCCAGAGCGCGCCTGTCTCCGGATGCTTGGCGGCGCCCTGGGCGTTGCGATGGCCGGTGGACCAGATCTCCGGCGCGACGCCGGCTTCGCCGAGATGCGGATTGTCCTCCGGAACCGAGCCGTCCGGGCGGATCCGGATCACCTTGCCGATATGCCCATCCTGATCCTGCGCGCGGCGGCGCTCGCCGCGGTCGCCGGTGGTGATCTTCCGCCAGACGCCGGTGGTTCGCGGCGGGCGGCATTTCGGCTCGCGGATCGTCATCGCTGAG
>JBCBCG010000200.1:0-7809 GCA_038530925.1 Pseudomonadota bacterium
CGGCCCGCTGTTCCAGACCCCTTCCGAGGCGGCGGCGGATGCGGCGGCCAGACGGGTCCACGTGGTCGGCATCTCTTCCCAGGCGGCGGGTCACAAGACGCTGGCCCCGCAATTGGTGGAAGAGCTGAAGGCCCAAGGTGCGGAAGAGATCATCGTCGTCTGCGGCGGCGTGATCCCGGCGCAGATCACGATCACATCGTCCGCCCCCTGCTCGGCGAGCGCTTTGACAAGCTGGGGCGCGAGCGTCTTGTGCCCCGCCGCCTGGCTGGAGATACCCACCACATGGACGTCGTTGTCGATCGCGTCCTGCGCGGCCTCCTCAGGCGTTTGGAACAGCGGGCCCATATCCACGTCGAAGCCGAGATCGGCGAAGGCGGTGGCGATGATCTTCGCGCCGCGGTCATGGCCGTCTTGGCCCATCTTCACCACCAGCATGCGTGGGCGGCGCCCTTCGGCCTCAGCGAAGGCTTCGATGTCCTTCTGGATCGCCGCGAAGCCTTCATCACCGTCATAGGCGCGGCCATAGACGCCGGAGACGCCGCGCACCTCGGCGCGGTGCCGGCCATAGGCGGCCTCCATCGCGTCTGAGATCTCGCCGACGCTGGCGCGGGCGCGGGCGCATTCCACGGCTTGGGCCAAGAGATTGCCCTCGCCGCTTGTCGCAAGACGCGTCATCTCCTTCAGCGCCGCGGCGCAGGCCGCCTCGTCGCGCCCGCCGCGCACGCGCTGCAGCCGCGCGACCTGCGCATCGCGCACGGCGGCGTTGTCGATGTCGAGCACATCCACCGGATCGGCGGTCTCGGGCCGGAACTTGTTGACGCCGACGATCACCTCTTCGCCGCGATCGATCCGCGCCTGACGCTCCGCCGCCGCTTCCTCGATGCGCAGCTTCGGCATGCCGGAGTCCACCGCTTTGGTCATGCCGCCAAGGCCCTCGACCTCCTCGATCAGCGCCCAGGCTTTCTCGGCGAGATCGGCGGTGAGTTTCTCGACATAGTAAGAGCCCGCGAGCGGATCGACGACATCGGTGACGCCAGTCTCGTTCTGAAGGATCAACTGCGTGTTGCGCGCGATGCGGCTGGAGAATTCGGTCGGAAGCGCGATGGCTTCGTCAAAGCTGTTGGTGTGCAGCGACTGCGTGCCGCCGAGCGCCGCGGACATCGCCTCATAGGCGGTGCGCACGATGTTGTTGTAGGGATCCTGCTCCTGCAGCGAGACGCCGCTGGTTTGACAATGCGTGCGCAGCATAAGGCTCTGCGGCTTCTTCGGCTCGAACTCCTCCATGATCCGCGCCCAGAGCAGCCGCGCCGCGCGCAGCTTCGCCGCTTCCATGAAGAAATTCATGCCGATGGCGAAAAAGAACGAGAGGCGCCCTGCGAAGGCGTCGACGTCGAGGCCCTTGGAGAGCGCGGCGCGCACGTATTCGCGGCCATCCGCCAAGGTGAAGGCGAGCTCCTGGACCAGCGTCGCGCCAGCCTCTTGCATATGATAGCCGCTGATGGAGATCGAATTGAACCGCGGCATCTCGTTCGCTGTGTATTCGATGATGTCCGCGACGATGCGCATCGAGGGCTCGGGCGGATAAATATAGGTGTTCCGCACCATGAATTCTTTTAGAATATCGTTCTGAATGGTGCCGGAAAGATCGGCGATGGCGCAGCCTTGCTCTTCACCAGCGACGATGAAATTGGCGAGCACCGGGATGACGGCGCCGTTCATGGTCATGGAGACGGACATGTCTTTCAGAGGAATGCCGTCGAAGAGGATCTTCATATCCTCGACGCTGTCGATGGCGACGCCAGCCTTGCCAACATCGCCGACGACGCGCGGATGATCGCTGTCATAGCCGCGATGGGTGGCGAGATCGAAGGCGACCGAAAGGCCCTTTTGCCCCGAGGCCAGCGCCCGGCGATAAAACGCGTTGGATTCTTCGGCCGTGGAGAAGCCGGCGTATTGCCGGATGGTCCAGGGGCGCCCAGCGTACATCGTCGCGCGCACGCCGCGGGTGTAGGGCGCGATCCCAGGCGCGCCGCCGAGATGATCGAGCCCGTCGAGATCCGCCTCGGTGTAAAGCGGCTTCACCGCGATGCCTTCGGGCGTCTCTTTCGTCAGCGCTGAGAGCGGCCGGCTCTTCAATTCCTTCTGCGCCAGCGCCTCCCAAGTGGAGAGATCCGCGGCGGCGGATTTCTTTGGGCTCGACCCTTGATCGCTCGACATGCTCACAATCCCTCAGCGGCGGCGCGGCTTGCGCGCGATTGTCTCGGCTCGCGCGCATTCTCCACACCGCGCCAGCTCGCATCAAGGCGCGACTTGTCCATCTTAGCAGAGGGATGGTTGACATCCCTCGTCATCGCCCTTCACACGCCGCTATCCGGCGGCGGGCTCGCGCCAGGGCCCCTCTTCGACGATGACCGGCGGCTCGGGGCATACAACCTCAAGGCAATCATCGTCGCTGGCGATGATGAAAGACCATCCGTCACTCGTTCCGCTGAAGGAGATGACGCTTTCCTCCGACCATGCGTGGTTGCGCACGCGGAAGGTCGTACGCGCGGGCCTGCCGCCCAGCTCGTCGGTTTTGGCCCAAAGCTGCAGTAAGCCATGTTCATCCAAAACGCGGAACGCCGAGATCCACCCGAAGCTCGCGCGATAGACGACGCCGACGTCGATGTCGGCGACGCGCACCGCGAGAGCGGCGGCTGGCGAAGAACCGTTAAGCCGCGTGATCACGAACTCTCGACACCTCTGGACCGGCTGTGGCGCATAGGCGACCTCAAGGATCCGAACCTCCGCATCGGAGAACGGCGTCCTCCAGGGAGCGAACTCCAAAGCGCCCGTCCCAGTGCGAAAAACGTCGGTCTCGCCGTTCGATTCGCTCATATGCGTCCGCTTTCCTTATCGATCACCTCGCGCTTTCCTGGTCGGCGGCGTCGATGGAGACCGGACGATATGAACCCTGGCGACGAAAGCAATCTTCCGATCGACGCCGTTTTGCCGGCGCTGACAGCCGCGCTTGAGGCCTCGCCGAACGCGGTGCTCGAGGCGCCGCCGGGCGCGGGCAAGACGACGCGCGTTCCGTTGATCCTGTTGGAGGCGCCTTGGCGCGGCGACGGGCGGATCCTGATGCTGGAGCCGCGCCGCGCCGCCGCTCGCGCGGCCGCCGCGCGCTTGGCCGAGAGCCTCGGCGAAAGCGTGGGCGGACGCGTCGGCTACCGCATCCGCCATGAGAGCCGGATCGGCCCGGCGACGCGGATCGAAGTGATCACCGAAGGCGTGCTGACGCGGCGTCTGCAAAGCGATCCGTCGCTCGAGGGCGTCGCCGCGGTGCTGTTCGACGAGTTCCACGAGCGCTCGATCCACGCCGATCTCGGCCTTGCGCTGTGCCTCGAGGCGCAAGGCGCGCTGAGGCCGGATCTGCGCCTTCTCGCCATGTCCGCCACGCTCGACGGCGAGGCGGTGGCGGCGCTGATGGGCGCCGGGCCCGAAGCGTCGCCGGGCGCGCCCGCGCCGCGGATCAGAGCGGAGGGCCGCGTTTTTCCTGTCGAGACGCGGTGGCTGGAGCGGCCGCTCGCCAAGGAGGCGCGCTTTGAGCGCGAGCTCGCGGATCTGACGCTGCGCGCGCTCGGCGAGACCGAGGGCGACGCGCTGGTGTTCCTTCCCGGAGCGGCGGAGATCCGGCGCGCGGAGACGGCGCTGAACGACGCGCTCGATGCGCGCCATCTCGTGCTGCCGCTCTATGGCGATCTGCCCGCCGCCGCGCAAATGAGAGCCCTGACGCCGGATCCGGAGGGGCGACGCAAGATCGTGCTCTCCACCACGCTCGCCGAGACCTCCCTCACCATCCAAGGCGTGCGTCTGGTCGTCGATGGCGGGCGCACGCGGCGGGCGCGGTTCGACCCTGGCGCGGGGCTGAGCCGTCTGATCACGACGCGCGTCTCCAAGGCCTCCGCCGAGCAGCGCCGCGGCCGGGCGGGGCGCACGGCGCCGGGCTGGTGCTATCGCCTCTGGGCGAAGGCGGAGGAGGGCGGCGCGCCGGCGCAGGACCCGGCGGAGATCCTGGAGGCGGACCTGACCAGCCTCGCGCTCGATCTCGCGGCGTGGGGCGCGGCGGCGGAGAGTCTCGCCTTTCTCGATCCGCCGCCGGAGCGGAGCCTTCGCGAGGCGCGGCGGCTGCTGCTCATGCTGGGCGCTCTGGATCAGGCCGGCCGCATCACCGCGCATGGGAAGCGTCTCGCAGGCGCGCCGCTGCATCCTCGGCTCGCGCATATGGCGCTGAGCGCCGGCGGGGCGGAGGCGGCCTTTCGCCTCGCCGCCCTGCTGGAGGCGCGCGATCCGCTGCGCGGCGCAGGCGCGGATGCGCGGGAGCGGCTGGCCGCCCTCGCCGCGCCGGAGCGGTTCGGCGCGGCCGAGCCCGCCCTCCGGCGGTTGCGAGAGGACGCCAAAGCGCTGTCCAAACGTCTGAAAACGGGCGGCGCGCCGGCGCGGAAGCTCTCGCCCGGCGCGCTGATCGCGCTCGCGTTTCCCGATCGCATCGCCTTCCGCCGCGGGGATGGGCGGCGCTATCATTTGAGCGGCGGCAAGGGCGCGGTTCTGCCCGAAGGCGATCCGCTGGCGCGCGAGCCGCTCCTCGCCGTCGCCGAGCTGGGTCTGAGGCCCGACGCCGCTCAGCGCGGCGCAAGCGCGGAGGCGACGATCCGCCTCGCCGCGCCGGTGGATCGCGCGGAGATCGAAACGCTGTTCGACGAAGCGTTGGTCTGGCGCGAGGTCTGCGCTTGGTCCAAGCGCGACCGCCAAGTGACGGCGCGGCGCCGGTTGATGCTGTTCGAAGCGGCTCTGGAGGAGCAGCCCTGGCCGAAGCCGCCCGCCGAGGCGATGGCTGCGGGCATGCTGGACGGCGTGCGCCAGCTCGGGCTGCGCGCGCTGCCCTGGACCAAGGCGGCGCGGCGGCTGCAGGCGCGCGCGGCGCTGGCCCGGCGCGATGAGGCGACGGACGGCGCGCCGGCTGATCTGTCGGACGTGGCGCTGCTGGCGGATCTGGATGCGTGGCTCGGCCCGCATCTCGCTGGCATGCGCCGTGAAAGCGATCTTGAGCGCCTCGACATTCTCGCGCTTCTGGAGGCGAGGCTCGGTTGGGATGGGCGCCAGAGCCTCGATCGCATCGCGCCGGCGGCCTTCATCGCGCCGACCGGCACGGCGGCGCCGATCGATTACGGCGACGCTGGCGAGCAGGACGCGGATCGCGGCGAAGCGGCACCCCCGCGCATCGCGATTCGACTGCAGGAGCTCTTCGGCCTCACCGAGCACCCGACCATCCGCGGCGAGCCGCTTCTGATCGATTTGCTCTCGCCCGCGGGCCGGCCGATCCAAACCACCGCCGATCTGCCCGGCTTCTGGCGCGGCTCCTACGCCGACGTCGCGAAGGAGATGCGCGCGCGCTATCCAAAGCATTCATGGCCCGAGGATCCCGCCGCCGCCACGCCGACCCGTCGCGCCAAACCGCGCAAAGGCTCGCAGTGAGGTCTCGAGCGGTTGGCCATCCGCCGCGGGGCCCGGACCCTGCGAACGCCGCGAACGGCCTCGAAGATGCGCCACACCGGTAGGCTCCAACCACGGTGCATGGTCGATGCGCTATGGCGACGCGCCGCGGCGAAGGGCGGCTTGTCGCGCGATCGCAGCCGGCGTGCGGCGCCTCCGTCGACCAAGAGGCTCCGCCGCGCCGCGCGCCTGGGCCGAGAGCTTTATCGAAACCGATCTTAGAGGATGGGCTGAAGCGATCCCTTCCCGCTCGGCTGAGATCGGCAGCGCCGCCCTTTCGAGATGGCGCGCTCGGACGGCCCGCTCCGCGCTCCGAGCGCCGCCGCCGGTCGCAGCGCTGAGGAACGCTTGGCGAAACCGGATCTAAGGCCCGCCTTGATCCAGCGCTTCGAGGGCGGCGGCTTGGGCGGCCCAGCGATCGCGCACGACGCGGCCGCTGAGGCTGAGCTTGGCGTCGAGCCAGGCGAGATCGGACGCGCTGAAGGCGGCGATCTGCGAGAAGTGGAACACGCCGAGCCCGTTCATTTGCTGGGCGAGGGAGGCGGTGACGCCGCGGATGGCCTCGAGCTTATCCGGAGACGGCCCGACAGGGCGGCGGAGGAGACTGGCGGGCCGGTTCTCAGCGAGGCCGAACACCGTGGCGACGGCGCCGGCGTCGATCAGGCGAAGCGCCTCGCGTTCAGCGCCCGTCAGCGACGATTGCTGCGCGGCGTCCAGCCGTTCCGCCGCGTCTTGCGGGGGCCAGGCCGCGGCGGGCCCGGCCGGCGCCGCCCAATCGATCTCGGACCAGGCGGTCTCCGACCATTGCCGCGTCGGCGCGGCGCTGGCGCTCGCGCTGCGCAGCGACGCCGCGCGGGCGGCGAGCCGCTGCGCTTGCGGCAGCCAGCGATCCCGCAGCACGCGCCCGCGCAGCCCGAGGCGCCGATCGAGCCAAGCGGCTTCCTCCGGCGAGAGCGCCGCGATCTGACGATAGCGCCCGACGCCGAGGATCCTGAGCGCCCGCTCCGCCGACGGGCCGACGCCGATGATGGCTTGCAGATCGTCCAGCGCATCGCCGGGCGCGAAGGGCTCGCGCGAGAAGCTGGCCGGCAGCCGCGCCGCCTCCGCCGGCGTCTCGGGAAGCTGCAGCAGATCGAGCGCCGCCGCCTCCGCGCCGGTGAGCGGCGTCGACAGCGGTTCCGACGCGGGATGCGCCGGCTCCGGGCGCGCCGCCTCGTCGGCGATCGCGCGCAAAAGCGCCGGTTCAAGCAACCCTATCCCGGCGCCGGCGTCCGCCTCCTCGGCGCGCCGAGCGGCATCGCCGCGCCAAAGCGTCTCGCCGCTCGGCCCATAGCGCAGCCTTCCATCGCGCCGCCAGGCGGAGAGCTGTTCGGCCTGCGGCGCCCAGCGTTGGCGCACGACGGCGCCGTTGAGAGACAGAAGATCGTCGAGCCAGGCGAGATCGTAAGCGCCGAGTTCCGCGAATTGGCGGAAGCTGAAGAGACCGGCGCGCCGCATCGCCGCGCGCAGATCCGAAGACGCGCCGCGCAGCACGCTGAGATCGTCTGGCTCGCCAGGCTGGGCGACGTCGCGCAAATTCGCCGGCCGATTGCTGTCAAGCGCCACCACGCGCCCGCTTTCGATCAGCTCGAGGGCCGCGGCCTCGACGCCGCGGCGCGGGCTTTCCACCGACGGCGCGAGCGCGGCGCGGATGGCTTCTTTCGTCTGCGGATCGGTCGAGGGCCAATAGACGAGACCGCTTTGCGCCGCGCTGCGCTCGACCGGCGCGGCCGCCGGGACGGGCGGCGCGGCGACGAGAGACGCGGCGGGGGGAGGCGTCGAGACGAGGGGCGTCGAGACGAGGGGCGCCGCGGCGAGGGGCGCGGCTTTCAGCCGGCGCAGCTCGGCGCGGAGCGCTTCGATCTCCATTGAGAGCTGCGGCGCCAGCCGGGCGCCGCGGCGCAGCTCCGCCGCCTCCGCTTCGAGCGCCGCCATCCGCTCAGCGTCGATCCGGCGCTCCTCGGCGGCGAGTTCGGCCCGTTCCGCGCGCCAGAGCGCGCTTCGCAGTTCTTCGGCGTGGCCATCGCCTTGCGTGTGAGCGGCCGCAATCGCCGCTTTGGCGCCTTCCGCCTCCTGGCGCGCGGCGTCGGCGGCCGCCTCTAACTCCGCCAAGCGGCTCTCGGCGGCCTCGGCGCGCGCCTCGGCGGCCGCGCGATCGCTGTCGAGACCGGCCGCGCGCTGGCGCAGCGCCGCTCTCGCTGCATGCGGCGCGTGGAGACGCCGACGGAGAGAGAGCGG
>JBCBCG010000201.1:0-7726 GCA_038530925.1 Pseudomonadota bacterium
AGGAAATCGGCGGCTTTGAGGCTGGCGCCGCCGACCAGAGCGCCGTCGACATCGTCGACGCTTAAGATGTCCGCCGCATTCCCCGGCTTGACCGATCCGCCATAAAGAAGGCGGATCGTCTCGCCCGCCTCGCCGAAACGCGACACCAATCCGCGCCGCAGCGCCGCATGCGCTTCGCGGATGTCTTCTAAGCTCGGCGTCAGCCCGGTGCCGATCGCCCAGACCGGCTCATAGGCGACGACGAGCGCGTCGCCGATGGTTTCAAGGCGGGCGTCGCCGCTCGGCGCGTCGGGCGTGCAGGCCGCCAGTTGTCCG
Source organism: Pseudomonadota bacterium (assembly GCA_038530925.1). Lineage (GTDB taxonomy): Bacteria > Pseudomonadota > Alphaproteobacteria > Rhodobacterales > Rhodobacteraceae > JALEGB01. Next base: position 316 of record JBCBCG010000201.1, read on the forward strand.
AGGATCACATCCAGCGCGCGCCCTGCTTCGCGCTCTTCGCGGCTTTCGCCAAGGCAGATCACCGCGGCGAGGCCGGCGCGCATCGCCGCGCTCGCCTTAGCTCGCACCGTTTCGTCGCCTTCCCCATGCGCCGCGCGCCGCTCGGAATGCCCGACGATCACCGCCGCCGCGCCGGCGTCGGCGAACATTTCCGCCGACAGATCGCCGGTATGCGCGCCCGCCGCCTGCGCGTGGCAATCCTGCGCGCCGATCGCGACGGGCAAGCCGCTCTCTTGCGCGCTCCGCGCGCGCTCGGCGAAGCCGAACACCAAGGTCGCCGGCGGGCATATCAGAGCATCCGCTCGCGGCGCTCCCGAAGCGTCGCGCCGCGCGGCGAGGCCGGACAGCATGGCTTCGAACTCGGCGGCGTCGCCGCTCAGCCCGTTCATCTTCCAGTTCCCAGCGATCAACGCCCTGGTTCGGCTCATCACACTCTCCCTCGCTTCGCCCTGCCGCGCCGCGGCGCGCGCCGCGTTTGCGCGCTCTAGCAAACCGCGCGGGCTGTGGGAAACCCAGCGCCGCGTTGGCGTCCTTATTCACCTTATGGGTGCGTCGAGCGGGCGCTGTCGCGGCTCGAATCCGAATCGAGTCGCGCTCATCGCGACCGCATGCGCGCACCACTATTGGTATAATCAAGGGGAAAACTTTGGATAATTCTCGCGCAAGGGTTGAGTAACTTTAATCCAAGCACATTTTTTAGTCGATAAATCCGCGCCCTGGGGGATGTGGACGAGAAATCAGCCCGACCGGACATTTCTGCTCTTTGCTTGGCGAAGCAACCAGTGCTAGACAATAGGCGTTCGGAGCGCCGACAGCCGCTCTCTCCTCCTCGCTGGACTGTTTCGACAGTCCACAGCCGGTGCTCCGAACACTCTAACACTTTTCCACATTATTCATTCAATTCTGTATGCGTACTGTACAGGTCGCATTTTTCTGTTGCGAAAATGCTCCGCTCTTGCCGCTGTCTCGCGGCAATATGGGCGCTATTGTTTCCAGTCTCTCGGGCGCCGCCCACACATCCGTTGCAATTTTGAGGAGTATGAGCGGCGCGCGTTGGGCGCGCGGCGCAGATCGGGACGCGCCCGCGCCTCTGGCGGCCAGAGCCGCGTGCGGTAAACTGAAATCGCGATTCGAGTCGCAGATCTTCGGCGAAGCGATGCGGGGGAGCGAGGGCGCCAGTGCGCGACAAGCTTCGCTAAGGTGTTGATAACATGTTGCAACTACCCAGCGCCGAGGCGCGCTTGATCAGACGGGCCGGCAGGTGCGCCGAGGGGTCGGCGCGCGGCGGCGAGGCGGCGCTGCGGAGGGAAGGAGCGGATCGATGAAGACGCGTGGGAAGATCGCCACAGGGCTGGCGGTTGTGCTGGCGGCCGTCGCAGCGCTCGCTTTCTTGAGCGGCGCCTTCGGGCCGGGTTCGCGAGAGGCTGACACGGCCGATCCCTTCGGCCGCGACGCTGGCGAGCCGCGCCCGTCGGTTGCAGAGGCGGGGCGGAGCGCGCCATCGGGGCTGCCCAGCGATTTCGCTTCGGAGCTCGCGCTCGCGCCAAGCGCCGAGGGGGGCGCGGCGGACGCGCCGCCGAGCGCCGCCGCCGCCGCGATCGAGCGCGATCCGGAAAGCACGTTGATCGATCTCGATACGAACCGCCCAGATGCGGCGCCCGATCTTCCGCGCGCCGCTGGCGCCTTGGAGGATCCGGAGACCGCGGCCGAGGCGGCCGCCCTCGAATTCAATCGCGCCGGACCGGCGGATGCGGCGCTCTCCAACGCCAGGCGCGCGGCGGACGCCGGCGTCGGCGCGTTGGCCTCTCCGGATGAGGCGGCGCGGGACGAGCGGTCCAACGCCGAGATCCGGCCGGAATTCGACGTGGTGCGCGTCGCCAAAGACGGGTCCGCGGTTCTGGCGGGGCGCGCCGCGCCGGGCGCGGTCGTCGACGTGTTGATCGACGGCGCGCCGACCGAGACCGTGCGCGCCAATGTGGACGGCGAGTTCGTCGCCCTGATCGCCGCGCCGGACAGCCCGTCGCGCCCAGGCGCGGGCCGCCGCATCGATCTAAGCGCCCGCAATCCCGATGGAAGCGTGCTCGATTCGGTCGCGCCCGTGGTCGTCGCCGCAGCCCCGGCGCCCGAGCAAGCGCCGGTGGCCGTGCGTCCGTCGGAGGAGGCGATGGAGATCCTGCAGCCGCCGGCCGCCCGAGGCGAGGCGGGGCGCGTCACCATCGATTCCGTCACATATGGCGAGACCGGCTCCGTCACCGTTTCCGGCCGCGGGCGCCCGGGCGAGCTCGCGCGGCTTTATCTCGACAACGCGCTGGAGGCGGAGGCGAAGGTGACGCCGGAGGGCGATTGGCGCGCACGCATCACGCGGTCGATCGAACCGGCCGTCTATGATTTGCGCGTCGATCAGACCACGACGGCCGGGGTGGTCACCAGCCGCGCCGCGACGCCGTTCGAACGCGTCGATCAAGCGGATATCCGTCTCGAGAAAGGCGCGGTCGTGGTGCAGCCGGGCAATAATCTCTGGCGCATCGCCGATTACCTCTATGGCGACGGGGCGCGCTACACGGTGATCTACGGCGCCAATCGCCGACAGATCCGCGATCCGGATCTGATCTACCCAGGCCAAGTGTTGAACCTGCCCGAGCGCGGCGCCGAGGGCGCGCCGCGCGGCGGCTGAGGCGCGCGCCAAAGCGCGTCTGGCCGCGTGGGAGCGCGCGCTGCGTCACTCGCTTCCGGCGCCGTAACCGATCCGCGATCCGCGTTGCGCGGATCGCCTGCGGCGCCGGAGGCGTAGGCAGTCGCGCCGCTTCGGCGTAAGGCTCAGGCGCGGCCAGCCTGACCGCCTCGACCTTCTCTTCGCGCCCGAGACCGCTCGATGCGTTCGATCCCCTCTTTCGCCGCCCTATGCGACGGCGCGCCTCTGGCGCGGCGCGGAGCGCGCGCATGAGCCCGCCTGATCTCGATCGCGACGAGGGGCTGGACGTCTCTGAAACCGCGGGGCGCGGGCGATCCTGGCGCATCATCGCCCGCATCGCGCCGTACCTCTGGCCGAAGGACGAACCGGCGCTGCGCCTGCGCGTCGTCATCGCTCTGACGCTGCTCGTCTTCGCCAAGATCGCCACTGTCACGACGCCGGTGTTCTTCAAAGGCGCCGTCGACGCGCTCGCGCCGCCGGAGACGCTGAGCGGCGATTGGCTCGCGACGCTGCTGGTCGCGGGGCCTGTCGCGCTGGTTCTGGGCTACGGACTGGTGCGCTTCGGCGGGGTGCTGTTTCAGCAGCTTCGCGACGCCGTTTTCGCCCGCGTGGCGCAAGAGGCGCTGCGCCGCGTCGCGCTCGAGACCTTCACCCATATCCACGCGCTCTCGCTGCGCTATCACCTGCAGCGCCGCACCGGCGCGCTTAGCCGCATCATCGAACGCGGCGTGCGCGCGATCGAGTTCGTGCTCCGCTTTCTGCTGTTCAGCATCTTCCCGCTGCTGCTTGAGCTGTTGATGATCGCAGCGATCTTCTTCTTCGCCTTCGATTGGCGCTTCTTCGCCATCGTGGTCGCGACCATCGCCGCCTACATCGCCTTCACCTTCCGCGTCACAGAATACCGCCTAGAGATCCGCCGGCGCATGAACGAGCGGGATATGGAGGCGACGCAGAAGGCGATCGACAGCCTTTTGAACTATGAAACCGTCAAGTATTTCAGTGCGGAGAGACGAGAGGCCGCGCGCTATGACCAAGCGATGCGCGGCTTTGCGCAAGCCTCGGTCGAAACGGCGACCTCGCTCAGCTTTTTGAATGTCGGCCAGTCCTTCATCGTGACGAGCGGGCTCGTGGCGCTGATGGCGCTGGCGGCGATGGAGGTGGCGGCGGGCCGGTTGACCATCGGCGATTTCGTGATGGTCAACGCCTATATGATCCAAGTGATGCTGCCGCTGAATTTCCTAGGCACGGTCTATCGCGAGATCCGCCAGTCGATCACCGATATGACCGACATGTTCACGCTGCTCGATCAAGCGCCGGAGGTGACGGACCGCCCGGGCGCGCCTTCCCTCGCGCTTGGGCCGGCCTCCGTGCGGTTCAGAGGCGTCAATTTCGCTTACGAGCCTGACCGGCCGATCCTGCGCGCGGTGGATTTCGCGGTCGCGCCTGGGGCCAGCCTCGCCTTAGTCGGGCCGAGCGGCGCGGGCAAATCCACCATCGGCCGGCTGCTTTTCCGGTTTTATGATCCGATCAGCGGCTCAATCGAACTCGACGGCGCCGACATTCGCAGCGTGACGCAGGAAAGCCTGCGCCAGCGCATCGGCGTGGTGCCGCAGGACACGGTGCTCTTCAACGACACTATTGGTTACAACATCGCTTATGCGCGGCCGGAGGCGAGCCGCCGCGAGATCGAAGCGGCGGCCGAGGCGGCGCAGATCGGCGCCTTTATCGAGAGCTTGCCTCAAGGCTATGACACCATGGTCGGCGAGCGCGGGTTGAAGCTCTCCGGCGGCGAGAAGCAGCGCGTGGCGATCGCGCGCACCATTTTGAAGAACCCGGGCGTCTTGATTCTGGATGAGGCGACCTCGGCGCTCGACAGCGCCACGGAGACGGCGATCCAGGCGCAGCTCAAAGCGTTGTCGGCGGATCGCACCACCATCGCCATCGCGCACCGGCTCTCCACCATCGTCGACGCCGACGAGATCCTGGTGATGACGGAAGGCCGCGTGGTGGAGCGCGGACGGCATGCGGCGCTGCTGGCGCAGGATGGCGTCTACGCCGGGCTCTGGCGGGTGCAGGCGGCGGAGCGCGGAGGCGCCGCGCCATTGGCGGAGGCGCCGGCGGAGTGACGCGCTTCAGAAAGCGCGCGCCGCGCCCTCGCGCGCAAAAAAGGCGACGCCGCTTCGCCGCGACGCCGCCCTTCACGTCAAAGCGCATAAAGCGCTCGCGTCAGCCGTCGCCGCCGCCTTGCATCGGGAAGCCGAAATCGCGCCGCGCCACCGCTTGGCCGACATAGCGGTCAAGCAGCACATCGCCGAAGCCGACGATGGCGATGATCATAAAGGCGGTCGTGCCGAAGACGCTGACGCCGACGAACAGCAGGAAGGCGACGATGGTCACGATCAGCGACCAGGTGTCGTTCCGCGCGGTCGCGCGGATATGCGTCGCGCGCACCACTTCGATCCAGGCGCAAAGAAAGCCGAGCACGATGAACACCACGGTCGCGGTGATCGCGAACTCATTGCCTGAGAACAGCGGGATCGAGAAAATCCCTTCATTCAGCTCGCGCTCGACCATCTGATAAAGCGGCAGCTCCGCGGCGCTGGGCGCGGCGACCGGATCGGCGCTCGGCGCGAGCGTCGCGACATAGGCGACGAAGATCGCGTAGAGCACGCCGAGCCAAAAATACGCGGGAATGCCGCGGCTGAACATCATGCCGAGATACTTCATGATCGCCCTTTCTCTCTGCTGACGCCCTCGCGATGCTTTCCGCCAGCGATCCTGTTCGTTCCGCCGCCGATTTCGGCGCGGCGTCAACCGTCGCAAGAGGCGCGCCCGCGCGCCGCAGCGGCGCCGTCTTGGCGCCTGGACGCGCGGCGCGCATGATGCGCGGCCTCGCTTAATCCGACCACAGCGTATAAGTGGTGGCTCGGAGCCTTGTCGAACCAAAATCAGGAAATCACGCCTAAAATGCGGATCGCCGTGACGGACTTTCAGGCGTTGCACGCGAATCGGAGAACGCCGCGCCCGCTGTTCGCGATCGGCGATATGCATGGGCATGCGGACGCCTTGGCGACGATGCTGGCGCATCTGCGCCTGGTGATCGACGCGGAATACGGCGCGGCGCCCGTCGATCTCGTGCATCTCGGCGATTACGTGGATCGCGGCCCGGATCCACTCGGCGTGATGGCGCTGGTGCGCGACGGGCTTGAGCGCGATACGGTCGCGGAGGTCGCGCTGCTCGGCAATCATGATTGGTTTTTGGCGGCGGCGGCGCAGCTGCGCGGCGAGACGCTGAGCCTACGCCAATGGAACGTTTGGCTCAGCAATGGCGGGCGCGAGACCTTGGACGCGCTGGGCGAGCTCTCCTACACCACCGCGCGGCCGGAGCGGATCCTCACCGCTCTCGGGCCGGAAAACGCCACTTTTCTCTCAAATCTCTCGCTCAGCGCCCGCTTCGGCGACGTGCTTTGCGTGCATGCGGGCATCGATCCTGGGATCGCGCTCGACGATCAGCGCCAGGAGGATCTGATCTGGATCCGCGAGCCGTTCCTGGAGCCGGCCGAACGCGAGCAGGGGTGGCCGCCGGACGTCCTGGTGGTGCACGGCCATACGCCCAGCGCCCATGGCGTTTTCCCGCACCGCATCGGCGTCGACACCGGCGGCTTCCACACTGGCGTCTTCACTGCGCTAGAGATCCGCGACGGCCGCGCGCGGTTTCACCATGTGGTGCGGGATGGCGTGGATTTGGGGTGACGAACGTCGGGAGCGCGTCCGCATTGCATTGAAGGCGGCGCGCTAAGCTATGTCTTGGTCTCGCTAAACGCATCGCTGCTGGCAGCGAAGATCACCCAAACTTAATAGACTCGCCGCAACCGCAAGCTTCTGTGACGTTCGGGTTGCGGAACTTAAACCCGCTCTCCAGCAATCCGCTGGCGTAATCGACTTCCGTGCCAAGCAGGAACATCGCCGCCATGGGCGCGATTAGGATGCGGGCGCCGTCTTGCTCGACCACTTCATCATGGGCGCCGATCTCTTCAGCGTACTCCATGGTGTATTCCATCCCGGCGCAGCCGCCCTTCTTAATACCGATTTTCAGCCCGACCATGCGTCCGTCGGACTGCGCCATCAGGCTCTTGATCTGTGTCACCGCGGCAGGCGTGATCTTCACCGCAGGTCCGTTCGAGACGCCGAACATGGCTTTCCTCCTCAGCGCGCTTAAGCGCCGCCTGTCTCAGAGTTGCGCTCTCAGAGCATTCCCAATTCGAGCCGCGCTTCATCGCTGAGCCGCGACATGTCCCAAGGCGGATCCCAAACGATCTCCACATCTACCTTTCGCACGCCGGCCAAAGGCTCGATCGCGTCGGCGACCCAGCCTGGGATCTCGCCTGCGACAGGGCAGCCCGGCGCGGTCAGCGTCATATCCACCTCGACATCGTTCTCTTCCGAGATCGATACGCGATATATAAGGCCGAGATCGTAAATGTTCACCGGGATCTCGGGATCATGCACGGTCCGGATCGCGGCGATCACGTCGCTGAACATCGGATGATCTGTTGAGGACGGTCCGATCAGCGGGGCGCCTTCGCCCAGCTCACCATCATGCTCAGGCATTGAAGCGCTATCGGCCATCCTCTAATCCCTCGATGATCTCGCCAGACCGTCATTTCGTATCGTTCCAAT
>JBCBCG010000202.1:0-7683 GCA_038530925.1 Pseudomonadota bacterium
GCCGCGCTTGGGGCGCTCGCCGAGGCGCCCTTTTGCGCGCCGCTCTTCGCGCCCCTGACGCCGCAGCCCTCGGACGCTGCGTCGCGCCAGCGCCTCCGCTACGCCGCGCGGCGGCTCAAGGCGCTGCATTTGCTTCAGCCCTGCGCGACGGATCTAGCGGCGCCGGTCTTGGTTCGCGCCGCTTTGGCCGCGGATCCCGAGCTGCAAGCGGCCGCCGGACCGGCGCATCGGCGCTGGGCGCAGCATTGGCGCAGCCGCGCGCCGGGCCATCCCAGCGACGCCGCTGCGATGGCGCCTGTTCTGCGCGCCGTCGCTCATGGCGCCCGCGGTTTCGAGGCGGCGCGCCCGTTCAATAAGATCTTTCGCACGCAGTTCTGGGATCGGGCGCTCCGCGGCGATCGGCGCTTCGCCGCGGCTGGCCTTGGGCTCGGCGGTCTCTGCCTTGAGACGCTCGCTGGGTTCTTCGTGCGCGCTTTTCGTGAACCTGATCCGCGCCTTGAGGCCTTGGAGCGTGCTCGCGCGCTGGGGCTGGCCGGCTTCCTGCTCCGCGGCCAGGCGCGGTTTGAGGAGAGCCTCGCCGCCTCTCAGGCGGCGTCGGCCGCGTTCATGGCGCTGGGCGAGACCGCCGCCGCCGCTCGAGCCGAGACTGACGCCGCCGAAGCGCTGCTGGCCCGCGGCGAGGCGGACGCCGCTTGCGCCGCGGCGGAGAGGGCTCTCGCGCATCTTGAGGCGGAGCCGCCGCTCAGCGGGCGCCGCATTCCGGCGCTTAGCGCCGTGGCGGCGGCGAGCGCGCAGCGCGGCGACAGCGCGGATGCGGAGCGCGCGCTGCGCGGCGCCGAAAGCTTGCAACGCCGTCTGGCCGAAGCGGATCTCTCGCCACATCCGCGGCTCTACGGGCTAGCCGGACGACGCCTGGCGCTGATGCGGCTTGAAGATGGAGACGCCGATCGGGCTCAGGCCGCAGCGCGATCGGTTTTGCGCGTCGCAGAGGAGGATGGCGCGCCCTGGATGCTGGGTCTGGCGGAGCTCACCATGGCCCAAATCGCCGCCGCGCAGGCGGCGCAGACGCCGCGGGAGGCCGCGCCGGAGGCGCGCGCGCGCTTCGATCGCGCGGTTTCGCTCTTTTCATCGGCGGGGCGTCGGGACGCCTTGGCTGAAACGCATCTCGAGCGCGGCCGGTTCCTGAGCGCGATGGCCGAACGCCGCGGCGGGGCGGCCGATCGCGCGGCTTCCGGCCGGGCGCTCGCGCTCGCGCGCGACATCGCCGCGGCCGCCGGAATGGCGCCGATCGCCGGAGCGGCGGCGCGGCTGCTGGCCGACGAGGCGCGAAGCGCGGAGGAGGCTTCGCGGCTCGCCTCGGCCTCCTGAAACGCGCAGCTCGCATTGCGATGGTCCGGAGCCGGGCGCCGCGCGCGATTAGGCCTTAAGGCTCAGCGCCGTGGGGCGGGCCTCGGCGCCGTAATGCTGGCGATACCAAGCGACGAACCGCGCCACGCCCTCTTCCATCGTCGTCGTCGGGCGATAGCCGACGGCGGCCTCGAGGGCGGCGGTGTCGCAGAATGTCTCCTCGACATCGCCCGGCTGCATCGGCAGGAGTTCGCGCTCGGCGCTTCGGCCGGTCGCGCGCTCGATCGCGGCGATGAAGTCTTCAAGCGCCTCGGGCGCGCCGCGGCCGATGTTGTAAAGGCGGAACGGCCCGACGCCGCTGATCTCGGGCGCCGGGATCGCTTGCTCGGCGCGCCAGCGCTCATCGCCGCGCGGGGGGTGATCGGCGACGCGCAACACGCCCTCGACGATGTCGTCGATATAGGTGAAGTCGCGCCGCATGCGGCCGTGGTTGAACACTTTGATCGGCCGCCCCTCCAAAATCGCCTTGGTGAAGGCGAAGAGCGCCATGTCAGGCCGGCCCCACGGGCCGTACACGGTGAAAAAGCGCAAGCCCGTCGTCGGCAGATCGTAGAGATGGGCGTAGGAATGGGCCATCACCTCATTGGCGCGTTTGGTCGCGCCATAAAGGCTGAGCGGATGCGCGACGCCGTCGCTTTCCGCGAAAGGTTGTTTTTTATTGGCGCCGTAGACTGAGCTTGACGAGGCGAAGACCAAATGCTCCGCGCCGACCGCGCGGCAGCCTTCCAGAACGGTCAAGAACCCTTTCACATTCGCGTCGGCGTAAGTGAGCGGATGATCCACCGAATAGCGCACTCCCGCCTGCGCCGCGAGATGGATCACGCGCGCCGGGCGCGTCGCCTCGAACAGCGCCGCCGTCGCCGCGGCGTCGGCGAGATCAAGGCGATGGCTTTCAAAGCGCGCATCGGTGTTTCGCGGTCGCTCCAATTGCGCGAGCCGCGCCTCTTTCAACGCCGGATCGTAGTAAGGTGAGAGATTGTCGACGCCGATCACATGCGCGCCGCGCGCCAGCAGCGCCTCAGCGACGTGATATCCGATGAACCCGGCCGCGCCGGTGACCATCACCCGCATGCTGCGCTCCCATCGCTCGCGGCGACCGCTCTTGCGCCGCGGGGCCTCCATCCCCCCAAATCTGAGACGGCTTCACCCCGCGCCGCTGCTTCAGCGCGAACACTAAGCGGTTCTCGTTTCGCAAAGCATAAATTTATGACAGAAGCCGCGCCAGAACGGCGTGTCGGCGCTGAAGGTTGGCTTTGTGAGCACGGCTCTGGGTCGCATGGCGCCAAGGCTCGCCGCAGCGCAGAGTGCGCTGCGAAACAATCGCGTGGACGAAGCCTTGGGGCGCGGAACGGCGCCGGAGAGGGAGTGGGTGACGTGACCGAGACGACGGCGCCGGGCGGCGCGGGGTCAGAGGCGAGCGGCGCGGCGCAAGATGCGCAGGCGGCGCGGGAGAAGGCGCTCCGCGGCTTGGAGCGGGTCAAGGTGCTGACGGTGCGCCATTGGACCGATCGCCTCTTCTCCTTCTCGGTGGAGCGTCCGCGGAGCTTCCGGTTCCGCTCGGGCGAGTTCGCCATGATCGGGCTCTACGATCCCGCGTACAATGACGGTAAAGCGCTGCTGCGCGCCTATTCGATGGCGAGCCCGGCCTGGGACGAAAAACTCGACTTCTATTCGATCAAAGTCGAGGACGGCCCGCTCACCTCACGCCTGCAGAACATCCAGCCCGGCGATGAGATCGTCATGCGCCCCAAACCCGTGGGCACGCTCGTGCTCGATGCGCTGACCCCGGGCAAGCGCTTGTTCATGCTCGCCACCGGAACCGGCGTGGCGCCCTTCGCCAGCCTGATCCGCGAGCCCGAGGCCTATGAGAAATTCGACCGCGTCATCCTCACCCACACTTGCCGCGAGGTGGATGAGCTTGCTTATGGGCGCGAGCTGGTCGCCTCCATCGCCGAGGATCCGTTGATCGGCGAGATGGCGACGCAAAAGCTGACCCATGTGCCGAGCGCCACGCGCGAACCCTTCGCATTGCAGGGCCGGATTACGGATCTCATTGAAAGCGGCAAGCTCTTCGATGTGATCGGCGGCGGCCCGCTCGATCCGGCGCAAGATCGCGTGATGATTTGCGGCTCGGCGGCGATGCTCGCGGATCTGCGTAAGATCTGCGAGGCGAACGGGCTTGAGGAAGGCGCGAACAACCGGCCCGCGGCCTATGTCTACGAGAAAGCCTTCGTCGACTGAGCGGCGGGCGGGCTCGGGCGGCGTCGGCCGCCCCGCTTTAGGCGCAGTAGCGGCAGCGCGGCGCGTGCGGCAGCAGTTCGAGACGGTCCGCGGAGATTTGCTCGCCGCATTGCACGCACTCGCCGTATGAGCCGTCCTCGATCCGGCGCATCGCCGCTTGGATCATCCGTATTTCGGTCAAGCCCGCATCGCCGAGGCTTTCGAGCACCTCGTCATTCTCGCGCTCTGTCGCTTGATCTTCGATATTCTTGTTGCCCGGCTGATCCAAGCTGGTCTCGATTTTGCCGAGACGCTCGTTCAATTCGCGAAGCCGCGCCTCAAGCTTCGATTTGTAATGGCCCAGCGGCTTGAGGTTCAGCGCGGCGTCCTCTTTCGGCGCGGCCGGGTCGGTCCGACGGTTCGGGCTCAGACGAGTAGATTGTTGCATCGAAGTCACTCCCTAGAGCGCGCTTAATGCGCCATGAAAAGAGGCAAGCTGGAGGCGCGCAGCAGGCTTTCGGTCGCGCCCCCGAAAATCGCTTCGCGCAGTTGCGAGTGGCCGTAGCCGCCCATCACGATGAGATCGGCGCCGCGCGCCAACGCGTCCTGATGCAGCGCGTCGCCGGCGTCCTCGCCCTCGATCCGGCGCAACGTCGGCGAGATCCCATGACGCGCGAGCCAGGCGGCGAAGGGCGCGCCGGGATCCGGCGCCGCGTCGTCCTCCGGCGGCGGCGCGACCATCACCACCGTCGTCTCCGCCGCGCCGCGGATCAGGGGCAGCGCGAGGCGTGCGGCGCGGGCGGCCTGAAGCCGGCCGTCCCAGCCGATGGTGGGCCGCGCGCCACGCGTCTCGGCGGCGCTGGGCGCAAGATCCGGCGGCCAGAGAAGGAGCGGCGCGGGCGCGTGAAACAAGGCGCCATCGATGGCGCGCCGCGCGCCGTCCGCGCCAGGGCCGAGGCGCGGCGTCACCACGAGATCGGCGCAGAGCGCCCGCAGCGCCACCGCCTCTTCGATCGCGGCGAGCGGCGGCGCCGCCAACGCGGCCTCATGTTCGATCCCGGCGGCGGCCACGGCGGCGACCGCTTTGGCCATCGCGTCCTCCGCCGCCGCTTGCGCCGCGTCGAGCGCCGTTTGCAGCACGAGGCTCGATTGGGCCTCGCTGGCGATCAAAGGCGCGCTCATGGCGCTGACGGCGAGCAGATCGAGATGCGCCTCAAAGCGCCGCGCCAGCGCGATCGAGGCGCCTAACGCCGCGTTCGCCGCCTCGGAGCCGTCGATCACGGCCAAAATGGTGGGAAAGGCGCTCATGATCGTTCCTTCAGGGCAGGGCGCTTTCAAGATCAGGGGGCGCTGGCTCGGCTTTGCGGCGCGCCGCGTCCTCCGGCGACAGCCCCAGCATCGCGCGCGCCTGAGCGGCGACGGCGCACGGCGCGGCGCTGGCGTCCAGCGGGCGCCATCCTTCCGGCAGGACGGCGCTCTGCGGATCGATCGCCGCCTCTTGCCTCTCCGCGATTTCCACGCCGGCGTCGGAGGGATCGCCGCCGGCCTCGCTCCGGGCCGCGACGCGCTTGAGGCGCGCAGCGAGCGGCGCGCTCAAAGCGAGGCCATCGAAGGGAACGCCGAGCGCCGCGGCCATCTCCGCCGCCGCCCGTTTGTCCGCGGGCCGGTCGTTGACCGCGTCGAGCACCACCGAAGCGCCCGCGTTCAGCGCGCGACGCGCATCGCGCCGGATCCGCGCATAGACGCGCGCGCTCACTTCCGGCGCATAGGCTGAGGCGGGCAGACGGGTTTCAGGCGCGGCGCCCAGCAGCCGCTTGCGCGTCACGTCGCTGCTGAGGACGACCGCGTCGCCCAGCGGGCTGAGCGACGGCGCGATCGCCGCGGCGAGCTGAGATTTGCCTGCGCCAGATAGTCCCGCCACCGCGATCAGCCGCGGCGATGGCCGGCGGGTGAGCAGGCGCGCCGCGAAGGCGAGCTTGTCGCGCGCGCGGCGCTCATCGCCCGCGAGCCCAGCGGTCATCGCGCGGATCGCGGCGCGGAGCGAAAGGAACAAGGGCCAGAGCGCCAGCCCGCCGTAGTCGCGCGTCGCGCTCAGATAGCGGCTCAAAAAGCGCTGGGCGAGGGCTCGCTCCTCGCGCCACAGGAGATCCATCGCGGTGAAGGCGATATCGTAAAGTGGGTCGATGGTGGCGATGACTTCGTCGAATTCGATCGCGTCGAACGGCGTCGGCGCGCCGCCGAGGAGGCAGATGTTGCCCAAATGCAAATCGCCATGCAGCCGCCGCGGCGCGCCATGGCGCCGGCGCGCCGCGATCGGCGCGGCGCAGCGCTCCGCCTCCTGCGCCGCTGCGTCGCCCCAGGCGTCGGCCGCGTCGCCTAGGCGCACGCCGGCGAGGCTGTCGCGCACCTGCGCGATAGTCGCCTCTGGCGCCGCGCCGCGGCGATCAAGCGGCTGTTTCGGGGCGGCGCGGTGGATCTCCGCGATCCTGTCCGCCAGCGCGTCGACCAGCGGCGCATCGAGCGCGCCCCGCTCAGCCATCCGATCAAACTCCGCGCCGCTCGGAAAGCGGCGCATCTCGACCACCCAGTCGACGACACGACCAGTCGCCGTCGGCGCCGCTGGATCCTCGAGGAGCGGGCCGAGCGAAAGCGCGCCTTTCGCGTCGCGCAGCACCGGACGAAGACCGCGATAAAGCGCCGCCGCATAAGCGCGGTTCACGGCGACCTCGCGCCGGCACGCCGCTTCGCGCCGCGCCAAGGGAGCGAAATCCACAAAAGGAAAGGTGATCGGCTTCTTGCGCTTCAGAACGCGCTCCGACCCGAGATGGACCACGCTGATATGCGTCTCGATGCGCTCAGGGCAGCCCGCGGCGGCCAGCAACGCGCGCATCTCGCCCTCGCTCGCGGCGTCTCGTTCCATCGCGCGTCTCTCGACCTCTTCGCCCGGATCCCAGCGCATCCGCCGCCATCCTGGCCGAGTGGCGCGCCGCGCGCTTTGAGCGACGTCAAACGCCGCAGGCCGCCGTTTCAGCCACGAGGCCGCTGGACAGCGCGGGCGGTTTCCGTTTCCCGTCAGGCGAGATGAAATGGAGACCCAACGCCATGGCCAATCAGCGTTTCGTGGTGACGCTTTCTTGCGAGGACCGTCCGGGCATCGTCGCCGCGGTCAGCGGCGCGCTGCACCGCGCGGGCTGCAACATCCTGGTGTCAGACCAGTATTTCGATCCTACGCCGGGGCGTGACGCCGCGGATGGCGAGGGCCGGTTCTTTATGCGCGTCGAGATTGCGGCGGCGCCCAACACAGCGGCTGAAAGCTTGCGCGAGGCGCTGGCGGAGGCGGAGAGCGAATTCGCGCTCGAGCTTGAGGTGACGGCGCTCAATCGGCCGGCCCGCCTGATCGTGATGGTCTCGAAATTCGACCATTGCCTGCAGGATTTGCTTTATCGCTGCCGCATCGGCGCGCTGAACGCCCAAGTCATGGCGATCGTCTCGAACCACGCCGACAACGCCGACGCCGCCGCCTTCCATGGGCTGCCCTTCCATCACTGGCCCGTCACCAAGGAGACTAAGCCGCAGCAAGAGGCGAAACTCCTGTCGCTCTTTGAGAAAAGCCGCGCCGATCTGCTCGTGCTCGCGCGTTATATGCAGGTGCTTTCAGAAGAGACGAGCGCGACGCTCTTCAAGCGCGCGATCAACATCCACCATTCCTTCTTGCCGGCCTTCAAAGGCGCGCGGCCCTATCAGCAGGCGCATCAGCGCGGCGTAAAGCTGATCGGCGCCACGGCTCATTACGTCACCAGCGATCTTGATGAAGGGCCGATCATCGAGCAGGACGCGGAGCGCGTGAGCCACGCCGCCTCGGCCGAGCGGCTGGTGGCGATCGGGCGTGACATCGAAGCGCGCGTGCTGGCGCGCGCGGTGGCGTATCATATCGAACGCCGCGTCTTCGTGCATGGACGCAAGACGGTCGTGTTCACCTAAGCGAGCGCCGCGCCGCCCCTCCCCGCCGAAGCCGCGCCTGGGCGCAGGCGCCCCCACCGGGAAGGGCCTAAAGGA
>JBCBCG010000203.1:0-7499 GCA_038530925.1 Pseudomonadota bacterium
AAGAGACCGACGCAGCCGGCGAGACCGGCGCTGGAAATGAGGCGCTTCACGGTTCGTCTTCCCCACAATCGATCTGCACACCCATTACATGCGGCCGGTGAAGCCCGGCCGCATCACCGTCCGCGCCAGCGTCACCAAGATGGGCCGCAGCGTCGCGTTCATTGAAGCGCAGCTGTTCGACGCCGAGGATCGGCTTTGCGCCCGCGCCACCTCCAGCGCTCAGCTCGTGGATCTGCCGCAGCGCGGTTGACCGCGCCGTGAAGCGCGGCGGCGCCGTTTCGCCGAAGCGCCGCGGCGGCGTTCCGCAGCGCGCGCTGCGGGCGGTTATGTCGCGCATCATCGCCGCATTCCGCCGCTGCATGGGAGCGTTTCATCCCGCATAGAGTGAGCGCGCGGACCAAAATGCGCGTTCTGATTGTGGGGAAGACGAACCGTGAAGCGCCTCATTTCCAGCGCCGGTCTCGCCGGCTGCGTCGGTCTCTTGTTGCTCGCCGCTTGCACGCCGCCGGTCAAAGTGCGCGCCATCGCCTCGGGCTTGGATCGGCGTGACGAGGCGGTGCGGTTGGAGGGCAGCGCCATCGGCTATATCGGGCGCACCGGATCGATCGACGTGGCCTCCAGGGACGGCTCGTTGGTTTGCGACGGCAGCTTCGCCTATACCAGCAGCGGCGGCGGCAATGGAAAGCTCTTCTGCAACAACGCTGAAGCCGCATCGATCGAATTCGTGAAGATCACGAGCCTCTCTGGTTACGGCCACGGGATCACTAATGAAGGGCGCGCGATCGGGTTCACCTATGGCCTGTCTCAAGCGGAGTCGGATCGGTATCTTTCAACGACACCCGTTGCTCAAAAGATCGGTCTGCGGGCGGATGGATCTGTGCGCCGGCCAGGGGGGCTCGGCTCGGGGTTCTTCGTCGGCGCCGCCGGGCATGTCGTGACGAACGACCACGTCGCCTTCGGGTGCGACGACCTCTTTGTCATCGACACCAACGATTTGCGGCGCAGAGCGAGCTTGATCGATGTGCAGGAGGAGCCCGACTTGGCGCTCTTGTTGGTCGACGGACCAGGGCCAGGAGCGTTAGCCGTGCGCCGTGATCGCGTTGATCTTGCGGAAGAAGTCATGATCTTCGGCTATCCGCTCAGCACGGGCACGCTCAGCGCCCGCGGAACGCTGACGCAAGGATCGGTCGCGTCGATGGCGGGCGTTGGCGACGACCCGAATTACTATGGGCTGAACGCGCTCAGCCTGCCTGGCAACAGCGGCGGCCCAGCCGTGTCCGCCGACGGCGCCTTGGTCGGCGTGGTGACGGGCGGCGTGTTCGAGGATGACGGCACGGGCGATACGATCGATGGTCTCGCCTTCGCCGTGAAGGCGGACCGTGTCGCCGCCTTCCTTGATCGCAACCGCGTCGCCTATGCGTCAGCCTCTTTCGGCGCCCGCATGCCGCAGGTCGAGCGCGCGAAGTATCTGAGCAAGGCGACCGTGAAAGTGCTCTGCAATCCGGACGATTGACGGCGGCGCCCAAGCGCAGTCGCGCGGCGTCGTCTGTCAGGGCGATGGCGGAAAAAAGGGCGCGGCTTCCGCGAAAGCCAACAGGGTCGCGCTGAGAGCGCTGCGCAGGGGCTCTCGCACCGTCTCACGGGCGCGTCCCTCCTCGGTCAGGGAGCGCGCAGCCCGAGACACCCGAACCGGAGCCGATCGCCGTCGGGCGCGCGACGCTGCGCCCGCGCTTGGCGGCGGCTGCGGCGAGCGACGCCGCGGCGGTGGAGAGGGCGTTGCAAACCATCGCCTAAAACATGAGACGGAAGAGCAGCGCGCCCAGCCCGCGGGTCACGCTCAGGGATAGCGCGCTGCCGCCGCGTTAAGGCGCGTCGCGTTTAGGCCTCTCCTTCATCGATCAAATAGCTCGCCACCACTTTCTTCGGTCCGGCTTTGTCGAAATCGACCGTCATCTTGTCGCCTTCCATCGCAGTGATCGCGCCATAGCCGAATTTTTGATGGAAGACGCGCTGGCCCACCGTGAAGGACGAAATCGCCTCGACATCGATCACGAGGTTCCGCGCCTCTTGCGGCGAGCGGATCCTGCGTTTGCCGGCGCCGGACCGCATTGGGCCGGATTTCGCCGCGTTCTTCTGCAGGCGCTTCCACCCCGGCGAGTTGTAAGGCGAGCTTTGGCCGGCGCGCTCCTCAAGGCGCGAGCCTTTGAACACGCCCGCCTCCTCGCCGAGATCGCGGCCGATCGCGCCGCGCGCCGCCGCGCCATAAGCGCCGCCATAGAGGCCGGGCGGCGTCAGCACCTCCACATGATCCGCCGGCAGCTCGTCGATGAAGCGCGAGGGCATGGCGTTCTGCCATTGATTGTAGATGCGTCGGTTGGCGGCGAAGGAGATCGTGAGCAGCCGCTCAGCGCGCGTCACGCCGACATAAGCGAGGCGCCGCTCTTCCTCGAGGCCTTTGACGCCGCTCTCATCCATGGAGCGTTGGCTGGGAAAAAGGCCATCCTCCCAGCCGGGCAGGAACACCACTGGGAACTCGAGCCCCTTGGCGGCGTGCAGCGACATGATCGACACCTTGGCGCCGCCCGCGGCCTCCTCATTCTCCATCACCAAGCTGACATGTTCGAGAAAGCCGACAAGGCTCTCATGTTCGGCCAGCGAGCGGACGAATTCCTTCAGGTTCTCAAGCCGGCCCGGCGCGTCAGGCGATTTGTCCTCGCGCCACATGCGCGTATAGCCGCTCTCATCGAGCACGCGCTCGGCCAGCTCCACATGATTGGCCGGCGGCTCCACGCCTCCCGGCGCGAGGTTCAGCGCCATGCCCGCTTCAACAACTCGCTGCTCGCCGCCAAGCCCGCCGAGCCAGCGTCGCCACCGATCGAAATCGGCGATGAGGCTCGCCATCTCTTTGTTGGCCTTGCCGCGCAGACGCCCCTCGCCGGAGAGCCGCCGCGCGGCTTCGAACAGCGACAGATCGTCAAGCCGCGCCGCCTCCCGCACCTCGGCGATGGCTTTGTCGCCGATGCCGCGCCGCGGCGTGTTCACAATCCGCTCGAAGGCGAGCCCATCCTCCGGCGAGGCGACCACGCGCAGATAGGCGAGCGCGTCGCGGATCTCCTGGCGCTCATAAAAGCGCGGTCCGCCGATCACGCGGTAAGGCAAGCCGATGGTGAGGAAGCGGTCCTCAAAGGCGCGCATCTGATGCGAGGCGCGCACGAGGATCGCCATGTCGTCGAGCGAGCGGCGCTCGCGCCCGCCGAGGCCGCTTTGCATCGTCTCGATCTCCTCGCCGACCCAGCGCGCCTCTTCCTCTCCATCGTAATGACCGATCAAGCGCACCTTTTCGCCGCCATCGGCCTCGGTCCACAGCGTCTTGCCGAGCCGTCCTTTATTGCCGCTGATCACGCCGGAGGCGACGGCCAGGATATGCGCGGTGGAGCGGTAATTCTGCTCGAGCCGGATCACGGCGGCGCCGGGAAAGTCCTTCTCAAACCGAAGGATGTTGCCGACCTCGGCGCCGCGCCAGCCATAGATCGACTGATCATCATCGCCGACGCAGCAAATGTTCGCGCGCGCCGGATCGCCGCCGGCGAGCAGGCGCAGCCACATATACTGCGAGACGTTGGTGTCCTGATACTCATCGACGAGGATGTAGCGGAACCAACGCCTGTACTTCTCAAGAACATCCGTGTGGTTCTTGAAGATGGTCAAACAATGCAGCAAAAGATCGCCGAAATCGCAGGCGTTCAGCGTGCGCAGCCGCTCCTGATATTCGGCGTAGAGCTTGCCGCCCATGCCCGAGGCGAACACCGCGCCTTCCTCGTCGAGCAGCGCCTCGGGCGTCCAGCCGCGGTTCTTCCAATGGTCGATCAATCCGGCGAGCTGCCGCGCCGGCCATCGCTTCTCGTCGATGTTAGCGGCGATGATCAGCTGCTTCAAAAGCCGAAGCTGATCATCGGTGTCGAGAATGGTGAAATTGGATTGCAGGCCCACCAGCTCGGCGTGGCGGCGCAGGAGCTTGGCGGAGAGCGCGTGGAAGGTGCCGAGCCAGGGCATACCTTCAACCGCGTCGCCGATGAAGGCGCCGACGCGGTTTCGCATCTCCCGCGCCGCTTTGTTGGTGAAGGTGACCGCTAAAATCTCGTTCGGGCGGCATTTGCCCATCGCCAGGAGATGCGCCAGCCGCGCGGTCAGCGCGCGCGTCTTGCCGGTGCCGGCGCCGGCGAGCATCAGCACCGGCCCATCCAGCGTCTCGACCGCGTCGCGCTGCGCCGCGTTCAGCCCGTCAAGATACGGCGCGCGCGCATGAATGCGCGCCGCGGCGAGGTCTGAGAGGCGCGGCGTCGGCGCTGAGGCGGTCATTTCGCGGCCATCGCTTCTGGTCTCCACAATATATTGCGTATCGCGCGCTCTAAGACTCTATCGCTAGCATCTCTGAGCCGCGCTGAAAAGCCGCGAGTTCGCGCCCTGTTCCGACGGCGCTTCGCGCGGGCTCGGCGAATGGTCGGATCGCTGGCGCGCAGATGCGATCATGGTAGATCGAGTGACCACGCGCGGCGACGATTCTCGCGCATCGGCCAGCCCCGGAGGATCGACATGAACATGGCGCCGCCCGCTCTTGAACAGGCCATGACCGAACTCGGCCCGTGGTATCACCGCGTCAGCCTCGGAGAGAGTGGTCTTGAGACACCCGGCAAAGGCGTGAACGTCTCCAAGAAATTTGCGCCGCTCGAGCCGTTTCTGCCGGCGTCGCTCGAGGGGGTGCGCGTGCTTGATCTCGGCTGCAACGCCGGCGGGATGGCGATCGAGTTCGCCCAGCGCGGCGCATCCGTCCTCGGGATTGAAGCAGGTCATCGCTATGTCGAGCAGGCGCAATGGCTGCGCACAGTGCTCGGATTGGAAGATCGCCTGGAGGTGCGGCGCGGGTCGCTCTACTCGGCGGCGCTAATCGAGGAGCGGTTCGACATCGTCTTGTTCTTGGGCGTCTTTTACCATTTACGTCATCCGCAACTTGCGCTCGACATTTGCGCCAAGCTGTGCCGCGAGCGTCTCTTCATGAACACGCCTTTCGTCGCCTCGGCCAAAGAGGTTCTGGAATGCCGGCTTGGTAAAAGCGTGAGCGAAGCGGCGGGCGCGATCCCCTTCGCGCATGAGCCGCGCTATAATTGGTGGTTTCCGGCTCCGTCCGCGCTCAATGCGATGCTGAAGGCCGCAGGTTTCGCGGAGGCTGAGGAGGTGTGGCGCAAAGACGAACCCTTCAAGAGTTCGAGCGCCGCTGTCGACAACACCAGCGCCTATGCGACCGGGCAGATCATGCTGACGGCGCGCGCCGGCGCTGAGAGTGAGGTCGACGCCGCGGACGCGCTGCGCGCGATCTTCGAGTGACGCGTCCTGCGGCGCCCGTTCAAACGCATCGTCAACACCAAACTGTCGCGTTGCGAGGTTAGGGTCGCCAACCAAGCGAAAGATGAGATCGGAAAGGCCAAAGCCGATGGATGAGACGCGTTTCGAAGAGCAGAGTTGGCTGGCGACCGAACTCCAGGACAGTTTTCATGAAGAGCTCGAGCTTGAGCTCGATGATGATCGAATGGCGGCGGAGCTTGCGGCGAAAGCCGGCCTGCACAGAACCTCGACGATCGAACGCAAGGTCTATTTCCGGGAGCTGTTTCGGCTGCAGGCGGAGTTGGTGAAGCTTCAGGATTGGGTGCAGCAAACGAATTATAAGCTCGTAGTGATTTTCGAAGGGCGCGACGCTGCGGGCAAAGGCGGCGTGATCAAGCGCATCACGCAACGTCTGAATCCGCGGGTCTGCCGCACGGTGGCGCTGCCGGCGCCGACGGAGCGCGAGAAGAGCCAATGGTACTTTCAGCGCTACACGCCGCATTTGCCGGCGGGCGGAGAGATGGTCCTGTTCGACCGCTCTTGGTACAATCGCGCCGGCGTTGAGAAGGTGATGGGCTTCGCCACGCCTGATCAAGTGGAAGAGTTCTACCGCGACGCGCCTGAGTTCGAGCGCATGCTGGTGCGATCGGGCATCAAAATCGTCAAATACTGGTTCTCGATCACCGATCAGGAACAGCAGCTGCGCTTTCTGATGCGGATTCATGACCCGATGAAGCAATGGAAGCTCAGCCCGATGGATCTGCAGTCACGGGTTCGATGGGAAGACTACACCAAAGCCAAAGAAGCGATGTTCGAGCGGACGAACATTCCTGAAGCGCCGTGGTGGATCGTCGAAGGCGACGACAAGAAGCGCGCGCGCCTGAATTGCATCGCGCACCTGCTGAGCCAGGCGCCTTATAACGATGTTCCGAGCGAAGAGGTTGTGTTGCCAGAACGCAAATTCAGCAGCGAGTATGAGCGCAAAACGCTGCCCGAGAACCTCTACGTCCCAGCGAATTTCTGAGAGCGTCGCACGAAAAGGAACGGCGCTGCGTCATGCGTGCGTCGTCCCTTATTGTCGGCCTCGGTGATTGCGCGTGGGATCCGCGAAGTCGCTTAAGCGGCGATATATTTGCGGATCTCGTCCGCTTCGCTTTGCACTTCTTCGAGCTTCAACTTCACGATGTCTTTGATGCTGATCATGCCGGCGAGCTTGCCCTCGGCGATCACAGGCGCATGCCGGAAATTGCGTTTATCCATGCTCGCTAAGACATGATCGACGCGATCGTCCGCTTTACACGTAAAAGGCGAGCGCGTCATAAGATCTTCGGCCGTCAAAGCGAGCGCCTTCGAACCATGGGCTTTAAACGCGCGCACGATGTCTCGCTCCGATACAATGCCGATCACATGCTCTTGATTATCGACCACGACGACGGCGCCCATATCGTGGCTGGAGAGGAGATCGACCGCACGTTGAACCGACTCCGACGCCTTCATAGACAGCGCGAAATTGCCTTTTTTCTTCAAAATTCGCGATACGGTCATAGCTAACACTCCCTCCCATGGGTTGATACATGGTTCGCCAGCAAGATCCCCGCCAGGTTAGGCGAATCTTCCGGGTCTTTATTGAGGACTGATCATGATGCGCCGTTTGTCCGAGCGCAAGGGTCAAAAATAGATTAACTTACAAGCTGTTTAGTTTTTTTTCACCAAGCAGCGGCGCCGCGCGCCGCGGCTTGGCGTCGCGCCGTCGCCCGCGCGAGGCGACCGGCGAATCGTTTAGGGGGCCGGCGGCGCCGATCGCCTGTAGCCGATCGGGCCGCTCAGCCATCCGCGGTGATCGTCTCGATCAGCTCGCCGAGCACGCGCTCGGCGTCCGCGTTCGCGATCTGGCAGGTGCCCGCCGCGGCGTGCCCGCCCCCGCCATAGCTCAGCATCAGCGCGCCGATATCGGTTTTGCTGCTGCGATCGAGGATCGACTTGCCCGTCGCGAACACCGTGTTTTGCTGCGCCTTCCCCCAAATTACGTGGATCGAAATATTCGTCCACGGGAAGAGCGCATAGATCATGAAACGGTTGCCGGCGTAAATCACCTCTTCATCGCGGAGATCAAGCACGAC
>JBCBCG010000204.1:0-7442 GCA_038530925.1 Pseudomonadota bacterium
CCGGAGACAGGCGCGCCGAGGCCCTTGAGCGCTTTGATTAGTAACGACGAATAGGGCTCGCGGGTGCGCACTAGAATGAGCACGTCGCCTGGACGGATCGCGCGGCCCTGGGCCGGCAGCGGTTCGGCGTCGATCCAACCGACGATCTCCTCCGCCACCAGCCGGGCGAGCCGGGCCTTAGGATCGTCGGGCGGCGGCGCGTCGACCGGCTCGTCCCAAGGCGGCTCCTCGCCGGTTTCGGCGGGCTCGAGCAGCGGCCAGAGATCCACTTGGCCCGGCGCGGCGCTGCGGAAAGCGCGGTGGCGCACCGACGCCGGCGCGCCGCTCGCCGCATCCGGCCCGAACGACAAGCCGCGCCGCGCCTCGGCGGAGGCGAAGACGCGGTCGACGAAGCCCAGCACCGCCGGCGTCGAGCGAAAGGAGGTCGCCATATCCGCCCGTTCGAACCGTGCGCCCGCGGCTTCGGCCTGGGCGGCGAAGGCGGCGCCTTTGCGGCTGAGCAGCTCGGGCGCCGCGCCTTGAAAGCTGTAGATCGACTGCTTCTCATCACCCACGGCGAAGAGCGTGCGCGGCTGGGGCGGCGTCTCCTCATCGGCGCCGAAGCGCTCGACGCCGGCGCCGGCGAAAAACTCTTCGGAAAGCGCCTCGATCGCGCGCCACTGGCCGGGGCTGGTGTCTTGCGCCTCGTCCACCAGGATATGCTCGACGCCGCCATCAAGTTTGTAGCGCACCCAATCGCGCGCCTCGGATCGCGTCAGGAGGCCGACGGCGCTTTGGATGAGATCATCATAATCAAGCGCCGCGCGCTCGGCCTTGCGCTGCTGATAGCCGCTCAGGATTGCGCCGGCGAGCCGCGCGGCCGCGGCGCTGGCCTCGAACCGCTCCGCAGCGAGGATCGCCTCGCGCAAGGCGCTCAGCGCCTCTTGCAGCGCGCGAAGACGCGGCTCCAGCGTCGGGTCGCTCACCGTGACGTCTTTGGCGGGAAAGTTATGCGTCTTCGGCGCGCCGTCTTGCTTCAGGAGCGCGGCGGCGAGCGCCTCGAACGCCGCCGCGGGCGAAGCGCTCTCGTCAGCGGCGATCGCCAAAGCGCGCGCCGCTGGCGCGGAGGATTTCTTCTCGCTCTGCGCAAAGGCGCTGGCCATCGAACGCAGCGCAGCGCGGTCGCTCTCGGCGGCCCAGGCGTCGATCAAAGCCCCGACGCCGCGGCCGGGCTCCGCGCCGAGGAACCGCGCCAGCGCGTCCTCGCCGCCGGCGCTTTCATATGCCCCGCGTTTGGCGCGCATCGCGGCGATCAACTCGTCAAAGCCGCCTTCCTTCAGCCGCGCCATCACCAGATCGAGCGCCGGCGCCAGCGCGGGATCCGCTTCCACGGCCCGCGTCACCGCCTCATCCCGCGCATCGGCGATCAGCGCGTCCGCGGCGGCCTCGTCGATCACTTCGAATTGCGGCGAGACGCCCGCCTCCAGCGGAAAGCGGCTGAGCAGCCCTTCGCAAAAGGCGTGAATGGTTTGAATGCGCAGCCCGCCGGGCGTCTCGAGCGCGCGCGCGAAGAGCCGCCGCGCCGCCGCGAGCGCCGCGCCGTCCGGCGCCGCCTCGCCCTCCGACAGCAGCGCCGCCAGCGCGCCGCGCAGCGCTTCATCCTCGGCCATGGTCCAGTCGCCGAGCATTAGGAAGAGACGGTTCTGCATCTCCGCCGCCGCGGCCTTGGTGTAGGTGAGGCAGAGGATCCGGCTTGGATCGGCGCCGGCGAGCAGCAACCGCGCCACGCGGTTGGTCAGCACCCGCGTCTTGCCGGAGCCGGCGTTGGCCGAGACCCACACCGAGACGTCCGGCCGCGCCGCCAGCGTCTGCGCGCGCGTGGCCTCGGCCAGCGCCGTCTCCCCCCTTTCGGCCGCCGCGTTCACGCCGCATCCTCGCGGCGCCATTCGCCGAAGCGCGAGAGATGATCATAATCGCCCACATAGGCGATGTGCTGCGGCCGCAGCCGCGCCGCATAACCCACGTTTGCGTCGGCGTAGCCGCTCATGAGCCGCTTCAGCCCGGCCATCGCCTCCGCCGCAAGCGCGGCCGCGCCTTCCTCCAGCACCGTCTCGGCGCCGCCGCCCTCGCCGCCCGTCAGGCTGAGATAGGCGAGCCGCGCCACAGGTCCGGCCGCGGCTCCCTCGAAGCCCGCCTCGCTCAGGATCGCCGCCTCCAGCGGCAGCTGTTTGGCGAAGATCGCGCGTTGATGCGCCGTCGGCGGCGCGCCGGCCTTATAGTCGTAGATCGCATACGCCTTTTCAGCGGGCCCGCCGCCGAGCCGATCGATCCGGTCCGCCGTCGCCGTCAACCAGCACGCGCCGAGCGCGGTCTCGAAGCGGAGCGCGCCGCGCGTCTCCAGCGCCGCAGGCGCGCCTTCCTCGCGGCGCGCCGCTTCGCCCTCCAGGAACCAGTCGCGCAGCTGCGCGAGCCGCGCGCGCCAAAACGCGTGGAGCGTCGGCCACGGCCGATAGGGTTCGAGTTCTTCGGCCGCCGCGGCATCGAACAGAGCTTCGGCCTCCGCGGCGCTCTCGGGCGCTTCGGCGCGCAGCATGGTCTTGCGGATATAGGCCTCCACCACCGCGTGGAGCAGCTGGCCGCGCTGGCGGTGATCAGGCTCGGCCTCCAGCGGCGGCAGGGCGCGCAAGCGGAGCGTCTTCTTGGCGTAGATCGCGTAAGGATCGCGGATCAGCGTCTCGACATCGGTCACGGAGAGCCGCGTCGGCCGCGCGCCGATGGGCGGCGCCGGGCGGGGCCGCGGCGCGGGCGCCGGGCGCGCCGCGTCGCTGGGGCCGGCTTCGAGCAGCGCGAGCTGGCGCAGGCGCGCTTCGCCGCGGCCGCGCATCGCCGCGAGGGCTTGCTTGTCGACGCCGTTCAAGAGGTTGGTCAGCCGCAGCAGCCAGCGCGAGGGCGTGGTCGGCGCGCCGTCGGCTTTGCGCGTGCGGCTGAGGATCGCCTGCGGCGCGCCGAGGGCCAGCGTGAAATCATGCGCGGACAGTCCGATCCGCTCCTCCAGCGCCGGCAGTCCAAGCTCGCGGCGCATCTCGCGGCTAAGCCAGGCGTCGGGCTGCGGCGGCTTCGGCCAAACCCCTTCATTCAGCCCGGCGAGAATCACCAGATCCGCCGACTGCATCCGCGCCTCGAGCGCGCCGAGGATCAGCACGCGCGGATGCCGTCCGAAGGGCTCGCGCACATTCACTTGCCCGATCAGCTGCGCCAGCAGCGCCGGATAATCCCGCGGCGCGATCGGGCCGAAAGCGTCCGCCTCCGCGCGGAGCTTCGCGAGAAACGTTCCGAGGTCTCGGCCGGCGATCTTGTCGTAGAGCTGCGGCCGCGCCGCTTCGCCTTCGATCTGCTCGGAGAGCGCGGAGGCGGCGGCTTCATGCGCGGCGAGGAGAGCGCCGAGGTCGACTTCCTCCTCCGCCATCAGCGCCGCGAAAGGCCGCAGCAACGCGGCGACGCGGTCGAACCACTCCAGCAGGCTCGGCCCGCTCTCCGGCGCCGCCGGGCCGAGGCCGAGCGCATCCGGCCGCGGCGTCTCAGCTTCAAGCGCGCCGGGCGCGTCGTTCTCGGCGCCGTCTTCGAATAGATCCTCATCGAGAGCGTGCGCCGCCGCCTCAGCCTCGCGCTGCTCCAGCGCCGCGACCTCCGCGCGGATCGCCGAAAGGCTTAGAAGCGGGCGCGTCGCGGCGCGCAGCACCTCCCGCTCAAGCCGCCGCGCTAAGCGCAAATGCGGTCCGCGCTCAAAGCTTGCGCCGGCGAGAGGATGCTTCAGCAGCGCAAGCAGCGGCGCCGGCGCGCCGTCGCTCGCCGCGGCTTCGAGCACGCTGTGCAGAAAGACGCCCGGCGGCGTCAGCGCCAAGGGGCGGCCGCTTGAATCATCGGGAGACACGCCCCAGCGCGCCAGCTCGGCCGAGACGCGGCGCGCGAGGCTCCGATCGGGCGTGATCAGAGCCGCGGTGCGGCCCGGCGTCTCGAGCGCCTCGCGCAGCGCCAGCGCGGCGGCGGCGGCTTCTTCTCGCGAGCTCGCCGCCTCGAGCAGCGTGAGCCCCGCCGTCGCCGCGCCCGCCTCCGCCGCAAGGCCCATCGCAGCGTCGCGCCAGGCGTCGGTCGCCGGCGCCGGACGCAACGCTTGGGATATCAGGCGCGCGCGCGCATCGGCGCCGCGCCGCGGCGCGCCCTCATCGCCCGCTTCGCCCTCCCAGAGCGGTACGCCGCCATCCTGAGGATCGACGCCGATCGCCGCCGCAAGCCGCGCCAGCGCCGCCTGCGGATGCTCCGGCGCGCCGCCGTCCAGCAAGGAGCGCGCGGCGCCGGCGTCCAGCATGCGGTCGAAGCCGGGGAGGATCACCGCCCCTTGCGGCAAGCGCGCGGCGGCGATCATCAGCGCCGCCGCGGTGGCGTCCGTGGGCGAGCCGGCGACGATCACAGGCCCTTGCGGCGGACGCGTCTTCCAGGAGGCGAGGAGACGCAGCGCCTGGCGCCGGCGCCGCTCGGCCGGATCGATCGGCGCGCCGGGCTGCTCGCGCGTGATCTCGGGCCAGATCTTGACGATGATCCCAAGAAACTGCTGCGACAGCGCCCAATGCTGCGCATGCCGCTCCGGCGCCAACGTCGCGAGCCGCTCGAGAGACGCGCCGGCGGCCCAGCAATCGTCGAGCAACGCCGCCAGATCCGCGGCGAGCTGCGGCGCGACGCAAGGCGCTCCGAGATGCGGCTGGCGGATCAAAAGGCCGCGCACCAGGCGCGAGAGCAGCAATTGTCGGCGGAGCGGATCGAGCCCAGGGGGGATCGGCTCCGGCGGCGGGCCGTCTTCGAGCGCGTCTCGCGCTTCGTCGTCCGCTTCCAACAGATCAGGATCAAGATCGCCCAGCGCCGTGAGCCGCGGCGTCACCGCGACGCCGTTTTGCGCGTGAGCGAAGGCGGTGCGGAACCCGCGAATGGCCCGGCGCGTCGAGGCGACCAAGACGATATCCGACACCGAGAGCGCGTCGCCGCCTGCGGCGCGGTTGCGCGCAAGCACCCCGTACGCGACCGAAAGCGCGAAAGGCGCGCCAGGCCGCGTTGCGTAAAGGCGCGGCGCCGGCTCGCCGAAAAAGCGCCGCGCTTGCGTCAATCGCGCCGCCTCGCGCCTCGATCCTCCGGCGCTCCCCAGGCCGGCGTCTCGGCCGGGCCTGGGCTGTCGAGATCCGGCAAATCGAGCCCGCCGAGATCAGCCTCGTCCGCGGGCAGATCCGGCAGATCGAGGCCGCTTAGATCGTCGCCGTCGAACGCGGCCTCGCGGGCTTCAGAGCCGAAGCCGTCGCCGTCATCGTCATAACCGTCGTCGCCGCGACCCTGATGGCCCATCGTCTCTTGTTGATGGGCGATGTCGCCGCGGCCCATGGTTTCGGCGCCGTCAAACGCGTCATCCTGCAGATCTTCATCATCGATGACATCGTCATATTCGTCGATATACGCCTCATCGTCATAAGGATCGGCTTCCTCGAAATCATACTCCGCGGCGCTCAAGCGATCTTCGGCGCTCTCGCCCACGCCGCCGCCGCTTGGTTGATGCTCGGGCGGTTCGGCGAGGAGTGCGTTCGAGAGCAGAAGCGGCGGCTCGGAGCCGGCCTCGCGCTCCCATCCGCGCTGCGTTCGGCGCGCGGCGACAGGGCTGGCGGGGTGCTCTTCGGGCGCGGCGAGACGATCTTCCGGGTGCGCGGCCAATACGTCTTCAAAGCGCGGCGCCGCGTCCGGCGTTGGGGCGCCCGCCGCATCCACCGGGAGATCCGCCAAAGCGTCCTCGAACCGCGCCGCGGGCGTGTTCTCCGCTTCGTCCGGCGCCGGATCTTCGACATGGTGATCTTCGAGCGCCGGATCTTCGAGCGACGCGGCTTCAAGCTCAGCGTCTCGACGCGCCTCTTGTTCGGGCGCGGCGTCTTGGAGCGCCGCGTCTTGGAGCGCCGCGTCTTGGAGCGCGGCGTCTTGGAGCGTAGCGTCTTGGAGAGCGGAGTCTTGGAGAGCTGAGTCTTGGAATGTAGCGCCCTGGGCCGCCTGCCCGTGGGGCGATGGTTCTTTTGGCTCCGGTTCCGTGATCGCCGGCTCATAGTGCGGCGGTTCGGCAGCCGCTTCCTCGGCCGGGGCCGTTTCCGTCAGAGCCGCCTCGGCGGGCGCGGCCTCGTCAGCGGGCGCGGGCTGAGCTGGCTTGGCGGCGAAGCTCGCCGCCGCGCCGGCCGCGAATGCTCGCGCTGCAGGCGCCGCGGCGGCGGGCGCCGGATCAGGCTCGGGCTCAGGTTCGCGCGCCGCGGCGATCTCGGCGGCGCGGGCGCGGCGCTCAAGGTCTCTCAGCGAGGCGTCCGACGCCGCCTCCGCCGCGGCTTCGGCGGCGCGCCGATCAAGCTCATACGCCGCTTCCGGCGTCAGCGGCCAGACCACGCCCGGCGCGAGCGGCTTGCGCGCGCCCTCCAGCATCGCTTCGGCGGTCTTCAGCTTGGCGATGTCGCCGGCGTCCGCCCACTCGCCAAGATGCAGCACGCCGTAAGCGCGGCCTTTGGCGATCAACGCGTCCCAGACGACGTTCAGCGAGAACGGCTCATCCGGCGCGCCCTTCAGCGCCGCTTTGCTTAGGATCTGCGCGCCGGTGAAGACCAGCGGCGCTTGCGGCCGCTCGCCGCGGCGCACCAGCCGGCCCTCGCTATCCAGAGAAAAGTCGCCGCGCCGCGTATAGCCATGCGCGCCGCCGACCGGACACAGGAGCAGCAGCGCGTCCATCCGCGACGGATCCCACGCCGCGCGGAGCGGCCCGAGCGGCGCCGCGCCGGTCCATAAATTATCCGAATTCAGAACGAAAAACGCGTCCCGCTTCAGCAACGGCAGCGCTTTGACCACGCCGCCGCCGGTCTCCATCAGCTTCACCGTCTCATCCGAGACCGTCAGCTCGGGCGCCCGGCCCCGCTCATTCCACAGGCTCGCGAACCGCTGCATCTGCGGGGCGAGATGATGGATGTTCACCACCGCGCGGCCGACGCCGCTTTCCTCGGCGCGTTTCAAGGTGTGTTCGAGCAGCGATGCGCCGCCGATTTCGATCAGCGGTTTCGGCGTCGTGTTGGTGAGCGGACGCATCCGCGCGCCCATGCCGGCGCCCAGCACCATCGCGGTGTCGAGCGCTTGAGCCGCGTCCGTCGGCGCGGCGCGGCGCGGTTGGGACCGTCCGCCGGGACCCGAGGGGCGGCTGCGGATCGCCGCGATGATCTCCGGCGTCGGCGCCGGCGCTTCGGTCTCGACCCAAGCGCGCAAGGGCGCCAGCGCCGGATGCGCAAGATCGCGTTTCAGCCAGCACCAAACCCGCGGAAGCAGATCGAGATACCGGTCCGTCCCATCGCGCCGCCAAAGCCGCGTGAAAACGCCGAGGATCTTGATATTGCGCTGCGCGCCGAGCGCGG
>JBCBCG010000205.1:0-7435 GCA_038530925.1 Pseudomonadota bacterium
GACTGTCGTCGCCGATGAACTCCTGGGAACCAGGGACATCGTTGACTCTGCCAGGGCCGTCGATCTCGATGACGCCGCCGTCATCGATGGGAGGCGCCGGTTCTGGGATGGGCTCTGGCGTCGGCTCTGGAACCGGGGCGGGATCTGGAACCGGGTCGGGCGTCGGTTCTGGCGATGGTTCTGGCGCAAGGTCCGGATTGTAGAGATTTCCATCGCGCGGCAAGTCGCTAACGGGGATCGTGATCGCGCTCGCGCCGAAGCCGAATTGGAGCGTCTCCACATCCTGCAGCCAGTTCAAACCAGAAAGCGATTGGGCGCCGCCCTTGGCGTCGACAAACACATCGCCGCCACCGGGCGGGGCGTAGATATCATAATCGCTTGGATCGCCTTCAAAGACGGCGGTGTCGGCTCCTTCCCCGCCGAAAACCCAATCATCTCCGCTGCCGGCGACCAGAATGTCGTCGCCTGCGCCGCCGTCGAGCGTATCGTTGTCGTCACCGCCTTCTAAAACGTCATCCCCCGCGCCGCCTTCGAGGTAGTCGTTTCCATCGCCGCCGAGCAGCCGATCCTGGCCGCCGCCGCCTCCGATAGAGTCGCCGAAATCGCCGCCTGCCGCTTCGATGCCGGCCGTATCGTCGGGCGTTAGCGCGCGTTCGAGCGTGCCAAACTCGCTCAACGTCAGATATTCCACCTCTGGCTCATTCACATTGGTGCGCGCTGAGCCCGCCGCATCGCCGACGGAGGACGCCATCAACACGCGGCGGCCATCATCGGGGATTTGGTCCGTATTCAGGGTGATATCGTTCGTGGACCCTTCCGCGCCGGCGAAGACGAGCGCCTCCACGTCTCTGACATAGTCAGTCTCGCCCGGTATGACTTCGCCGAACTCGTCGAGCTTCTCAACAATGATGGTGGTGCTCGGATTGCCAAATTGATTGAGGTGGCGAGAGACCGCGACCTGCTCCCACGTTTCGTCGAAACGAACGACATTGGCGCTTTGATCGCCTATGAACTGGGTCCTGCCAGGTATATCTTCGAGAGTGCCGGGACCGTCGAAGAGGATTTGATCGTCGATTTCGAACGACTCACCCGGCGGCGGCTCATATGGCGCGGGCTCGGGGGCAGGCGCCGGGTCCGGCGTTGGCGCAGGCTCCGTTGGTTCGGGCGGCGTGTAACGCATCTCGGCAAGTTCGTCCGGATGAATTTCCGCTAACGTGAAGCCTTCTTCATCATCATACGACAGGACCCGATTACCCTGCGCATTCACGTCATTCGTTAAGAACGTCCCATTTGGCGTTTGAAAGCCTACGGTCGCGCTATATCCACTGTCGTCGTCAACTAGATTTCTGACATCTTCATCTCTCAGAGTCACCGCTGAAGGGCTTGTCGCGTAAATACTTATGCGCTCCTCCCCGCTAATGTCGTCGATTTGATGCGGCTGCCCATTGATAAGCGCCGCATCATTGCTATCCTGCGAGACTACGATAAGATCGTATCGCTCCAATGTTAGCGATTGAAATCCTGCACCATCGCCGTCGTCATCTGAGTCATCGCCCGTTAGGCGATAATTCACCTCAATGTTCTCAAAATTCCGGATTTGAGAGCCCCTACTATTCCCCAGTGCAAAGCTAGGCGGGCTCGAAAGCGGCGTGGTGATGTTAATCACCAAAGTATCGCCTTCAGTCTCTTGATTTTCGCCGCCGTCCAGGAGAAGATCCGCCATATCGAGATCCGCGACGCCCGTCACATTCGAAGAAAGAGCCTCGACATTTACTGTGACGGTGTCATCGCCAGCTTGAGCGAAGACTGTTGCGGAGGAGACGTTGTCAACGATTATCTCATCGTCTCCGAATGGTATGCCGTTAAGGGGCGCGCTGTTATCGGTTTCAAAGCCTAGCCTTTCAGCGCTTTCTCTAACATTTGTGTTCACATCACCGTAGACTGTAGAATTTTGGGTGACATGGATGGTGTCATTGCCGCCTAAGCCCAACGTTTCAGTGTCCGGCGCGGCGGTCAAAACGTCATCATGATTCGAGCCGCCAAAAGCTTCAACACAGGTGCGACAAGCGGTGTGACGCTCGATTTCAATTTAGAAACAAACGTCACCAATGTTGAAGCTTTTGGCGGCTCGAATCATGATGACGTTTTGACCGCCATCGATGATGTTCTGTGTATTCGTCACTTCGTCAGTGATAAAGAAATCACGTCCCTCGGCGCCATTAAACGTATCCACAGCAGCGCCGCTGACGAATAAGTCAGAAGCAGCTGTCCCTGTAACGTCGGCCCCACTGCCTGAGGCGAAAAAGTCCACACCATCTCTGCCGTTTGTAAGCGGAGAGCCAAGGTCCTCGGGATCAATTCCGCCTAACTGGTCGAAATTCACCTCAGTGGTGACAAAATCCTCAAACAAGGGTGGGTCGGTCGGAAGGTCAGGGGAAATGTAATCCGGCACCAGGAACGTTTCGCCATCGCTCGCCAATTGATCAATGCCAAGGTTTTCGCGTATCAATTGATATTGATCGTCCGGTATTTCAATAATCCGAACAGTTGGGCGCGGGTCGCTATCTTTATCGTAATCGCGGTCCCAAAATTCGCGCGCCCGAATGAGCTTCGGCGTATCTGGCGTGGTTGGATTGAGTTCACTCAAGCCTAAATTAAGTCCAAGCGGTTCGGCGAGAGGGCGGAGTCCCTCAAGGAACTCATCGTATTGGTCCTCGCTGAGAGTGTCTTTTAAATAGTCGACAACTTCAAGCGCGTGGGGTCCGCTGCTAATATTTTCATAGTGGCGAACGAAGTACTTTGATGGTAGACCGGCGCCGCCGATCGGTAAAATGATATCGCGGTATGTGAGCGGCGCATCGCCAGGGTCGTCCTCAGGGCGTGCAACCGATTGGCCCCACGTATTTAGATACTGAACAAGCGCCAAGCCAGGGTCGCCATGGTTGCGGATCGGGAGTTCAGCCAGCTCCGGTTCGGCGGCGAGTGGATCCACGACGGTGTTCGAGCCGCCATTCGCAGGGCTCAGCTGAAAATACGAAGCGCCCGCCTCCAAATGCAGCTGGTTTTTGGTATTGGCGAGCTCTGAACTGCCGAAATTATTTGGGTCAATCGCATAAGCATTGATCGCCGCTGCCGCCATATCTTCGATAGAAGACGTGAACGTGTTCCCTGGCGTCTGAATGGTGACTTCGTCCAAATTGGTGCTGAACGATCCGCGCCAAGCGACGCCCGCCAAGTAGCTTCCATTTCTTGCTGTGTTTGAAATTGCTGTTGTTACCGCCGTTACGCCTCCCGCTGCCGATGGCAACCTGGACCCAATCGCGGCTGCCGCCACCCCCCCGACAACATCAATAATCTTGCCAAAAAACTGGCCGAAGAGGCGACTGGTGGCGCCGGTGCCGACGAGGACGCCGACATTTTCTGAGATGCCTACACCGTCTTGGGGAGTATTGGCGATAGCGCGCACATTTCCGAAAAGGATGGCTTGGGCGGCGCTGTTGCCCGCGCTTTGCGCAAGGCCAAGGCCAGCTTCGACCTGGAGGGTCGACGGTTTTACAGTCACAACATCAGCGTAAGGCCTGCCTGGCGTTTTAACGCTGATGAACACCGTCCCGTTCATCACCGAGTCCCACAGCGCCTGGCCTGATCCGGCGAGCCAGTCGCCGAAATTTTCGCCTTCTTCCGGCCAATATTCATCTAAGTTTGGCGGGAAAAGCGCGGCGATTGTGATGCCAGTGTCTTTCATGGGGCCGGCATCCACCTTCCACGACATCCCAAGCACGCCGGCCTGCGGGGTTGGCAGGCGCGTTGTGAGCGTTGGATCGTCCGCCGCCGCGAGAGTGGCGTCTGTCTGAAGATTGTTGGACTGTATTTGCAGCTCTTCTTCATTCAGGAGTTGAAGCTGAAGATCTTCTTCATTGAGCGCGTCCAGAAGTGAAATCGATGTGATCTCTCCATTAGCGGCATCGGCATCCTGATTAACGGCTGCGTCGCCGGTGAGAGTCGCATCAAGTACTTGGTCTAAATTTTCCATTTTTTCCTCCTTTTTATTCTGGTTCGGCCGTCGAGCGAATGCGCCGACGCCGCTTCGTCGAAACGGCGGCGTTAGTGAGGTTTTGGTCCCAAAACCGCACTAACGTTTCTGATTCGTGAACAATTGTCGGACTGAAACCTGACATCGCGCTGACGGCGCGATCTGTCGTGGTTGGTCGATGTGCCGAGCGGCAGCACCGCAAAGGCCTAGCGGATCGACACGCCGTATTTGGCGATCATCTCGCCGATCAAGGCGCGCTTGCGGGCGGGCGTCAGAGCTTGCGTTTGAGAACGTTCTGCGGCGTCCGCGATCGCTCGCCGCTATTCGCTGCGGCGCTGCGACGGCTCGGGATCCGGCGCGTCAGGACGCGAAGCCGCGGGTCAACGAGCAAACAACGAAGCCATGCGCTCGGGGCGCGGACCGCGAGAGATGGCGTGATCGGCGCAACCGGCTCTCATCGCCCTGGCTGACAACGCGCCGCCGCCGATCCGGCGCGCGCCAAAGAGGCGCCGTAGCGAGGGCGCTTAGCGGCGCCGTCAGAGGAACGGCGTCGGGTTCACCGGTTCGCGGTCGCTGCGAAGCTCGAAATGCAGGGCCGGCTCGCCGCCGCGGCGCGCGGAGACGCGCGCCAGTCGGTGGCCGCGCGGCACCCGTTGGCCGACGCGCACTTCGATATCGGTCAAACGACCGTAAATCGTGGTCATGCCGCCGGGATGCTGCATCAGGATCACCGCGCCGACCGGTCCGCTCGGATCCGAGACGAAGGCGATCTCGCCCTCCGCCGCCGCGACCACCGGCGCGCCGACCGGCGCGGCGATGTCGACGCCGGAATTGCGCCGCCCGCCCGCGACTTCGCCATAAGGACGGATGATGCGGCCGGCGACGGGGCGCATCAGACGCCGTGATCCCGCCGCGCCGCCGCGCTCGGCGAAAGACGGCTCTCTGAAGGACGGCTCTCTGAAGGACAGCTCGGCGCGGGGCGGCGGGCTCCATGAAACCTGCCGCGGAGAGGAGGTCGGTTGCGCGATGGTCGGCTGCGGCCGCGCCGGGCTCAAGGCGGCGCGCGGGGCTGGGGCGGCGGCGGCCTGGCGCGCGGCGTCTCCGGCGCGCGGGATCAGCAGCCTTTGGCCGACATGGATGCGGTAATTGGAGTCGAGCCGGTTCAGATCGCGGATCGCCTCCTTGCGCACGCCATAGCGCTGCGACAGCGCGAAGACCGTATCGCCGCGGACGACGCGGTGCTGATCGGCGGCGAAGCGCGCCGGCGCCTCCGCGCCTGATCGGCCCGAGACGCTCGCGCAGCCGGCGGCCGCAGCGAGGAGGCCGATCGCGGCGGCGAGCCGCGTCGCCGAGGAGCGGGCGCGATCGCGGCGCTGAGGCCGGCGCGACAAGGAAAAGCAAGGCATGGCGGCTCCGGATCACATGTCGTTAGTATTCGTGATCCGCCGTTAAGAGCCGGCTAACGCGCCGCGAGCGCGACGTTTCCGCGCGGCGAGGGCGCGCAGGGGCGCTAAAAGCGGGCTCGGTCGCCGCGCGCCGTGGCTCATTTGATCCGAAAGGCGTTCCGCACCGCCATTAGGAAGAAGAAGATCAGCGTCGCGCTCAAGGCCGCTTGCAAAGCGCCGAGCGCGGCGATGGCGCTGGGCGTGTTCGGCATCGCGAAGGAGCGCAGCCCGGAGTGAGGCTGCGTCACGCGCGTGAGACCGAAGAGGCAGGCGCGGATCTGAAAACTCCGGTTCGCATCGGAGAGGCCGCCGAACACGAACGCCTTCTCCAGCGAGAGATGCATCGCCTCGGCGAGCGGGTCACGATCCCCGGCGATGCACTGCAATTCGCCTGCGTAAGCCTTTCGCCATAGAGGTTTATCATCCGGCTCAGGCTGCGTCGCAGCGTGATGCGCGCTGAGATAGAGCGCGGCGAAGACGAGGATCGAGAGCGCCCAACTCGCCACCGGGCGGAGCGTGGAGCGGCCGAAATCGGAGACGAGTTGATAGGCGAGGCCAAACCAAAACCGCGGCCCGTTCGGCCAGGAGAGGCGGCGCTTTCCGTCTTCGTCGGTCCAGAACCAAGGAAACGGCTTATCGCTCGCCCAGCGCTGGCTGAGGATCTCGCCGGCGAAGAAATCCCGCTCGCGCTCATGATCATGCCCGTCGATGGCGAGCCCTCTGAGCGCCCGCCACCGCGCCGCGACGTCCGCCCCGCGCTCGCCACCGGCGACGCGCATATTGTCGAGCCGCGGCGCCTTTTGAAACTGCGCTTGGACGAAATCCGGCACCCGCTCGAAGGTCGCATCGGCCAGCGAAAAGCTCGACCCCTCTTTTCCTTGCGCCGCCTCAAAGCTCGCACCGGCCCCAAAGCGCGCGTTAGTGAAAGCGGTAGCGTTAGAGAATACGGCACGCCTGAACTCTGTCAGTCTCGTGAAACTGGTATTTTCGAAACCCGCCGAACCACAGAAATGAGCTTGTTCAAAGCGCGCTGGACCATTGAAGTTGGAAAGCGCGAAATCCGCCGTACCCCTAAAGGAGGCTGCTCCAAACTCCGTCGCTTGTGAGAAAACGACTCTTCTGAACGAAGTCGTGCCCTCGAAGTTCGTATCTACGAAGAGCGCTTGACGAGAGAATGTAGCCAGTAGAAAAATTGCACGATCAGAGAATGAAGACTGATTGAAGATCGCTTGGGCCAAAAAAGTAGATTCCTTGAAATTCGCCCAGTCAGAGAAAGTTGCGTTGCGAAAGTTCACCTGGTTCGAGAAATTGGCCTTTTCGAAATGAACCTGGCCTAAGAAAGCGGCGTTCTCAAAATCCGCTGGTCCAGGGAACGAATAACTGGAGAAACTCTCGACATTGTTGAACCGTGCTTTTTCGAAGTCGGACACGGAAATTGAGAACCAAGCGCCCTCGATGTCGCTCACGTCAACTCGGGACCGCTTTGCCAAGGTATAAACTTTTTTCAGTTTGAGCATTTCAGCGGACCAGGCGTTCCAGCTCTCGGCGCCAGATGCGTGCCTTTCTAGGCATGCTGTCTGTCGCGCTGCAGTGAAACGTCGCCCAGAGGCGTGGGGCCCAGGCGAAGCAGGCATCTCCGAACGCTTCAGCAGCATGAACGGGGCGGCCCACGGGTTTAGGTCGAGCAGGCGCTCGAACCAAGCCGCTTGATCGAACGGTTCGGCTGCGCCGTGTTCGCCGTCTTCTGCCATGAGACCCTCAGCTCCTGTCGCCAGCTTGCGCGGAGCGCAGGGGATCCGGCTCGGCGCGCTCGACGCTTGCTGACCTGCCCCCCGCTGGGTCTCTCACCGTGATGTAGAGTCTGCTCGACCGCGAAGGATCAGACGACATGAGGAAAAGCCGCTTCACCGAGGGGCAGATCATCGAGATGATCAAGGAGCAGGAAGCCGGGATGGCG
>JBCBCG010000206.1:0-7425 GCA_038530925.1 Pseudomonadota bacterium
CCGACTTCGCCGGCAGCCGGCGCATCACGTCGACGCAGTCGCCTTGTATGATCTGGTCGAGCGGCAGCGCCGGCTGCCGGCGAAGTCGGTCGATCTGATCTTCGCCGATCCGCCCTATAACTTGCAGCTGCGCGGCGAACTGCATCGCCCGGACGCCAGCAAAGTGGACGCGGTCACCTCCGATTGGGACCGGTTTTCGAGCTTCGAGGCTTATGATCGCTTCACGCGGGATTGGCTGACCGCGGCCCGGCGCCTGCTGAAGGATGACGGCGCGCTTTGGGTGATCGGCTCGTATCACAACATCTTCCGCGTCGGCGCCGCGCTTCAGGATCTCGGCTTTTGGATCCTGAACGATGTCGTCTGGCGCAAATCGAACCCGATGCCGAATTTCCGCGGCATGCGCCTCACCAACGCGCATGAGACGCTGATCTGGTGCGCTAAATCGGAAGCGCAGCGGCGCTACACGTTTCATTATGAAGCGATGAAGGCGCTCAATGACGGCGTGCAGATGCGCTCTGATTGGATGCTGCCGATCTGCTCAGGCGCGGAGCGGTTGAAGACGGAGACGGGCGAGAAGGCGCATCCGACGCAAAAACCAGAATCTCTGCTGACGCGCGTGCTGCTGGCGACCTCGCGGCCGGGCGATGTGGTGCTCGACCCGTTTTTCGGCTCGGGCACCACCGGTGCGGCGGCGAAGCGGCTGGGCCGGCGCTTCATCGGCATCGAGCGGCAGGCCGACTATGCGGCGCTGGCGCGGGCGCGCATCGACGCGGTGGCGCGGGACGACGCCGAAGCGCTCGAGATCGCTCAACCCAAACGGCGCGAGGCGCGCATTCCTTTCGGCGCGCTGGTCGAGGCGCGGATGCTCGCGCCCGGCGACATTCTCCATGCGCCCCATGGGCGCTGGGCGGCGAAGGTGCGCGTCGACGGCACGCTGGCGGCGAAGGACGTGACCGGCTCCATCCACCAAGTCGCGGCGCATCTCGAACAGGCGCCGTCGATGAACGGTTGGACCTATTGGCACTATTTGGAAGGCGAGCGCCGTCAGCCGATCGACCTGCTGCGCCAAAAATTCCGCGCCGAGGCGGCGCGAAGCGTCCAGAGCGCCGCGGCGCCGCGCGCGGAGTGAGCGCGCGATCCCGCCGTTAAGGTCTCCTTCACCATAGGATGCTTGGCCTGAACCGACGCGGCGCCGCGGGGCGCCGCTCGGTTCAAGGAGCGCGTCCCATGCGGATTGAAGTGAATGGCGAGACGATCGATCTTGCGCGCTACGAGGCGTTCCACGCAGAGCGCTTCAAGCAGACGCTGGAGACGGTGCGCGCCCTCGGCGGCGGCCGCGTCGTGGAGCTGGGCGGGCATCCTTGGGCGATGACGGCGCGTCTTTTGGCCGAGCAGTCGGTGACGCTCGCGGCGACGGTCAGCGCGGAGGAGGTCAGCCTTTGGCCCGACGCTCTGCCGGTGACGCGGCGGAGCTACACGCTGGAGCAAGACGGCGCGCCGCCGCGCGGGTTTGAGAACGTGTCCGCCAATCTCGAACGCACGCGCTTCGATATCGGCGGCGAGCCGGCGGATTTGGTGCTCGCCTGCGAGATCATCGAGCATCTCACCCGCGCGCCGCATGTGATGCTGCTGAACGCCAACGCCTGGCTGAAGCCGGGCGGGCGGATCCTGATCACCACGCCGAACGGCGCGCAATTCGAGAACCCGCTCCGCTTTAAGTCGAAGACGCCCAGCTATCGCGCCAATGTGTATGGCCGACATAATCATCTCTTTACGCTTGAGCATCTGACCGATCTCGCCGCCTGCTGCGGTTTTGTGGTGGAGCGCGCGGAGCTGGTCTCTCCCTATCCGCGGCGCGGGCCGGCGCGGCTCTATAAGACGCTCGGACGGCTGCCCGGTCGGTTCTTCCGCGAGAAGTTCAACCAGTCGCTGCTGGTGGTGGCGCGGAAGACCGCCGCGCTTGAGGCGGCGACGCGGCTGCCGAAAGTCTACGCGCCCAGCCCGCAATGGGAATGCATCGCGCCGGTCGCCTGATCGCTCAGGCGTCGCGGTCGAGAGCGGAAAGGCCGAGTTTCAGCGCTTTCTTCATCAGGGTCGGCAGCGCCTGCGCGCCAAGCTGCGCGCGCGGGATCCAGCGATCCTCCGGCGCGATCTTCGGCGCGGCCACCCGCGCGACGCGCAAGGCGAGTCTTAGATGGAAATGCGTGAACGTGTGCAGCGCCTCGCCTTCGGCTTCGCGCCACGCCGCAGGCGCCGGCGCGGACGCCGCGATCTCCGCCTCTGACGGGCCGGCCTCGCTCCACTCTGGGCCTGGCAGGCCGAGCATGCCGCCGAGAAGACCTTTCTCGGGACGCTGACGCAACAGCACGCGGCCGGAGGCGTCCAGCGCCAGATAGGCGACGCCGAGCCGGGTCGGCTTCGGCGGCTTCGGCCGTTTGCGCGGCAGCGTCTCGGGCGCGCCCGCGCGCCTGGCGCGGCAAAGCGCCAGGAGCGGACAGACGCCGCAAGCAGGGCTCCGCGGCGTGCAGATCGTCGCGCCGAGATCCATCACCGCTTGCGCGTAATCGCCGGGCCGGCGCTGCGGCGTGAGCGTCGCCGCGGCGGCGACAAGCTCCGGCTTGGCGTCGGGCAGGGGCGTTTCGATCGCGAAGAGGCGCGCCATAACGCGCTCGACATTGCCGTCCACCACAACGGCGGGTTGATCGAAGGCGATCGCGGCGATCGCCGCGGCGGTGTAGGCGCCGACGCCCGGCAGCGTCCGCAACTCCTCCTCGGTCTCAGGAAACCGCCCTTCCCATTCGTCCACCACACGCCGAGCGCATTTATGGAGATTGCGCGCGCGGGCGTAGTAGCCGAGACCGGCCCAGGCTGCGAGCACCTCATCTAGGTCTGCGTTCGCCAAAGCCACAACATCTGGCCAGCGCGTGGTAAAATGGTCGAAATACGGCCGCACTGTGGCGACCACGGTTTGTTGC
This sequence comes from Pseudomonadota bacterium, assembly GCA_038530925.1. Lineage (GTDB taxonomy): Bacteria > Pseudomonadota > Alphaproteobacteria > Rhodobacterales > Rhodobacteraceae > JALEGB01. The sequence continues at coordinate 2,976 of JBCBCG010000206.1, forward strand.
AACATTACCTCAGAAAGCCAGACGCGATAGGCGTCCTGAGGCTCTTTCGACCGTGGCGGCGCGCGCCACGGCAACAATCGCGCATGGTCATCGTACCAAGACAGCAACAAATCGGAGGCGTTTCCTGGGGAAGAAAGCGTCATCACACCCGAACTTTTCGAACAAACAAAGCACATTTGCGCCGTATTGCTTTGCTGATATAGAGGTGGAGAGAGGGATCGTGAGCGGCCATGGTGCGGCGTCTCGCCTAATGCGTGTAGGAGCGCTGGGCGAGTGCGCTCGGGGATGGAAAGGTATCGCTATGGTCTCGCCCCAAACGGGTAGCGATAAAGCGCATCAAGGCCAGCCGGCTCGCCGGGATCCGACGACGAAAGGCATGATGGCGGCCAGCGCCTGCGCCAAGAAAGCGATGCGCGGCGCGGCGGCGCGGCGCGGCATCGCCGAAGCGCGGTTGATCACCCATTGGCCGGAGATCGCGGGCGAGAGGCTCGCCAGCGCGTGCCGCCCAGTGCGCGTCAAGCAAAGCCGCGGCATTGCGCTCGGCGGCGTGCTGGTGCTCGCCGTGGACGGCGCGCGCGCCAGCGAGGTGGAGCACGCCGCGCCCATCGTGATCGAGCGCGTGAACGCGCATTACGGGTATGGCGCGATCTCCGAGGTGAAGCTGACCCAAGCGGTCGGCGCGCCGATCTCGAGCGAGCCGGCCGCGCGGCCGCGCCCGCGCGCCGCCTCTCCGGAGGATCTGCCGCCGGAGAAGCGCCAAAAGCTCGAAGCGTGGACCAAGCCCGTGGCCGACGACGCGCTGCGCGCGGCGCTCACCCAGCTGGGCGCGAACATCATGGCGAAGGCTCCAGACCCCTCCCCAGAGGATGCGGAGCGGGACGCCAAGCGCGGCGTGGTGCGGTCGTTGTCGCAAAGAGCGTCCCCCTCCCCGGATGCAGGACCAAAAGGCGCGGCCGGTCGATCCTCCGCATCGCGGAGACGCGGTCGGACCTAACCGGCGCCAGTCGTCTTGGGAAGGCCGAGCGTCTTGGGAAGGCCGTTTTCGGCGGCGACGCCGCGCGTTGGATCTTGAGATTGCGGCGATCTCGCCCAGGGCGTCGCTCGCATGGGGCCAGGTCGTCGCTTGCACGGAGAATGACGGCGGCTCGCCACCTCACGCTTTCGCGAGCGCGATGTGATTTAGTGCGGAAGCCGCTTGCGCCGCACTGCGCGTGCGGTACTCCATCATCGCGACAAAGCGTCCGGGCGACCCGCGGACGCAGGGCGGCGCGCCGGTGACGAGCACGGGAGCGCCGGCAGGGGATTGGTGAAATCAGGAGATCGCAGATGACGCATGCGCCGCAGACAGCGACGGAAGCAGCGAAGCGGCGCCTTGCGCGCCCGGCGACGGCGGCGGCCGCGGCGGCGCTGATCATCGGCCTCGCCGCGTGCGGTCAGGACCAGAGCGCCGATGCCGGCGGCGTCGACGCTGCGACCGAAGCGGCCTCCGCGGCGGTGGCCAACGCCGCCGAAGCGACCGTCGCCGCGACGAGCGCCGATGGCGCTGAGGAGACGGCGGAAGGCGCCGCCTCGGCCGACGCGGCGCTCGCCGACAAAGGATACGCGCTCGGCGATGTGGTGCTCGGCTCGCCCGACGCGCCGGTGACGATGATCGAATACGCGTCGCTCACCTGTCCGGCGTGCCAAGCCTTTCATGAGCTGACGGTGCCGACGCTGAAAAAAGAGTACATCGAAACCGGCAAACTGAAGCTGATCGTGCGCGAGCTGCATGGCGCGCGCATCGGCCTCGACGCCACCGCCGTCGCACGCTGCGGCGGCGCGGACAAATACCACGCCTTCCTGGATCTCATGTTCTCGCGGCAAGAGAATTATCTGACGCAGGACCGCGCCGCCAATCTCGAAGAGCTGCGCCGGATCGGCAAGGTAGGCGGGCTCAGCGCGGAGCGCATCGAACAGTGTCTGACGGATGAAGCCTATCTCAATGAGCTCTTCCGCTTCAGCCGCGAGAATGTCGAAGCCGACGAGGTGCCGGCGACGCCTTACTTGATCTTGCAGCCGGGCCCGGACCAGCAAACCATCCGCGGCGCGGTCGGGCCGGACGAGCTGAGCGACACCATCGACGCGCTTATCGAAGGCTGAGGAGCGGCCGCCATTGGGAGCGCGCGCGCTGTGGTGCGCGCCTCCGCGCGGCGCCGGTCTTGAGCGTCGTGCGGCCGTGGGCGCAATATGTAGCGTGTTCCACGTTGACACGCCCGTAATCCACATGATCAACGTAACGCCTGAGACCATGAACCGGGCGGACCCGAGCGTTGCACTTCACCAAACTGCGCCTCTCCGGCTTTAAATCCTTCGTCGACGCCACCGATCTGCCGATCGAGCCTGGCGTGACCGGCGTGATCGGCCCGAACGGATGCGGCAAATCCAACCTGCTTGAAGCGCTGCGCTGGGTGATGGGCGAGACCTCCGCCAAATCGATGCGCGGCTCGGGCATGGAGGATGTGATCTTCGCCGGCGCCGCCACACGGCCGGCGCGCAATTTCGCCGAAGTCGTTCTGACCATCGACAATAAGGAGCGCCGCGCGCCGCAAGGTTTCAATGACGCGGACGCGATCGAGATCACGCGCCGGATCGCGCGGGATATGGGCTCGAACTACAAGTTCAACGGCAAGGATATTCGCGCCCGAGACGCCCAGACGCTCTTCGCCGACGCGGCGACCGGTTCGAACTCGCCGGCGCTGGTTCGCCAAGGCCAGATCTCTGAGATCATCAACGCCAAGCCGCGCAACCGCAAACGCATCCTTGAGGACGCCGCCGGCATCGCCGGGCTGCATTCGCGCCGGCATGAAGCGACGCTGCGGCTGAACAGCGCCGAGACCAATCTCACGCGCATCGTTGAGCTGCTCGCTCAGCTCGAAGCGCGCGAAGCCTCGCTGAGCCGCGAAGCGAAGCGCGCGGCGGAGTATCGCCAGTTCAGCCAAGAGCTGCGGATGGCCGAGGCGAGTCTCCTGTTCCGGCGTTGGCGCGAGGCGGACCGTGAACAGGCCTCCGCCGAGGAGGCGATGTCGCAAACCTCGAGCGCCGCCGGCAAAGCGGCGCAGGCGGCCTCGGAGGCGGCGCGGCTGCGGCTCGCAGCGGAGGAGAAGACGCCGGATCTGCGCGATGAGGAGGCGATCGCCCGCGCCGTTCACCAAAAGCTTCTGATCGAGCAGCAAGGGCTCGAGGCGAAGGAGCGCGATGCGGCGGCGGCGATGGAGCGCCTGCGCCGGTTGACGCGGCAGCTCGCCGATGACCGCGAGCGCGAAGCGGCGATCGAGGTGGACGCCGGCCAGATGGCCGAAAACCTCTCCGCCGAGCGCGAGGCGCTGCTGGAGGAGACCGACGACGCCGAGGCGCTCGCGGAGGCCCAGGGCGCGGAGGCCGAAGTCGCTGAGACGGTGCGCGCTGCCGAGGCGGCGCTTGATCGGCTGAAAGCGGATGCGGCGCGGATCGAGGCCGAGCGCAAGGGCGCGGCGGCGCGGCTGGAGGATGCGCGCCGCGCCGTGGCGCGGCTCGAAACCGAGACGGCCGCGGCGGAAGAGAAGAGCGCGGCGCTAGCCGAAGAGGCGGGGCTTGCGCGCGAGGATCTCGCAGGCGTTGAGGCTGAGGCTGAAGAGGCGCGTCTCAGCATCGCGGAAGCCGATGAGGCGGCTACGGAGGCGGAGGAGGCGCGGGCCGAGGCCGAGGCGGCGCTCCAAGCGGCGCGCGGCGCGCTTGGCGAAGCGAAAGGCGCCGCGGCGGCGCTGCGCTCGGAAGCGGAGCAGATCCGGCGCATTTTAGAGGCGGGCCTCTCGTCTGACGCGCCGATCCTCGACAAAGTGCGCGCCGAAGAGGGCGCTGAGACGGCGCTTGGCGCCGCGCTCGGCGATGATCTCCAGGCGCCGGAAGCGAGCGGCGGCGGCTTCGGCTGGATCGCGCTGCCGCCCTTGAGCGACGCGCCAGCGCTGCCCGCAGGCGCGCGGCCGCTCTCCGAACTGGTCGCCGCGCCGCCCGCTCTGACGCGCCGCCTCGGCCAAACCGGCCTCGTTTCGCGCGCCGATGGCGCGCGGCTTCAGGCCTCGCTCGCGCCGGGCCAACGGTTGGTGAGCGCGGAGGGAGATCTTTGGCGGTGGGACGGTTTCGCCGCCTCGGCCGAGGACGGCGCCAGCGCCGCGGCGCATCGCCTGGCGCAGCAGAACCGGCTGGAGGCCGTGGAGGCGGATCTCGCCGCGGCCGATGCCCGTCTCGAAGCGATCGAGCAGGCGCATCAGGACGCCGCCGCGGCCGCGGACGCCGCCAGCGCGAAAGATGCGGGCGCGCGCGCCGCGCGGCGCCGCGCCGAAGAGCAATCCGCCGCCGCCGGCCGCCGCGCCGCTGAAGCCGAAGGCGCCGCCGGCCGGCTCCAAGCGCAGATCGCGGCCCTCGCCGATGTGGT
>JBCBCG010000207.1:0-7369 GCA_038530925.1 Pseudomonadota bacterium
TGATGGCGAACCGGCCGCAGCCTGAGATCGACGAAACCCAGGGGCTCACTGCGCCCTGAGCGCGTTAACGTGATTAGAGAACCGATCCGCGGACTTCTCTAAGGTCAGCGGCACTCCTACTCTACACCGCGCAGCGCCGATCACACGTCGCGCGCATGACCTGGGCGGTGGCGAAGGACGGCCGAATCCAGGTGCGCCAGCAGAAGACGGACACCTTCCTGTCCGTGCCGATGCACACTGATCTTCGGCGGGCGCTTGACGCGGCGCCACGGGTCTCGACGCACATCCTCACGACAGAACACGGCGCGCCCTACAAGCTCGACAAGTATGGCCGAGCGAACGGGTTCGGCAACGTCATGCGCGATTGGTGCGACGCAGCAGGCTTGCCCGACTGCGCGAGCCATGGGCTGCGCAAAGCGGCTTCGAGGCGACTGGCGGAGGCTGGCGCGACGGACGCGGAGATCATGTCAGTGACGGGCCACAGGGCTCGCTCGGAAGTGACGCGCTACAGGCGCGGCGCTGACCAAAAACGTCAGTCGAGCGCTGAGATTTTGAAGCTGGAACGGACCGAAGACGGATCGTGAAAGTGCAAAACCGCATTCAGAAAGTGCAAATCTCCTGGAGAAAAGCTTGAAAAATCAATTAGTTATAAAAAATTGGTACGCCCTACGGGACTCGAACCCGTGTTTCCGCCGTGAAAGGGCGGCGTCCTAGACCGCTAGACGAAGGGCGCATCGCGGAGCCGCCTACCTAGAAGCTTGGCTCTGGGAGTTCAAGCGGCTTTTCGCGGGGCGCGGCGAATTCCGGCGGTGAGAGGGCGCTGCTGATCGCGCGCGTCCCCTGACCGCGGTTATTCGATCTCGATCTCGAGCGCGACGGCGTCCTCCTCCGCCACATCGCCTTCGGCGATGCGCAGCGTCGCCACGGCGCCCGCGGCCGGCGCAGCGTAGGGAACCTCCATCTTCATCACTTCGAGGATGAAGAGCGTATCGCCCTCGGCCACGCGGTCGCCTTCGCCGACCATCAGCTTCCACACCGTTCCCGCGCTCTCGAACCGCACTTTCTTTCGCGCCATGGCGCTCCCTCCTCCACCGATGCCAGCGCCTGTTCTGACGGATCAGGGCCGAAAGCCAAAGCGGCTCGGGCCGAGCAACCCGGCGAGAAGCGGCTGCGCGCGCGCGGCCCAGCGGCAGAGGCGCGCCCGCGTCTCGCGCGGGTCGATCAGCTCATGCACTGCGAAAGCCTCAGCCCGCGGAAAGGGCGACTGCCGCGCGGCGAGCGCCTCCTCAAGCTCGCGGCGCTTGGCCTCGGGATCGGCGGCGGCGGCGATCTCGCGATGATAGGCGACCGCGACGCCGCCCTCCACCGGCAGCGCGCCCGCCTCCGCCGAAGGCCAGGCCAAGGTCAGCCCGCCGCCCGGCCCATAATGCGCCGCCTGGGCGACGCCGAAGGAGCGGCGGACCATCACGCTCGCCCACGGAACGCGCATGCTCGCGGCGGTCAGCACCGTCGCGGCGCCATGGCGGATGGTCGCTTCGCTTTCCGATTGCGAGCCGATCATGAAGCCCGGCTCGTCGATGAAGGCGACGACGGGCAGATGGAAGGTCTCGCAGAGCTCCAGAAAGCGCCGCGCTTTCTGAGCGCCGTCCGCGGTCATGGCGCCGGCGAGATGGCGCCCGTCATTGGCCCAAACGCCCACCGCGTGGCCGGAGAGCCGCGCGAACCCGGTGATCTGCCCACGGCCATACCGCGCGCCGATCTCGAAAAAGCTCTCTTTATCCAGGATCAGGCGCAGGGCGCGGCGCATGTCGAAGGCTTGGCGCCGCTCACGCGGAACGATCTCCGCCAGCGCGTCCTCGACGCGGTCGGCTGGATCATCGGTGGCGGCGTAAGGCGGCTTCGCCCAGATATTCGTCGGCAGATAGCTGAGAAACCGCCGTATCGCCGCGAAGGCCTCGAGTTCGGTGTCCTCAACCCCATCGACCGTGCCGGCGCGGCCATGCACCTTCGCGCCGCCGAGCTCCTCCTTCGTCTTCACCTCTCCGAGCGCGCGCTGCACCACCGCCGGCCCGGCGATCAGGATCTGCGCCACCTCCTCGGCCATCACCGCGTAATGCGAAGAGACGAGCCGCGCCGCGGGCATGCCGGCCACAGCCCCAAGCGCGGCGGAGGCGACAGGCGCCGTGGCCAGAAGCTCGGCGACGGACACAAATCGGGACGGCTCGTACACCGGCGCCGGCGTCGAAGCTTTTCCCGCGCCGCCGACGCTGCCGCCCGCCCCTTCATGCAGCCGGATCAGAGGCAGCTTCTGTTGCAGCGCCAAGGTCTCGGCGTAGACGCTTTTTCGCAGCCCCGCCGGCGAAGGCGAGCCGCCTTTCATCGTGAAATCCTCGCCGCCGACGATGCAAGGGCGGCCGCCGATCTCTCCAAACCCGAGCACGTAATTGGCCGGCTCGAACCCGTCCTCGCCCATCGCGCCAGCGCCGGCGCCGACCTCTTCGAAACTGTCCTCGTCGAGGAGCGCGGCGATGCGCTCGCGGATGGTGAGCCGGCCCTTCGCGTGCTGGCGCGCCACCGCCTCCGCCCCGCCTTGCAGCTTCGCGCGCGCGCGGCGGCGTTCGATGTCCTCGATCTCATCGCGCCAACTCATGCGCCGCATCCTTCGATTGGTTACCGGTCTCGCCGGCGAGACGCGGCGGATCTTGGCGGCGAAGAGTAAGGGCGCCGCCGCCGCGACGCCATGGCGGCGCGCGCCAAGAAACTTGACACATGTGTCACCCTTCACGATCGTCGCCGCGATCAGCCTTGACCGCGCCGCTAGCCGGCGTCTGATGACGAGAAAAAACCGCTCGCTCCATCGGCGAGACCAGAACAGCACTAGGGAGATGCGCCATGGCTTTGGATGCGGCGGGCGGCGGCCCGCGCCTCAGATCGCCGAAAATCGTCATCATCGGCGCCGGCATGACCGGCATCGCATCGCATATCCGCCTGCGCGAAGCCGGGATCCCGGTTGAGAACATCACCATTCTCGAAAAAGCGGACCGCGTCGGCGGCACCTGGCGCGACAACACCTATCCCGGCGTCGCCTGCGATGTGCCGTCTCATCACTACGCTTTCTCCTTCGAGCCTTACGCCTGGTCGCATCAATGCGCCGAAGGCGCTGAGATCCAAGGCTATATGGAGATGGTCTCAGCGAAATACGGCGTGACGGACAACGTGCGCTTCGGCGAGGCGGTGACCGCATGCCGCTATGACGGCGCTGGGCGCTGGCTGGTCGAAACGGATCAAGGCGGGCGTTTTGAGGCTGATTTCGTGTTGTCGGCGACTGGCGTGCTGCACCATCCGAATGTCCCGAAGATCGATGGGCTGGAGTGCTTCGCCGGCGCGATGTGGCACAGCGCCGAATGGCGTAATGACGTGGATCTTGAGGGCAAGAGGATCGGCGTGATCGGCAACGGCTCGACCGCGCATCAGTTCATCCCGCATCTGATCAATGCGGGCCATGAGACGACCGTGTTCATGCGCACGCCGCAATGGGTGTTTCCCAACCCGCGCCTCGCATACTCTGAGACGATGAAGCGCCGCTGGCGCGAAAAGCCCGAGCGCATGCGCTTTTGGAAGGGCGTCGGCAAATGGTTCATGGAGCAGTTCTTCGTCAAAGCGACGATCGGCCGGCCGTTTCAGAACTGGGTGCTCAACCGCATCGTGCGCAACCATCTGCGCCTTGCGGTCAAGGACAGAGCGCTGCGCGCGAAGCTGACGCCGGATTACGGCGTCGGCTGCAAGCGCATGATCCTCGACAGCACCTTCTATCCGGCGATCCAAAAGCCGAACGCGCATCTCGAGACGACGGCGATCGAGCGCATCGAGCCCGGCGGCGTGCGGCTGACGGATGGGCGGCTCATCGCGCTGGACGTCCTGATCCTGGCCACCGGCTTTCAGAATTTCAGCTTCATGCGGCCGATGGATCTCGTCGGCGCGGACGGTCTGAGCATCGACGAGGCCTGGGCCGAAGGCCGCTATGATTGCTACAACAGCGTGCATCTGCCTGGTTTTCCGAACTTCTTCCTGATGCTCGGGCCGACCACGCCGGTCGGCAACAACTCGGTCATCGCCATGACCGAGACGCAGCTCGGCTATATCGAGCAGATCATCGATCTCTGGCGACGCGGCGAGGCTGATGCGGTCGATGTGAGGCCGGAAGCGATGGACGCCTACCGCGCCTTCGTCAAAAAGGGCTTCGACGGCACGGTTTGGGTCAGCGGCTGCCAGAGCTGGTATCTCGATGGCGACGGCATGCCCGCGATCTGGCCCTATGACTGGCCTGACTTCGTGAAGCTGATGGCGGCGCCCAAGCGCGAGGAGCTGGCGTTGACGACGCACAGGCCGGCTGAGACGGCGCAGGCGGCGACCAGCGACGCGTGAGCGTCTTGGCGGCGCGCGCGCGCTCTCTTAAACGAAAGCGATGACAATCGCCTCAGAGAGTTCCGCCGAGATCGCGCCGCAGCGCCATTTGATCGCCGCGCTCTATAAATTCGCCGCGCTGCCCGATGCCCCGCGCCTGGTGGAGACCTATCGCGCGGAGGCGGCGGTTCGCGATCTGCGCGGCGTGCTGCTGATCGCGCCGGAAGGGATCAACGGCACGATCTCCGGCGCGCCAGAGCGGCTCCGCGATTTTCTCGCGCTGCTCCGACGCGATCCGCGTCTCGCCGATCTCAGCTGGAAAGAAAGCTGGGCGGAGGCGGCGCCGACCCGGCGGCTCCGCGTGCGGCTGAAGCGCGAGATCGTGAGCATGGGCGCGCCCGACATCGTCTCGCCCGCGACGGTTGGGACCTATGTGGCGCCGCGCGACTGGAATGCGCTGATCACAACGCCCGGCGTCGCCGTGATCGACGTGCGCAACGATTACGAGACCGCGATCGGCGGCTTCAAAGGCGCCATCGATCCCGGCACGGAACGCTTTCGCGACTTTCCGAGCTGGGCCGAGGCGGCGCCGGCGCTGCGGGGCGCCGAAGCGGTGGCGATGTATTGCACCGGCGGCATTCGCTGCGAGAAGGCGAGCGCCTATCTCCGCGCGCTCGGCCACGCCCGGGTGTATCACCTCGAAGGCGGCGTGCTGCGCTATTTGGAGACCGAGCCGGCGGAGACGAGCCTCTGGCGCGGTCAGTGCTTCGTGTTCGATGAGCGCGTCTCGGTGGGGCATGGGCTCGCGCCCGGCGGGCTCAGCCTCTGCCGCGGCTGCCGACGCCCACTGACCGCGGAGGATCGGCGCCATCCCGCCTTCGTCGACGGCGTCGCCTGCGCCGCCTGCGCGCCCGCGACGACCGAGGCTCAGCGCGAGGGCCGCGCCGAGAGAATGCGCCAAATGGCGCTCGCGCAAACCCGCGGCGCGCATCATTTGGCGACGGGACCGGCCCAGCGCCGCTCCTGATCAGACCCCACCGCATCCCGCATCGCGGCGCAGCGCGCGACGCTCCTGCGCGGCGCCGATCAGCCCGCCGAGCACGATCAGCCCCGCGCCGAGCACCGTCCAAAACAACAGCGGCTCTCCGAATGCGAAGACGCCGATCAGCGTCGCCAAAGCAAGCTGCCAATAGGCGTAAGGCTGCAGCCGCGCCGCCTCCGTCGCCTCATAGGCCTTGATCAGCAGAAAATGGCAGAGCGCGCCCGACAGGCAGAGCGCCCCCATCAGCGGCCAGTCCCTGAGCGCGATCGGCTCGGCGTAGAACGGACCGATCAGGCTCGCGCCCACCGCGCCGGCGACGCCAGTGTAGAAGAAGCTGACCGACGCGGGATCATCGCGGCTCGCCACGCGGGTGAGGATCGCATAGAGCGCGAACATCGCCGCGCCGAGCAGCGCGCCCAGCGCCAGCGGATCGATCGCCTCGAGGCCCGGTCGCAGGATCACTAAGACGCCGAGAAACCCGAGGCCGATCGCGCCCCAGCGCACGGCGTCGAGCCGCTCGCCGAGAAACGCCCAAGCCATGGCGGCGACGAGCAGCGGGTAGACCGCCATGATCGCGTGGCTCGCGGCGAGCCCTAGCTCGGCGAAGATGAAGATGGTCAGCGTGATCTCCGCCGCCAGGAGCAAGCCGCGAAGGATCTGCAGCAGCGGACGACGCGTCCGCGCCGCGGCGCGCAGCCCGCCCGGCCGCCGCGCGGAGATCGCCAGCACGAGGGCGGCGAGCGCCCAATAGCGGATCATCACCACAAAGATCGGCGCGTATTGCGAAGCGAGATACGCCGAGAGCCCGTCTTGCAACGCGAACACGGTCATGGCGGCGAGGAAGAAGCCGATCCCGCGGATCGAATTCTCGCGCGCGGAGCCGACGCCGGCGGCATCCGCGCCGCCGACCGCGCCCTCACTCACGCCAGCCGCGCACCGACGCGATCACATAAGGCTCAAACCGATCCCGATGGGTGCGCGCTGCGCCGCTCTCGAGGATCTCCGCCGTCTCGAACCGCGCCAGCGCGCCGGCGACCCGCTCCGGCGTCCCGCGCATCACCAGAAGAAACGTCTCCTCCCGCGCCGCCGCGGAGCCGCGCTGCAGCGAGGCTTTCAGCGCGTAATGATTGCCGGGATTATCGTTGGGCGGCGTGCGCGCCATCTCGATCCCGATCCCCTCGGCGAAGAGGCAGTCGGCGAGCAGGCGCCGATCCGTTCCGAAATAGCGCCGCCCCTCGCGCAGCGCCGCGGCGCGAGCGCAAATGGCGTGGAAATGGCGCGTCTTTTTCAAAGGATCATAAGCCCGCGGCAGCGCGCTGGCGTCTTGTCCATAAGTCGCGGCGAGCGCGAAAAAGCCCATCGCTGCGAGCGCGCCCAGCGCGGTCGAGACGATCAAGAGACCGCGGCGGCCGAGATCGAGCAGCCAGGCCGCCACCAGGATCGAGGCGGCGATATAGACCGGCGCCGCCCAATTCGGATGCGCGCGGGCGAGAAACGCCTGGATCGTGATGGCGATGAGCAATGGGAGCGCCATCCACAGCAGCAGCCGATACGGCCATTCATGCCGCCAGCGCCCCATCACCGCCAGAGCCAGCAGCGCGCCGAAGGCGATCGGCCCGAACACGCCGAACTGCGCGCCGAAGAACTCCGCGAGCTTATCCAACCGAAACGCCGCGCCCTCGCCAAGCTTGGTGTTGTCGCCCACATGCGTGATCGAGGCGAAGTCATGCGCCGCGTTCCAGGCGAGGTTTGGGCTGAAAACCAAGAGGGCGGCCAAGAGGGCGAGAAGCGGGCCGGCGATCTCAGCGCGCCGCGGCGGAGCGCGCCAGATCGGCCCGGCTTCCCGAGCGAACAGCGCATAACCGAGCGCGCCGCCCAGAAAGGCCACGATGGTGTATTTGGAGAGCAGCCCAAAGCCCACCG
>JBCBCG010000208.1:0-1790 GCA_038530925.1 Pseudomonadota bacterium
CAGCCGGCGCGGCCCGCAGGGCGCGGCAAGAAGCTGCGGCCGACGCCGGTGGCCGAGGCGGCGGCGACGCTCGGGCTCGAGGCGCGAACGCCGCTCAGCTTCAAGGATCCCGCCGCGCGCGCGGCGTTCGCGGCGCTTGAGGCGGATGCGGCGGTGGTGGTCGCATACGGGCTCTTGTTGCCGCAAGCGGTGCTGGACGCGCCGCGGCTCGGCTGCTTCAACCTGCACGCCTCGCTGCTGCCCCGCTGGCGCGGCGCCGCGCCGATCCAGCGCGCGGTGATGGAAGGCGACGCGCTGACAGGCGCCTGCGTGATGCGCATGACGCTCGGGCTTGACGAGGGACCGGTGCTCTCGCGTTTCGAGACGCCGATCGGCCCGAGCGAGACCAGCGGCGATCTGTTCGCGCGCCTGGCGACGGAGGGCGCCGCGCTGATGGTCGAGACGCTCGGGGCGCTGGCCTGCGGCGCGGCGACCGAGACGCCGCAAGCCGAAACGGGCGTCACTTACGCCAAGAAGATCGACAAAGCCGAGGCGCGGCTTGATTGGGCGGCGCCCGCCGAAGACCTCGACCGACGGATCCGCGGCCTCGCCCCAAGCCCTGGCGCTTGGTGCGAGACGGCGGCGGGCGAGCGGCTGAAGATCCTGCTCGCCGCCCCGGAAGCGGTTCCCGCGGGCGCCGAGGCGGCGGCGCCGGGCGAGGCGCTGGACGACGCGCTTTTGATCGCCTGCGGAACCGGCGCTGTGAGGCTGCGGCGCGTGCAGCGCGCAGGCAAAGGCGTGGTGGAGGCGGCGACGCTGCCGAGCGGCGCGCTTCTGACCAAAGGCGAGCGGCTGCGCTGAGATGAGCAGGAACGCCGCTTCGGCCCATCGAGGGCCGGCGCGGCGTTCGCGATGGATGGAGCGCGCGCCGCGTCGCCGAAACCTCGCGCGCCGGCGCCGCCGCAGGCTCAGCCCACCTTCGGGAAATCCCCTTTCCCGAAGAAGCCGCCTCGACGGCCTTGGATCGCGCCAGCGGCGCCGCGCCGCAAGGACGCGATCGAAGATCGCGCCGCCTTTCGGCGGTCTTCGATCCTTGCAGCGCCGCCCCGCTTGCGCGTTCTGAGCCCGGCGAGGCGGCTCCGTCGGGAAAGGACGCCGCCTGAGAGGAGGGGGCGGCGCGTTAGAACCCGAAATCCGCGACGATCGCGCCGATGGCGATCAGCAGGATCAACAACAGGCGCAGCGCGTCGATCTTCTCTTTAAAGAGCAAGACGCCGATGGCCGTGGCGAAGATGATCGAGGTCTCGCGGAGGGCGGCGGCTTCGCCGACTTTGTCGAGCCGGGTGGCCAACATGATCGAGCCGAAGCTGAGATAAGCGATCAGCGCGCCAAAGACGCCGCGGATGGCGAGATCGCCGATCGGCGGCTTCACGGCGATGCGGCGCCAGCGCAAATAGGCGATGATCGGAAAGCCGAAGCCGCCCATGAAGAAGAACCACGCCAGGAAGGTGAACGGGTTCTCCGCGAGCCGGATGCCATAGGCGTCGACCACCGTGTAGATAGCGATCATCACGCCGGTGCCGAGCGCGGTGAGCACCGCGAGGCGCACGCCGCGCCGCTCCTCTGCTGAAAGCGCGCGGCTGCGGATATTGGCGTAGGCGAGCCCGAAGATCGCGCTTGAGAGCAGGATCAAGCCGCACCATTGCTCAAAGCTCATCCGCTCGCCGAAAACGAACAGCGCGAGGCTCGCCGTGACGAGCGCGGCGCCTTCACCTTGGTCTATCCCATCGCCCGCGGCACGGGCCCGCTCG
>JBCBCG010000208.1:1800-7265 GCA_038530925.1 Pseudomonadota bacterium
CGCCGCGCTCGAAACTAGAGGCTTGCAGCCACTCGAACAGGATGTGCACGAGATAGGTTGCGAAGAGCGCGGCGAAGAGCTCCGGCGTCGGCCAGGGCAGGATGAAGAGCGCGAAGGGCGCGGCCATGAGGCTGTAGGCGATGTTGATAGCGCCGCGATTGAGAAAGGGATCGGCGCCGCCTTTGTTCACGGCGCCGAACACGGCGTGCGCCAGCGCGGACAGCAGCGCCAAGGCGAAGGCCAGAGCTTCGCCGCCTGGCGTGCCGGCGAGAGAGACGATCAACTCGCCGGGGTCGGACATGGCGACGCGAACTCCTTGCGCCCCCCTGCGCGCGGCTGCGAGGGACGGGCGCTGTGCGGCGGGCGGACGATGCGCTCGGCTCTCGGCGCGAAACGCCCGTCGGCGCAAGCGCCACGACGCCGCAGCGGGAGAAGCGCCATGATCCGCGTGACGCTGGAGCCGAAGCCGGTTCACAGCGAGCCTTACCGCTGCGCCGGGCGCGGGGTCGCGGCGCTTCCCTTCATTCGCGGACGGATCAGCGGACTCGGCGCGGCGCCGGGCTTCACGATCGTGGCGAGCTCCGATCTGCAAGGACGCGCTCTGGATGGGCCAGGCCTGCTCGGCGAGGCGGCGGCGCAAAGGCTGCGACGTCTGCGAGAGGCGGGCGCGATCCCACGGCTCGATCTCTGCTGTCTCGGCGGAGATCTCTATGCGGCGCCGGATGCGCGAGAGATGGGCGCCAGCGGCGATGCGACCGAAGCCTTCAACGCCTTTGCGCGGCTGGCGCCGACCATCGGCGTTCTCGGCAATCATGACCGCATCGACCCGGCGCGGCTGAGCGACGCGGTTCGCCTTCTCGATGGCGAGCGCGCCGATGTCGCGCGGCTGACGATCGGCGGCGTCGGCGGCGTCATCGGGCGCGCGGACAAACCGATGCGGCGGCCGGCATCCGCCTATCTCGACGCGCTCGACGCCGCTCAGAACGCCGACATCCTGCTAACGCATCAAGGGCCTGATCTGCCCGACAGAGGCGAGCCCGGCGCGCCGGCGATCCGCGCGCAGCTGGCGCGCCGGGGCGCTGGGCTCCAGCTCTTCGGCCATGCGCGATGGCGCGATCCGCGCGGCGAGATCGGCGGCTGGTCGCTTCTCAATCTCGATGCGCGGCTTTACGTTCTGACCGTTGACGGATGAATGCGAACAAGGGGCGACATGGGAATTCTCGCGCGATGGCGAGAGCGGCGCGCCATTCGCCGCGCGTTTCGGCTGCGCAAGCGGCTGCGGCGGCTTTATGGCCGCTCCGAGACCTATAAGCCGGGCCAGATCCGCCGCGCCGCGCGCGCGGACGGGCTGAAAGGCGACGGCCTGAACTGGGCGTTCGCGATCCATTGCAGCGAAGATGGGTTCGCGGAAGCCGGCGCGCCGGGCGACTACGCGGCGCTCCGCAAAACGGTGGATGAGGTCGGCCTCAAAGAGCCGATCGGCCTCGATCAGATGGAAGGCGTGCCTCTTCAACATGAGAGAGCGATTTCGGAGGCGGGCGGCGGCTCGTTCTCCTTCGGCGGCGGCGGGGATGGCGGCGGCGGAGGAGGAGATGGCGGCGGCGGCGGCGGCGGGATCTGATCGCCTCGCCCGTCAGGCCGATTTGGTCAGCCGAACGGGCGCCGAGAGCCCATCCTGACGATCCCGACGGCGCCAACCGCGATCACGCCGCACATTAAGCCGAGCGCGACCGTCGAGACCACGGGCGGCCAATCGATTTGCCCTTCGGCGAAGCCGACGCCGCCGCCGCCGAGAAACTGCATCAAGAGATGGGTCGGCGCCGCGACGACCGCGCCGACCAAGGCGCCGCGCAGCGGCGTCAGCCGCGGCGTCGACCAGGCGCGCGCGAGCGGCCAGCCGCTGCATCCCGCGGCGATCATGGCCAGGCCAACACCTATAAGTTGCGTCGTCTCCATCGCTCTCTCAAGATATTGTGGCGGCGAGCGCCGCCGGGACCGGAAACGCATTGAGCAAGCGCTGCGCCATATCATAGTGTTCACGAGCGAAGGCGTCGACCGCAGGCGATGCGGCGCATGAACATGACGAGGCGGGCGGTGAGCAAGGCGAGCAGAGCGAAGCGAACGGGCGCGGGGGATCCATCGTCGCATCCGAACAGAGACGAGAGCGGCGCGGCGACGAGCGCGGCTCTGGCGCCAACGCCCGCCGGGCCAGGCGCGCTCAATCTCGTGAAGCTCTGCGTCGGCGCGGATGGGCCGGCCGATTTGCGCGCGTGGCATCAGGCGCGGGCGGCGGCCTCAGGGCCGGGCTGGACGCCGCGCCACACCACGCGGATGCAACCGAAGCGCGCGGCGGAGCTGCTGGAGGGCGGCTCGCTTTATTGGGTGTTTCGCGGCGTGGTGCTGGCGCGCCAGCATTTGCTGGCGATCGAACCCAATCGCGGCGCCGATGGCGTGAGCCGGCATGACCTGGTGCTGGCGCCGACGCTGATCGCTACGCGGCCGCAGCCGCGCCGCCCGTTCCAAGGCTGGCGCTATCTGCCAGGCGCCGACGCGCCGGCGGATGCGGCGACGCGGGCTGAGGCGGCGGATGGCGCGCCTTTGCCGCCCGAACTCGAAGAGGCGCTCGACGCGTTCGGCGTACTCTGATCAGCGTCAGGCGCCTGCGGCGGCGCCGCGCTTGGCCGTCGCCACGACAGCGCGGATCAGCACGCGCCGCTCTTCGGCGCTCGCGCGCCTCATCGCTTGATAGGTCTCAGGCCCATACATCGCTTGCAGCGTCGGCCCGGAGATGGCGAAGTAATGCGCGGCGCCCACGAGTTGGTAGACGAGCCCCAACGCCGCCGTAGGGGTGAGCCGTTCCAGCCCGGGCACAGCGAGGAGCATGGCGACGAGCGCGTCGAGATAGGGTTTTAGCATCCAGCGCCGGGCGGTGGCGGCGCGCATCGGGTTGTCGAGAAGCTCGCGCATCAAGACGCGCAGATGCGCCTCGCCGGCGGTCTCAAGCGCGAGGCCGTCGATCAGCGCCGCCTCGAGCCGCGCGATCGGATCGCTTTCGCGCCGCTGCAACGCCGCAAGGCGCTCGGTCAGAGCGTCCGCGATCTCTTGGAGCACCGCGGCGTAGAGCGCTTCTTTCGACCCGAAATGATGCAGCAACGCCTGTTTGGTCAGCCCCACCTCATCGGCGATGTTGGCGATGCTGGCGCCGTAAAACCCCTTCTCGGCGAAGAGGCGCGTCGCAGCGGCGAGCAATTGCTCCTTCCCGCTCTTAGCCACGGCGCGCCCTTTCGATCCCAACGCGGCGCGCGGGCCGCCGTCAGGTCGAGGCTGGGCCGCCATCCTCGCCCTCCTCGATCGCATAGCGCGCCATGAGCGGCGTTTGAGAGAAGGCGAACACTAAGGTGATTGGCAGGTAGACGAAGGTTTTGACCCAAACCCAGGTCTCAATATCCTGCGTCTCCACCACCGCGACATTCAACAGCGCCATCCCGGCGAAGAACATCGTCCAGTTCTGCGTCACCTTACGCCAACCCTCGTCCTCCATCGGCAACAATTCGCCCAAAACAAGCTTCAGATAGCTCTCGCCCTGCAGCAACCCGAAAATCAGCACCGCCGCCAAGAGACCGTTCACCACTGTCGGGCGATATTGAATAAATGTCTCGTCCCGCAGCCATATGGTCAGACCGCCCATCACCACGACGATCGCGAAGGTGACGACTGTGATCTTCGAAATCGTCTTGGTGGCCGCGTAGATGATCGCGGTGGCGATGGTCAGCGCGATCATGAACGCGATGGTCGCGCCGATCAGCGCGTCGATCTGCGCGCCGCCGCCCTCATCCGCCTTCAGAAAATTGAACGCGATGAAGAACACGGCGAGCGGGCCCATTTCGAGAGCGAGCTTCAGCAGCGGGTTCATGAGGCTCCTCTCCGCCTAGCTTCGACATCAACACCGGCTGGAGATAAGCGCAGGCCCGCCGCTCTGTCGACGCTCATCGCCGCGACGTCAGAACCTGCGCCACGGCGATCACGAAGGCGGCGCCGATCAACGCGCCGATCAGAGAGCCGAGGCCGGAGAGCAGAAAGCGCATCCCGATGCCGCCCAAAACGCCGCCGAAGGCGCCGGCGAGCGCGGCGTGTAGCGGCGAGATCCGAAGGTTCATGTAAGCGCCGGCTGCGTAGCCGATCGCCGCGCCGATTAAAATCAGCATCACTATGAAAGGCATGCAGCGCTCCGCTTCGATCCGCACATGCGCCGCGCGCGTAAAGCGCTGGCGCAGCCGTCATGTCCGAAACATAAGGGCGCGGCGAGAAAAGCATAGGGCGCGGCGTCGGCCGGCGCAGCAGCGGCGAGGTGCGGTATGGCGCAAGGTGAGAGCGCGAGCGGTTTGAAGAGCGCTGAGGCGCCGAACGCGGAAACCGGCGCAGCGCGGTTCGATGCTGAAATCCGCGCCTTTATCGCTGAGAGCGGGCTCGATTTCCCGCAAGACGCCGGCGCGCGGCCGATCGCGGAGCAACGCGCGTTCTACGATGCGATGTGCCGGCGCTTCGCCGCGCCGCGGCCGGACCGCGCGGCGGTCGAGGATACGAGCATCGCTGGGCCCGCCGGCGCGGTTCCAATCCGCCGCTATCAGCCTGAGGAGCAAACGGCGCGCGCGCCAGAGACGCCGCAGATCCTCTATCTCCATGGCGGCGGCTGGCATCTCGGCGGGCTCGACAGCCATGACGACGTCTGCGCTGAGATGGCCGCAGAGACCGGGATGCCCGTCACCGCCGTCGGCTACCGCCTCGCGCCCGAGCACGCCCATCCCGCCGCCTATGAGGACGCGCAGGCCGCCGCCGAGGCGCTGCTCGGCGAAGACCGCCCCTTGATCATCGCGGGAGACAGCGTCGGCGGCTGCCTCGCCGCGGCGCTGCTGATCGCTTTTCGGCGCGGCGGCGGCGCGCAAGCGGCCTTGCGCGGCGCGCTCCTGATCTACCCATCGCTCACCGGCGGCGCGCAAAGCCTGCCCGCCTATCGCGAGCACGCCGCGGCGCCGCTCTTCACCGCCGCGGACAACACCGCGAACACCGCGCGCTACGCCGGCCCGGGCGCGGACGCCGCCGCCCTCGCCGCGAGCGATCCGCGCTTCGCGCCGCTGATTGCGCCGGATCTCAGCGGCTGCGCGCCATGTCATGCGCTGGCCGTGGAGGTCGACCCGCTGCGCGACGACGCCGCCGCCTTCGCCGCCCGCCTCAGCGCCGCTGGCGCGAGAGCGAGCGCCAGCACGCATGCCGGCTTGCCCCATGGCTGCCTGCGCGCGCGGCGCACCAGCCTCAAGGCCCGGATGTTCTTCGAGGCGGCGCTCAGCGCCCTGCGCCACTTGCGCGACATGTAGACGTCTCGCCGCGCCGCATCAGGGGATTTCGCCGTCCGCTGTGTCGCGCGGCGAAATTCTCTGATGCGGCGCGGTGGCGGGCGCCCGCGAGCG
>JBCBCG010000209.1:0-7168 GCA_038530925.1 Pseudomonadota bacterium
CTCCGGCGCGGCGGTGAGCGCCTCGATCAGGCTGGGCAGGGTCTCGCCCGCGATCACCTCCGCCTCCCGCACCGCGCCCAGCGCCTGGGAGAGCGGGCGCAAGCGTTCGCCTTGCTCCTCAACGAACGCCGCCGAAAGCGCCGGCGCGAAGAGTTTGATCAGGCAGCGCTGGCGGCGCATCGCAACGCGAAGTTGCCGCGTCGCCTCGGGATCGTCGGTCAAAAGAAACGCGCCCGCCGTCTCCGCAATGCGCTCCGCGCCCGCCCGCGCGAGCGTTTCAAACGCGTCCGCTCCGCTCGCCTCCTCGCTCAGCTGAGGGCGAAGCGCAGGCGCGAGGGCCTGCGCGAAGGGATCGAACGGGGCGAAACTGTCGGTGGCGGGAGCGACGCTCAATTCGCCGCCATTCACAATATCTGTCATCTATGCTTCATAAGGTCCCTTCGTGCACAGGTCAATGAAACATTAACCATTCTCTTTAATCGCAATGAATAAGTTCTAGACAAATTCGCCGCGTCCGCTCCAGCGACTTGATTTGGTGGCGACAAGGGGCGCTGGCCACAAGACGCGCTCGCCTCAACGCCCGCCCGCTCCCGCATCGCCCTCCGCCACGGCGGTGATCAGGTTTCCCGACCAAAGCTGCGATTCGTCCACCACGCCAGGCTGATGGTAGGGCGCAACCGCCGCAATCGCGCGTTGCAGCGCCGCCTCGCGCCGACGCAGCGCCGCGCGCGCCGTCTCGACCTCCACCCTCTCGAAACGCAGCCGCGCGCCGGGGCTGAGCCGCCCGAGCAGCGGCAGATCCACGCTCGCCGCGACGGCGATCTTGGCGTAGCCGCCCGCGGTGCCGCGATCCGCCAGCAGCAGGATCGGCTCGCCTGCGGCGGGAACCTGGATCGAGCCGGCGGCAATCCCTTCGGAGACGATGTTGGCGCCCTTCGGATCAGGATGATGCGTCAGCCGCGCGCCGGTGAGGCGCATTCCCATGCGGTCCGCATCGCGCGAGACGCGCCATTCCGCGCGAAAGAACCTCGCCAGCGCCTCCTCCGGAAAATGGTCCTGCTGCGGGCCTGGAATGACGCGAATGCGCGCGCACGCCTCGGCTGGCGGCGGCGCGAGAGCCGGCCGATCTTGCGGCGGCATCCAAAGATCGGCGCCGGACGCCGCGCGCGCCTCCGCCGCGTCGATCCGATCGCCGGCGCGGAGCGCGCGGCCCTCGCGCCCGCCGAAGCCGCCGCGCGCGAACGTGGAGCGCGAGCCGAGCACCAAAGGCGCCGCGACGCCGCCGCTGAGCGCGAGCGTCGCTGTCGATGCGCCTTTGAGCGCGCCGACGCGCAGCACATCGCCCGGCTGCAGCGTCACGCTCCGCCAAGGGCCGATCGTCTCAGCCTCGCCGCCTTCCGCCCGCTCGAGCCGCATCGCGACGTCGCCGCCCACCAGCGCCAGCCGCACCGGGCCTGACAGCGCGCGCAGGCTCGGGCCGAGATAGCGGATCTCCAGCGCCGCCGCGTGCGGCGCGGCGCCGACCAACGCATTGGCGAGACGATGCGCTTCAGGATCGAGCGCGCCGCCTCCCGGCGCGCCGACGCTCAGCCAGCCCGAACGCCCCAGATCCTGGATCGTCGTGGAGAGGCCAGGGTCGAGAATGTCGAACGATCCGCTCATGCGCCGCCGCCTTCCGGCTCACAGGCGGGGCGCCAGTCGCCCGCGGCGGCGCGCTCGGCGAGGCGCGCGACGTCTTCCGCCGCCGCCGGTTCGAACCGCACCGCGTCGCCGGGCGCGAGCAGCGCCGGCGGCTCCGCCTCCGCCGCGAACAGACGCGCCGGCGTGCGGCCGAGCAGGTTCCAACCGCCGGGGCTCTCGACTGGATAGATGACGCTGAGCCCGACCGCGATGGCGACGCTGCGCGCCGGCACGGCCACCCGCGGCTCAGCCCGCCGCGGCAGATCAATCTGCGCCGGCAAGCCGCCGAGAAAGGGCGCGCCCGGCAAGAAGCCAAGCATGTAGACGCGATGCGCCACGCCGCTATGCGCCGCCACCACCGCCGCCTCCGTCAGCCCCGAGCGCGCGGCCACCTCCGCTAGATCCGGCCCCTCCTCTCCGCCGTAAGCCACCGGAAAGCGCCAAAGCCGCGCCGGCGTCGCCGCGCTCTCGCCCTGCTCCCGCGCGGCCGTCAGGCGCGCTTTCACGCAGGCCACCGCCTCCGCAAAGCTGAGCGTCAGCGGCTCATAGCGCACCAGCAGCGCGCGAAAGCTCGGCATGGTCTCGATCAGCCCCGCGAACGGATCGCGCGCGAGCGCGCCTTCCAACGCCAGAACCTGCGCGCTATGCGCCGGATCGATCCGATCGCCGAACTCGACCGACAGCGCCGCATCGCCGCAGGCGAGGAACCGAGGCGCGCTCATACGCGGCGTCCCTTTGCTGATCTCTTGGCCGCAGCGTAGCCTAAGCGCGGCGCGCGACGAAGAGGGCGCGCAGGCCGGCGGAGGATGAGGGACATGGCGCGGCGCATCAATCTGAACGCGGATCTCGGCGAGAGCTGGGGCGCTTACAGCATCGGCGACGACGCGGCGCTGCTCGACGTGGTGAAGACGGCGAACATCGCTTGCGGCCTGCATGGCGGCGACGCGACGGTGATGCGGGAGACCATCGCCGCGGCGGCGCGGCGCGGCGTCTCTATCGGCGCGCATCCGGGCTTCAACGATCTTTGGGGCTTCGGCCGGCGCGATATCCGTATGGCGGCGCGCGACATCGAGAACCTCGTCGCCTATCAGATCGGCGCGATGCTGGGCATGGCCGCGGCCGCGGGCGCGCGCGTGACGCATATGAAGGCGCATGGCGCGCTCAACACCATGGCCTGCGACGACGCCGAATACGCCGCGGCGATCACCCGCGGGCTGAAGGCGACGGCGCCGGATCTCATCCATCTCGTCATGCCGGGCACCGAGCTCGACGCGGCGACGGAAGCGGCGGGATTGCCGCTGGCGCGCGAAGCCTTTGTCGATCGCACCTACGAGGCGAACGGGCGGCTGACGCCGCGGCGGATCGAAGGCGCGGTGATCCGCGACCCAGCCGCGGCCGCGGCGCGCGCCGTCGAGATGGTCGAGACCGGCGCGCTCACGGCGCGGACCGGCGAGACGGTGCGGCTTCCGTTCGAGTCGCTTTGCGTCCATGGCGATGAGCCGACGGCGGTGGCCGCGGCGCGCGCGACGCGCGACGGCCTCGCCGCGGCCGGCGTCGATCTCGTGACCTTGCCCGAGATGCTCGCTTAAGCCGGCGCCGCCGGAGCGGGCACGCCGCAGCGAGAGGCCGCGGCGCAGCAGGGCCACGCCGCCGCGAGCGCGCCGCGCGCCGCCACGGGGACGCGCTTGACAGACGTCGCCGCGCCCCTCTTACGCTCTTCCCCGGAAGGGGCGATGAGCATGATGATGCGCATCAGGCGGCGGCGAGATCCGGTCGCGATCTGGACGATCGCGCTGTCTCTGCTTCTCGCATTGTGCCTAAAGGGCGCGGCGCTCAGCGCGCCGGTCGCGCATTCCAGCGAAGCGACGATCGTTCTTTGCACAGGCTCGACCCTCGTCACGGTGATCGAAGACGCGGATGGCGAGCGCCGTCTGATCATAGAGGCGTGCGAGGACGCGCCGCCCGAGGCGTTCGCAGCCTCCCTCCCAGCGAGCGCCCTCGCCATCCCCTCGATCTCAGCCGCGCGCGCCGCGGCGGTTCCGCCGCCGCCGCCGCCCGCAAGCGCGCCGCGCCGCGCCCATCCCGCGCGCGCACCGCCCTCTCCCAGAGCCTGATCCCTCGAACATCAGCCTTTTTTGCAGCGACCGGCGGCTCGGCCCCGGCGTTCGCTTGCTCATTGAGAGAGCCCTTCATGACCTTTCGCATCCCTCTCGCGGCCGCGGCCGCGCTGTCCTTCAGCGTCGCCGCAGCGCCGCTCACCGTCGCCCATGGCGATCACGCCGCAGACGCCGGCGGCCGCGGCCCCCATGATCATGGCGGCGTGGTCCGCGCCGACAGCCACGCGCCGATCGGCGTGATGGGCGATCACATGCATAAAGCCGGCGAGTTCATGCTGTCCTACCGCTTCATGCACATGGACATGGACGGAAGCCGCGACGGAACCGACAGCCTAAGCCCCGCGGAGATCACCGAGTTTTCGAGCCCCTTCGGGCCGGGTTCGATCCGTGTCGTTCCCACCGACATGCAAATGGGCATGCACATGGTCGGCGGCATGTACGCGCCGAGCGATTGGCTGACGCTGATGGCGATGGGGTCCTACATCACCAAGGAGATGGATCACGTCACCTTCGCCGGCCCGGCGGGCGCCACGAAGCGCGGCGAGTTCACCACCCGCAGCGAAGGGCTCGGCGACACCAAGATCAGCGGCCTCATCCGCGTCTTCGAAGATGAGACGCATCATGTGCATCTGAACGCGGGCGTCAGCGTGCCGACCGGCTCGATCGAAGAGACCGACGATGTGCTGACGCCGATGGGAACGCGGCCGACGGTGCGCTTGCCCTACTCGATGCAGCTCGGCTCCGGCACCTTCGATCTCTTGCCCGGCGTCACATACACCGGCCAAAGCGCGCCCTTCGCCTGGGGCGCGCAAGCCAAGGGCGTCATCCGGCTCGGCGAGAATGATGAAGGTTATGCGCTTGGCGACGAGATCCACGGAACCGCCTGGGCGAGCTACGCGCCCGAGCCTTGGATCAGCCTGAGCGGCCGTCTGATCGGAACCAGCAAAGGCGCGATCGACGGGCGCGATCCGAACATCGCCGCGCCGGTGCAAACCGCGGATCCTGACAATTACGGCGGCGAAACCGTGGAGTTCGGCGTCGGCGTCAATCTCGCAGGATCCGAAGGCTGGCTGCGCGGCCACCGGATCGGCGCGGAGTTCGTCGCGCCGCTCTATCGCGATCTCAACGGGCCGCAGATGGAGACGGACTGGACCTTGACCGTCGGCTATCAGTTCGCGTTCTGATCATTCTCAGCGGTCGCGGCGGCGCGCGCCGCCGCGATCGAGGAAAGGTCAGGATCCATGAGCGATGACCAACGGCCGCGGCGGCTGGCGCTGCTGCGGCATGCGAAATCCGATTGGTCGACGCAAGGCGAGCCCGATCATGCGCGCCCGTTGAGCCTCAGAGGTCGTCTCGCCGCCCCGCTGATGGGCGCTTGGCTGGCGGAGCAGCCTTGGCGGATCGATCTCGCGCTGATTTCCGACGCTGCGCGCACCCGCGAGACATGGGCTCGGCTCGCGCCGCTGCTTCCGCAAACGCCGCCGATCGAAACGCTCGAGGCGCTTTATCTCGCCGAGCCTGAAGCGATGCTGGCGGCGTTGCGCAAAGCGCCTGACAAAGCGCGCACCGTGTTGATGATCGGCCATAATCCCGGCCTCGAGCAATTCGCTCTGCGCCTCGGAGACGCGCAGAGCCCGCGGCCAGGAGCGTTTCCCACAGCGGCTCTCGGCGTCTTTCGCCTCGACGGCGCGGCGGCGCCCTCATGGGATTGCGCCGCCTTCGGCGACTTCCGTCTCGAAGCGTATGAAGAGCCGAAGGGGCTGGTCTGACGCGCCCAGCCGCGCCGGCTCAGTGCCCGAGGATTTGGCTAAGGAAGAGTTTGGTCCGGTCGCTCTTCGGATTGGTGAAGAACTCTTCAGGCTCGTTCTGCTCAACCACTTGGCCGGCATCCATGAAGATCACGCGGTCGGCGACCTCGCGCGCGAAGCCCATCTCATGGGTGACGCAGAGCATCGTCATGCCGGTGGAAGCGAGATCGACCATGGTGTCGAGCACCTCTTTGATCATCTCCGGATCAAGCGCGGAGGTCGGCTCGTCGAACAGCATGATGTTCGGCTCCATGCAGAGCGCGCGG
This sequence comes from Pseudomonadota bacterium, assembly GCA_038530925.1. Lineage (GTDB taxonomy): Bacteria > Pseudomonadota > Alphaproteobacteria > Rhodobacterales > Rhodobacteraceae > JALEGB01. The sequence goes on from JBCBCG010000209.1 coordinate 5,872, forward strand.
GCGATCGCCACGCGCTGCTGCTGACCGCCGGAGAGCTGGCCTGGGTATTTCTGCGCCTGTTCCGGGATCTTCACGCGCTCCAGCAGCCGCATCGCCGTCTCTTCCGCTTGCGCCTTCGGCCGGCGCAACACGTTGATCTGCGCGACCGTGCAATTCTCCATGATCGTGAGATGCGGGAAGAGGTTGAAGCTTTGAAACACCATGCCGACGTCGCGGCGGATCTCGTCGATCGCTTTGAGGTCTTCCTTCAACTCCACGCCGTCGACGATGATCTGACCCTTCTGGTGCTCTTCCAGCCGGTTGATGCAGCGGATCAGCGTGGATTTGCCAGAGCCCGACGGGCCGCAGATGACGATCCGCTCGCCCCGGCGCACCGACAAGTTGATGTCGCGCAGCACATGGAACTGGCCGTACCATTTGTTCACGCCGACAAGCTCGATGGCGACTTTGTCGGACGCCGCGCTGGCTTGCGGCGCGCGGCGCGGCGCGGTGTCGGTGATCGGCGCGTCTGTCACACTCATGAACACTCTCCTCGGCGCGCCGCGGCCTTACGGCGCGGCGGCGGCTTCAACTGGGTCAACGCACGCGCCCCTGGCGCAGTTTTCTCTCCATGAACAGCGAGTATCGAGACATGCCGAAGCAGAAGAGGAAGAAGATCGACGCCGCCACGAGATAGCCCGTCGGCGACTGCACCGGCACCGCCCATTCGCTGTCCGTCAGCGTCGCTTGGATGGCGCCGAGCAAGTCGAAAAGACTGATGATCAGCACCAGCGTCGTGTCTTTGAAAAGGCCGATGAAGGTGTTCACGATCCCTGGGATCACCAGCGTCAACGCCTGCGGCAAGACGATCAGGCCCATCATCTTCCAATAGCCGAGGCCAAGCGCTTGGGCGCCCTCATATTGACCCTTCGGCATCGCCTGCAAGCCGCCGCGGACGACCTCGGCCTGGTAAGCCGCGGCGAACAGCATCACGCCGATCAGCGCGCGAACGAGTTTGTTGAAGTCCACGCCGTCCGGCAAGAACAGCGGCAGCATCACCGACGACATGAAGAGCACGGTGATCAGCGGCACGCCGCGCCAGAACTCGATGAAAGCGATCGAGAGATACCGCACCGCTGGCAGCGATGAGCGTCGCCCGAGCGCCAGCAAAATGCCGAGCGGCAGCGAAAAGACGATGCCGACGATCGCCACCACCAGCGTAACAAGCAGCCCGCCCCACCGGTTCGTCTCCACCGCGACCAGGCCATAATCCAAGCTGGCGATGAAGCCGATCGCCACGCCCGCGCCCACCACCATG
>JBCBCG010000210.1:0-6952 GCA_038530925.1 Pseudomonadota bacterium
CGCCAAGAAGGCGCTGGCGGCGCGCTGTGGCGCCGACGCGATGGGGGGATCGGCCGATCGAGGGGCGAGATCAGGCGCTGCGGCCGCTCACTCCGCGCTGAAGGCGGCTTTCGGGCGGCTCGGGCGCGTGCCCACATAAAGGGCGATCAGCGCCAGCGCCGAAAGCGCCACGGCGAGGCCGACCGGATTGTCGATCAGCGCCGCCATCAAGGCGCCCGAGGCGCCCATCGCGGCGATCGCCGTGAACTTGCCCATCGGGCTGATCACGCCGTGATCGAGGAAATCGGCCACTGTCGGCCCGATCTTAGGCCATTGGCGAATGCGTTCGGCGAAGGCGGGATCGGATTTTCGCCACGCCAGAGCGGCGAGGATCCAAAAGATCGTCGTCGGAAAAAGCGGCACGAGCAACCCGAGCAGACCGAACAGGAACAGGATCCAGCCGATGATCCGCCAGAAAAACTTCGCGCTCGCCTGTCTCATGCCGCCGTCTCGTCGCTCCGCGCCCGGTCCGCCGCCGCTCTGTCGAGCGGGCTGCGCCGCATTCCTTCAGCTTCCGCGATCAAAGATAATGACGGATGAGGAAACGGCGAGACGCGTTGTTCGAAAAAACCACTCAAGCGCGATCCCAAGCGCGATCCGAGGTCAGCACCGTCACCAGAGCGGTGGCGACCAGCGCCTCCGCGCCGCCTGGCTGGACACGGAACAAATCCGCCTGAACTGTGGCGAGCGGACGCCCCTCCCGCGGCGAACGCAGAAGCTCCGCCCGCGCCAGAAAACGATCCGCGCTCGGCGCGCCGCTGAGATCATGGGTGTGGAGCGACACGTCCAGCGTCTCGCCCTCAGGCGTCGGCGCGGCCATCCGCGCCGCGGCTTCCGCGAGCAGCGCGATCGCGCCGACCGAGACGCGCGCGCCTTCGGCGAGCGCAGCCGCCGGAGCGGCGAGCTCGCAATACCCCGCCTCGACGATCAGCGTTTCAGCGCCGATGCGCTGGAGCAACGGCGCCTCTGGGCTGGCGGGATCAGCCGCGGCGTCCGGCGAGTGATGAGCCATGAGCGCTCTCCTTCAACGCGAGTCGCCGTGAGCTACCACAAGATGAGGCGCCGGAGAAGACGCGCCGCGCAAGAGAAGCCAGGCCCATAGCGCGGTTCCGCGTTGATCGGGCTCGAAAGAGCTATCCTGCGCTGAGCGTCCGCGGCGCGGCGAGCACGCGGCCGCCGCTGAGCAGCAGCGCTTGCGCGCCCTCCGCCAAGAGAGCGTCGTAAGCTGGATGGCTGATCTCAAGCCCGCCGGTATAGGCGCCGAAGGCCGGCAAGATCACGCGCCGCCCGTCCCACAAGAAGCACCGCCGCGCGATGCGCCGCCCCTTCGCGACCAGCTGGGCTTTCGGATGGAAATGCCCGGAGAGTTCGACCTCTCCCAGCGCCGGCCCGGCGCGCGCCGCCTGATGGCGCAGGATCAGCGGCCCGATCCGCATGGTCTCAGCGCTCTCGCCGCCGAGCTCCGGCGCGCGCGGATCGTGATTGCCCGCGATCCAAAGCCAACGCCGTCCCGCCTGAAGCGCCGCCAAACGCTCTCTCAGCGGGTCGGGCAGCGCCGCCGCCGCGCGCCCATCATCAAAGGAATCGCCGAGGCAAGCCACAAGGCGAGGACGGAGCGCTTCGATCTCCGCGCCGAGCCGCGCCGCGGTCTCGACCCCGTCATAAGGCGGCAACAGCGCGCCGCCGCGCCGCGCGATCCGCTCCGATTTGCCGAAATGCAGGTCCGCCGCCGCCAAAAGGCTCAGCCCTGGAACCCAGAGCGCGCCGGACGGCCTGGCGAAGCCCCGACGCCCCGCCAGATCGAGCGGCGCGCCCGCCTCGGTGGAGCGCGGCTGCGCGGGAACGGTAGGATCGACGCTATCGGATGTTCCGCTCATGTACCGCCCTGAAAGCCGAATTCGCGGCGAACCGCAAGCATCGCGATCAGAACCGACGATCGCGGATTTGGCGGGAAGCAGCCCTGGTCTCGCCACAGCGCCGCGGTCTTCCCCTCACGACGCTTCGACAGCGACGCAAGAGAAGGATCCGCGCCATGCCCGCCTCCCGCACCGCCCGCCCTAAGCGCTCTCGCCGCGCGGCGCGCCCGATCCCGGCCCGCAGCCCGCGCCAAACCCTCTCCGCGCTCGGAGCGGCCTCAGCGCTGGGACTGGTCGTCGCGTTCGGCGCCGCGGCGCAAACCGTGAGCGAGCGCGCGCTGCCGCCCGCCTCGATCACCATCCCCGCCCCGATCACCATCGAGGACGGCTCGATCCTTGGCGTCGCCGTCGGCATGACGCTGTCGGAGGCGAAAGACGCCGCGCCGCAGGCGGAATGGGCGTATGAGCCGCGCTATATGGTTGATTTCTCCGCCTCTTGCGCGCGGCTGGACCAGGTCGAAGCGTTCTGCGCCTTGGTCTTCGAGGCGCCGGACGAGACCCCTTCGGACCGGATCGAGGCGATCGCCGTCACCACGCCTGAGGTCGCGACGAAGGAAGGCGCGCGCGTCGGCATGCCGATCGCGGCGGTCGAGGCGCTCTACGGCGATGTGACGCTGTCCTACACGTGGGACAATGAAGGACGCGAGTATCTCAACTTTGCGGAGGCGCCGCGGTATCTCGGCTTTCGCGCGAACCGTCCGGGCGACCGCGGCGGCTGGGCGGGCGTCTATCCGCCGAGCGAGGGCGCCGTCTCGCAAAGCACGACCGATTACGCCTCGGATGCGGAGATCACATCGGTCTGGCTCTACGATTCCCCCTAGGCCCATCACCTTTCGGGTGGCCGCCGCGCCTGCCGCGCCCTACCTCCGCTCGCCAGACACGGCCGCATGGGCCAAAGCGAGGATAGGAGGCGCTTCGATGTTGAAGCCGACGGAGATTTATGGAGAAGCCGTGTTCATCGGCGGTTCCGCCTCAGACGTCTCAAGCCGCAGCGCGGAGCAAGCGCTGCTCACCTTCGCCGGCGTCGAGGGGGACCGGCATTGCGGCCTGACGCGTTCCGCCTGCGTGCGCTTCAAGCACCAATATCCCAAAGGCGCGCCGATGAAGAACACGCGCCAGCTCAGCATTGTTTCTGAAGAGGAGATGGCCGAGGTCGGCGCCGCGATGGGCCTCGGCGAGCCGGTGAGGCCCGAATGGATCGGCGCTAATCTGATGCTGCGCGGCGTGCCGGATCTCACCCTGCTGCCGCCAGGCGCGCGGCTGATCTTCCCGAGCGGCGCCAGCGTCACCGTGGATCTTGAAAACGCGCCTTGCGCGCTCGCCGCGCGCTCGATCGAGGCGGCGCGGCCTGGCCTCGGCATGAGCTTTCCCAAGCATGCGCGCGGCAAGCGCGGCGTGGTCGGATGGGTGGAGGCCGAAGGCGCCGTCGCGCTGGGCGAGCGTTGCCGCCTGCATCTGCCGCCGCAACGGATCTATCGCGCGGCGTGATCGCGCGCGATGGTTAGCGGGGTCCCGACGACGGCGCTTCCTGCGGCGGCGCTTCTTGCGGAGGCCCGGCCGCAGGCGTCGCCAGCGCCGGCTCGGCGGACGCCTCGCTCGGCGCAAGCGCGACGCCGTTCATCACAGCAGCGTACATGCAAGCTGACGCCGCCAGCACGCAGCCATGCCAGATCGCGTTGTGAAACGGCAGCCGCTCCCACAGGAAGAACGGCACGCCAAGGGTGTAGAGAACGCCGCCGATCACCAGCATCCAAGTCGCCTCAGGCGACAGCGAGGCCGCCAACGGCCCGATCGCGAACACCACCAGCCAGCCTTGCGCGAGATAGAGCCAGAGCGAGAACCGCTCGAGCCGATCCGGCGCGAAGAGCTTCAACGGCGCGCCGACCGCAGCGATCGCCCACACCACCGCCAGCAAGCTCGCGCCCGACGCCCCTCCGAGACTGATGGCGGCGAACGGCGTATAGGTCGCCGCGATCTTGAGGAAAATCGCCGCATGATCGAAGCGGCGCAGCAGCCAGCGCCCGGCCGGCCACTCCAGCATATGATAAGCCGCCGACGCGACAAACACCGTGAAGGCGCACACGCCGTAGATCGCCAATGTAGCGACGGTCCAGCCATCCTGGGTGAAGGCGGCGATGGTGATGAGAACGCTCACCGCGATCAGGCTGCCGAAGACGCCGATCACATGGATCACCGCATCGGCGGCGCGCTCCGCCGGAGAATAGGTTCGGCGCGCCGCCAGGATCGCGCCTTCGCGGAGCGGGGCGCCTCTGTCTTCGGCCGCGCTCTCCCCTGTGCTCGCCGTCGCTCGTTTCGGCAGCCTCATGCCGCCTCCTTTGCGCCTGCTCCCGCCTCGCTCTTCGCCTCTCCAGCCTCGCCTCTCCACCGCCGCGCGTCACCGTCGGGCGTCTCCAGCGACGTCGCCGCCGCTCGGCTGATGATGATCCGCGCTTATGTCTTAACAATTGCTTAAGAAGATGAGTTGCGCGAAGCGCGATTCGGCCGCCGCGACCGCGTGTCGCTGCTCGCCGAATGTTAACCAAAAGGCGCCGCGCCTGTGCGCGATTGGTTTCGCCGCCGCTGGATTATTGTTCTTTTTCGAGACTAAAGCCTTCGCGGAGCTTCTTAATCCCTTCATGCGCGCCAAATCTCGCTTGATAGCGCAGCAGTTTTTCATCCGCCTTGCGGAACTCTTCGAGAAGATCCTCAATGATCTCCGCATCGCCGAACTCTTCGAGCGCTTTTCGCGCCAGCGACACAGCGCCTTCGAAGCATTGACGCTCGATCACATGGGCGCCCGCCGTCTCCATCTCCAACATGCTGAAACGGTCATAGCTGCTGGCGAAGATCTTCATGTTGGGAAAGCGCGTGCGGATGCGCTCGACCGCCAGCCGCGCGCCATCCCGATCATCGATGCAGAGAAAGATCGCCCGCGCTTCATCGCCGCCGGCCGTCGCCAACGTGTCGAGCCGCCGCGCGTCGCCGAAGAACACGATCGAACCGAAGGTCTCCGCAAAACGGATCCGCCGCGGATTGTTGTCGATCAGCGTCAGCTCATAGCCGCGCTGGCGCAAGATCCGGGCGATCACCTGCCCGGTGCGGCCGAAGCCGGCCACGATGATCGGCGATTTGCGCTCGGCTTCCGGAGCGTCCTCGAGCCGGCGCAGGCCCTCCATCTCATCCTCGGGCACGCCGCGCCGCTCCAGCCACTCCGCGCCGAACACAAGGAACGGCGTCAACGCCATGGAGATCGTCACCACCGCGGTCAGGATCGAAGCGTTCGCCGGGCCCATCAAGCCGCTATCGGCCGCCTGCGCGAACAGCACGAAGCCGAACTCGCCGCCCTGGCTGAGCACCGCGGCGATGCGCAGCGCCTCGCCGCTGCTCGAGCCCATCCGCAGCGCGAGCAGGTACAGCACGCCGACCTTCACCACCGCCAAGACGACGACGCTGAGCATGATCAGCCCGAGATATTCGGAGAAGACGCTGAGATCGAGCGTCATGCCGACGGCGATGAAGAAGAGCCCCATCAGGAGCGCGCGGAACGGCTCGATATCCGTCTCGATTTGATGGCGATATTCGCTCTCGGCCAGCAGCACGCCCGCCAGGAACGCGCCCAGCGCCATCGAGAGGCCGGCGGCGTTCATCGCCAGCGCCGCGGCCACCACCACCAACAGCGCCGCGGCCGCGAACACTTCTTCGGCATGCGCCTGCGCGATCAGCGAGAAGATCGGCTTCAGCGCGTAGCGCCCCACGAAATAGACCGCGCCGATCGCCGCCAGCGCCTTAAGCGTCGCGAACCAGATCGGATCGCCATTGCCCTCGGCCGGCGCGAGGATCCCGACCATCGCGATCAACGGCACGATCGCGAGGTCTTGAAACAGCAGCACCGCGAAGGAGCGCTGGCCGTAAGGCGTGCCGAGATCGCCTTTCTCGCGGAGCACTTGGATCGCGAAAGCGGTCGAAGAGAGCGCGAGGCCCGCGCCCGCCACCAGCGCCTCGCGCCAACCGAGATTGAGGCCGAAGAGGCCCGTGAGCGAAGCGAGCGCGCCGATGAGGACCGCCGTGAACACCACTTGCGCCGCGCCGAGGCCGAACACCTCATACCGCAGCCGCCAAAGGGTGGCCGGCTTCAGCTCCAAGCCGATGACGAAAAGCAGCAGCACGACGCCGAATTCTGCGACGCTGAGCGCCGCGTCGGCGTCGCTGATCAGCTCGAGCGCATGCGGCCCGATGAGCACGCCGGCGATGAGATAGCCGATGACCGAGCCGAGCTTCAGCTGTTTGAACAGCGGCACGGCGACCACGGTCGCGCCGAGATACACCGCGGCGGCGTTCAGAAATTCGGTCTCGCCCCCAGCCGCCATCAGCCCTCGCCCGCAGCGCCGCCGCCTCTTAGAGCCTCATCGCCCCAGCGCTTCGCAGCCGCACACTAAGGCCGCGCCGGCGCCGCCGCAATCGCGCCAAGGGCGAACGGCCTGGAACCGAGACGTTACGACGCTGGCCGCCGCGCCGCATCGCGCGCGTCGGCGTGGGCGATAAGCTCCGCGGCGAGAGGGGAGGGCGCGCTGGATGGAGCTTTGGGTCGCGTTAACCATCGCCGCGGCGTTTTTTCAGAATGCGCGATCGGCGATGCAGCAGCGTCTGAAACAAGCGCTGGGAACAGCGGGCGGCGGCGTCGCCGCCACCTTCACGCGCTTTGTCTACGCAGCGCCGTTCGCCGCGCTGTTCTTCGCCGCATCAGCGACGCTGCAAGGCGGCGAGGCGCTGCGCGCCGGCCTCAGCCTCGGCTCGGCGCCCGCCTGGGCGGGCTGGACCGCTCTGGCGGCGACGGCGCAGATCGGCGCCACCTGGGCGCTGCTGCGGAGCTTCGATTTCGCAGATTTCACCATCGGCACCGCGGTCTCGAAAACCGAACCGCTGCTCGCCGCCGCCTTCGGGATCACGCTTCTCGGCGAGGCGCCCACCGCGCTGTCCGCCGCGGGGCTCGCCCTCGG
>JBCBCG010000211.1:0-6818 GCA_038530925.1 Pseudomonadota bacterium
GAGCCGCTCCGCCAGCGTTTTCCAGAGCGTCGCGAAATGGCCGGTCTCAAACATCAGAACGCGGTCGCCGGGCGAAAGGGTGTTCACCAGCGCCGCCTCCCACGCGCCAGTGCCGGAGGCCGGGAAAATCACCACCGGGTGGCGCGTCTTGAAGATCGACCGCATGCCTTCCAGCGCCGCTTTGCCCACCGCCGCGAAGTCAGGCCCGCGGTGATCCATCACCGCATTGTCCATCGCCCGCAGAATACGGTCGGGCGTGTTGCTCGGCCCTGGGATCTGAAGAAAGTGCCGCCCGGCTTTGCGCATGCCTCTCCCCTTCATCACCGCGCTTGTCGCCGTTGAGCGGCCGTCGCGGGGCCGGAGCGGCTTGCCTTCGCGCTCCGAACGTCCTTTTGTATTTTGTATACAGAATTCGGATCGGAGTGGATGTCAATGACCAGCGTCGCGCCGTCTCGCCTCGCAAAGGCGCGCCGAAACGCAGCGGCCGGAGAGAGCCGTCTTGAAGCCCGGCTCGCCGCCGCGCTGAGCGGCGAGGTGATGTTCGGCGCCTTCGACCGCGGGCGCTACGCCACAGACGCCTCGATCTATCAGATGACGCCGCTCGGCGTGGTCGCGCCGAAATCCGCGGCGGAAGCGGCGGCGGCGCTTCAGATCGCGCGGGAGGAAGGCGCGCCGGTTCTGCCCCGCGGCGGCGGCACCTCCCAATGCGGGCAGACGGTGAACGAAGCGCTTGTGCTCGACCTTTCGCGCCACATGAACCGATTGATTTCATTGGATGTCGGGGCGCGCATAGCGGTTGTCGAGCCCGGCATGGTGCTCGATGAGCTGAACGCGCTCTTGAAGCCGCATGGGCTCTGGTATCCGGTTGACGTCTCCACCTCCTCCCGCGCGACGATCGGCGGGATGACCGCGAACAACTCCTGCGGCGCGCGCTCGATCCGCTATGGCGCCTCGCGCGACAACGTGCTGGCGATCGATGCGATCCTGGCGAGCGGCGCGAAGGCGCGCTTCGGCGAAATCGATCCGGACGCGCTTGGCAATGGCGAGACCGACGCGCTGTTCCGCGCGCTCCTCGCTCTCGGCGCGCGGGAGCACGAGGAGATCGCCGCGCGGTTCCCTGAGGTCGCGCGCCGCGTCGGCGGCTACAACATCGATGCGCTGACGCCGGCGCAGACCCGACCGAATCTCGCGCATCTCTTGGTCGGCTCGGAAGGCACGCTCGCCTTCTCCGAAGCGATCACTCTAAAGCTCTCGCCGCTGCCCGGCCCGAAAGTGATGGGCGTCTGCCATTTCCCGAGCTTCTACGCGGCGATGGATGCGACCCAGCATTTGGTGAAACTCGATCCCACCGCCGTGGAGCTGGTCGACCACACGCTGATCAAACTCGCCCGGGAGATCCCGCTCTTCCGCGCCTCGATCGAGCGCTTCACCCGCGGCGATCCCGCGGCGCTGCTGATCGTGGAGTTCGCCGAGCCCGATCGCGAAGAAAACCTCCGCCGCCTCGCGGCGCTGCATGAGGTGATGGCGGCGCTCGGCTTTCGCTGGGGCGATCCCGGCAAACAAGAAGGCGGCGTGGTCGAGGCCGTCGATCCCGCGCTGCAAGCGACCATCACAGAGGTGCGCAAGCAGGGCCTCAACATCATGATGTCGATGAAGAGCGAGGGCAAACCGGTCAGCTTCATCGAGGATTGCTGCGTCGAGCTCAAAGACCTCGCCGCTTACACCGACCGGCTGATCGGCATCTTCCGCCGCCACGGCTCTGAGCCGACTTTCTACGCCCACGCCTCCGTCGGCACGCTGCATGTCCGCCCCGTGCTGAACATGAAGACCCAAGCCGGCGCCGACGCGATGCGCGCCATCGCGGAGGAGACCTTCGAGATGGTGCGCGAATACAAGGGTTCGCATAGCGGCGAACATGGCGACGGCATCGTGCGCTCGGAGTTTCATGAGAGCATGTTCGGCCCGCGCATGACCGCCGCCTTCGGCGAGGTGAAGCGGCTTTTCGATCCGGACGGGCTGCTCAACCCGGGCAAGATCGTCGATCCGCCGAAAATGGACGACCGCAGTCTCTTTCGCTACGCGCCTGACTATTCCGTCCCTGAGATCGACAGCGTGTTTCGCTGGCTCGGCCATGGCGGCGCCGGCCGCGGCCTGCAGGGCGCCGTGGAGATGTGCAATAACAATGGCGCTTGCCGGAAGTTGAAGGACGGCGTGATGTGCCCGTCCTTTCGCGTCACGCGCCAAGAGCGCGACGCGACCCGCGGGCGCGCCAACACGCTGCGCCTCGCCCTCTCGGGCCAACTCGGACAGGACGCCTTCGCCTCGGATGAAATGGCGGAGACGATGAAGCTCTGCGTCTCTTGCAAAGGTTGCCGCCGCGAATGTCCGACCGGCGTCGACATGGCGAAGATGAAGATCGAGGTGCTGGCCGCGCGCGCCAAGCGCGATGGCGTCTCTTTGCGCGATCGGCTGGTCGCCTACATGCCGCGCTACGCGCCCTTTGCGCGGCGCCTGCCCTTCCTGATGAACCTGCGCGACCGGATCCCGGGCCTCGCCTGGCTGTCAGAAAAGCTTCTGGGCCTCAGCGCCGAGCGCTCGCTGCCGGTCTGGTCCTCGACCAGTTGGCGCGCCTCGCCCACCGCAGGCCTGGAGAGCGCAGACGTCGTGCTATTCGCCGACAGCTTCAACCGCGCCTTCGAGCCAGAGAACCTGCAGGCGGTGGAGCGGGTGCTGCGCGCCGCCGGCGTCGCCTACGCTGTGGCCGAGCCGCCTTCGGGTCGGCCGCTCTGCTGCGGGCGCACCTTCTTCGCCGCCGGCCTTGTCGAGGAGGCGCGCGCCGAGTTGGAGCGCAGCCTCGCCGTGCTCCGGCCCGCGCTGGAGCGCGGCGCGACGGTGATCGGGCTCGAGCCCTCTTGCGTCCTCACCTTCCGCGACGAGGCGCCCCAGCTGCTCGAGGATTGGCCGGCCGCGCTCGGCGAACGGGTGATGCTGTTCGAGGAGTATCTCGAACCGGCGCTGGCCGAAGGACGGCTGACGCTCCCCCTCGGACCCGTCGCGGCGAAAACGGCGCTGCTGCACGGCCATTGCCATCAGAAAGCGTTCAACCTCACGCCGCAGATCCTGAAGCTTCTGGCGCGAATCCCGGAGCTTGAGGCCTCGTTGATCCCCTCGTCCTGCTGCGGCATGGCCGGCGCGTTTGGTTATCAGGCGGAGACGGCTGAGATCAGTCGCCGCATGGGCGAGCTCAGCCTGTTGCCGGCGGTGCGCGCGGCGGATGCGGCGACGGTGGTGTTGGCCGACGGCACGTCCTGTCGTCATCAGATCGCCGATGGCGCAGGCCGCGAGGCGCTGCATGTCGCTCGGCTCTTGGCGGATGCGGCCGAGTCTGCGACAGTTCCCTAAAGCCACTTCTTTGGAGCTGCTCCCAGTGAAAGACGGCGTTGATCAGATCCACCGAAGCACGCTGCCGACGGCGCTGGTCGACAGCCTGCGCCAGCTGATCGTCGAAGGCGAGCTGGCGCCAGGATCGAAGGTGAACGAAGCGGCGCTCTGCGCCCGGTTCGACGTGTCCCGCACGCCGCTGCGCGAGGCGCTGCGCACGCTGGAGACCGAGGGCCTGATCGTGCTCCGCCCGCGACGCGGCGCGATGGTGGCGGAGTTCACGCAGGCCGAGCTCGACCAAGCCTTTCCCGTGCTCGCGGCGCTCGAAGCGCTGGCTGGAGAGCTGGCCTGTCCGAATTTGACCGACGCCGATCTCAACCGGGCGCGCGCGCTGCAAGAGGAGCTTGAGGCGAGCTGGCGCGACGGCGATCTTCATCGCTATGGCGCGGCGAACGCCGAGACGCATGCGCTGATTTTGAACGCGGCGGAAAATCCGACGTTAACCCGATCGGTGCGAACGCTCGATGCGCGCGTCAGGCGAGCGCGGGTGCTGGTGAACATGGCGCCGAGCCGTTGGGCCGCGGCGGTGGCGGAGCACCGGGACATTCTCGCGGCGATGGAGGCGCGGGACGCGGCGCGTCTCAGCACGGTTCTGAAACGGCACATCACCAACAAGCTCTTGTCTTTGCGCGCTCAATTGCGAGAGCGAGGCGAAGGCTGAGCCCGCGGCTCGGCCGCGAACTCGATGCGTCGCCGCGCCCGAGCGCTTCGGCGGGACGCCGGAAGCGGCGCATTGCTGCAACGTAGGCGCGTCGTCGAACATAAATCGAAGTTAATGCGGCGAAGTCCGTTCGAAGAGGTGCGCCGCAGGCTGCGGCGGGCTATAAGGCTGCCCGTGGGAGCGCATCACACGACAAGGGGGTCGGTGGCGCGCGCATGGGGTGGCCGAAAGGCGAGACGACGCCAGCTGCGGCGAAGCGAGATCTTCGTCGGGATCGCAAGGGCGCGCTCGCAAGAGCCGATTTGGGAGGGAGAGTGCCTTGGTCGACATTCTGATCCTGTTCCAGGAAGATGGGGAAGAGGTCGCGACGCGCCTGGCCTGGGCGGCGGCGGAGCGCGGCTACAGCGTTTGGGGCGATCCCGGCCATTTCACCTCAGGCCCTGATGAAGAGCTTGAAGCCGCCACGCGCGCCGCGCGCTGCGTGATGCTGCTTTGGTCCAAAGGGATGGTGGCGGATGCGGCGAAGAAAGCCGAGATCTACGCCAAGATGGATCCCAAGCGCGTTTGCGCCGCGACTCTCTCGCCAGGCCTTGAGCCGCCGGAGCCGTGGCGGAGCCGGCCGAGCGACGATCTCAGCCGGATCGCCCAATCGCCGCAGGCGCTGACGGTGTATCTCGATCGCGCGCTGCGCGCGGCCGGCGCGCCTAGCGATAAGCGCGAGCGCATGGCGGCGGTCGATCGCCTGCGCGAGGCGGAGGAGGACGCGGCGGCCTGGCGCGCGATCCGCGGCATGTCCGGCACCGAGGCGTATGACGCTTATCTGCGTCGCTTCGGCCATGGCGGCCTGTTCGCCGCGCTCGCGAAGCGCAAAAAGCTCGCCGCGGCGCCGAAAACCGCCGCGGTGCCGGCGCCGGCCAAAGCCGCGCCCGCCGTCAAAACGCAAGCGCCGGAGGCGCCCAAGCCGAAGGCGCCGGCCGCCGTCGCCGAGCGCAAGGGCGGCGGCCGCAGCCCGGTGCTGCTGGTCGCAAGCGGCGCCGCCGCGGCCTCGATCGTGTTCGGCGGCTTGACGCTGATGACGGGCGGCGATCTGCGCCGGCTCGATGGCGGCCCCACCCAAGAAGCGCTGGCGCTGCAAAACGCTGAGGAGATGGGCGCGGATCTCTCCGCCGAGTTGAACGAGACGCGCCAGGAATTGGCGCGGGCGCGGCGCTCGCTGGAAACCCGCAACGCCGCGATCGCCGAGATGGAGATCGCGCTGGCGGACGCCGAAGCGATCGCGGCGCAATCCGGCGCCGGCGCGTCGGAGCGCGAAGCGGCGGCCAAGCGCGCCCGCGCCGATCTGCAAGACCGCCTGGCCGAGGCGGCGCGCGGGCGGGCTGATCTGGAGAAGACCATCGCCGAGCAGGAGCGCGCCTTGCGCACGATGGCCTCGCGGCTGAGACGCGCCGAGACCGATCTAGCGCAATCCCGCGACGCCCGCTCCAAATCTGAGGCTGAGCGCGCGGAGGAGGCGGCCGAGCTGCAAGCCGCGTTCGAGGCCAGCCAATCGGAAGTCCGGCGCGCGAACACCATCCTCAGCGCCGCGCGGCGGCGGATCGAAGCGCTGGAGGCGGAGCGATCGGAGCTGCGCGCCGCGGCGACCGAGAGCGGAGCGGACGACGGAGCGGTGAACTCTTCCGCCGGCGTGCGCCAATTGCCGGCGCGCCTGGCCACGCAGCAGGAGGAGCAAGAGCCGCAGGCGGCCCCGACCGAAGTGGCGCGCGCGGCGTTGCCGGCGCACACGCCGGATCCAGACAGCGCCGCGCCGGCTTCGGCGCCGCTTCCGAAGCGGCGGCCCTGAGACGCGAAGTGCGCGCCGCGCCGCGCGGCTGAGACGACCCTTTTTTCGCCGCGCGGGCTTCGCGCGGCGATGCGCGCGCCGGAACGAGCGCGCCCGCCTGAGCGATGAGCGCGCCCGCAAGCGGCGCCGCGGCGGGTAAGAGCCGGAGCGCCCCTGCGGATACGAGCCGCTCGCGGGTTCGGCGTCGGAGCGACGCTCCTTTTGCAGGCGAGAACCGCGGACAGGCGAGCGCCTTGAACAGTCGGATCAGCGTCGGCGCGGCGCGCGCGCACGCCGCGCGCCGCACGTCATGCGAGCGACGCAAACGCGGCACAGGCGACGCTTGGCGAGACGCCGCGGCTGTTAGTAAACTTCGGATTTAACGGTTCGGTTACCATCCGCTCACTAACGACTTGGCAACCCACTGGCTTGGAACAGAAATTGGCTTAGCACAGAAATCAACTGGAGCCGGCTTATGACCGACAGCGCCAAAAAGATCCTTTGGGTCTTTTCCTCCTTTGAGATCGGCGCGCCGCAGCGCCGCTACGCAGAGTTGATATCGCGGCTCGGCGGCTATGAGCATGTGATCTGCGCCGTCGACGGCCGGCGCGAGGCGGAAAGCCTGATCGCGCCGAGCGCGACCTGGCGCGCCATCGCAGCGCCGCGCGGGCGCAAGCGCGGTCTCTCCATCAGCCGGCTGTGGACGAGCCGCAAGCTTTTAGCGAGCGAGCATCCGCATCTTCTCGTCACCGTCGGCCTCGATGCGATCGACATGCTGGCGGTGAACCGCGGCCCAGGCTCCGCGCCGCATTTGCATTTCCAAGATCCGAAAATCGTCGTGCGCCGGTCCGCCGCCCGCGGCGTCGGATGCACGCGCTCGAGATCGACGCCCCATGG
>JBCBCG010000212.1:0-6616 GCA_038530925.1 Pseudomonadota bacterium
TCCGGTCGAGATCCAAGCGGCGGAGATCATCGGCAAGCGCTTGTTTCAGGATTTCGACTCTGTCAGCTTCCGCGAAGTGTTCGAGCATTTGGACGAGCTGCCCAGCTTCGAGAGCGTCGCAGCGGTGCTCGATGGCGGGCTCGAGACGGGCGACAAAAAACGGCTTTTGGCGTTTCTGCTCGAAATCGCCGCCGCGGATGGCGAGATCTCCGTCGAGGAGCGGGCGCTGTTGAACGGCGCGGCGGCGCGGTGGAACGTCAGCCGACCGATCGAGCTGCGTTTGCCCGCCGGGCGCCGGCGTCGGCGCGCCGCGCGGGCGGAAAAGGCGCCAAAAGAGCCGCCCGCCGCAGCCGAAGAGCGGGCGCTAGGCGAGGGCGCCGAACGCGGCGATCCGGCGCCTCTGGGCGCGGCGAAGCCGAATTCATAAGACCAGGCGGCTTGGAGGGCGCCCGCGCCGCCGCGCGTCGTTCGATCTAAAAAAAAGCGCCGCTGCGTCTGGCGACGCGGCGGCGCTCGCGGTTCGGCGCGGCGGCCCCGCCGCGCGAGATTAATTCGCGCCCTCAGCGCCGACGGCGGCCGCGGAATCGAGCGTCATCCGGTTCTCGGTCGTCACGACGTTGCTCAACTCCTGATGCGCCTCCTCGCTATCGAGCTGGCTCAGCGTCCGCTCGCAGCGCGGCGCGCATTGATAAAGCTCGGTGCGTCCCGGTCCGCGGCGCAGCACCATGCGGCGCGTCTCGCCCTCGCGCACGATGACCTCGAAATCGCCGAGCGCGCGGCCGGCGCGGTCGAGAAAGAAGATGTTGGTCGAGCCGACGGCGCGGGCGCTCACCACACCCTCGCGCGAAGAGATCATGGTCACATCAGCGATCGCCGGGTTCCCGACCAGCACGGTTTCGACCGGCGCGGCGAAGCTAACGCGCTCCAGATGATCGATGATCACCAGGAGGCTCCGCCGGCGCGTCGGCGCGCGCTCGCTCTCGCTCAGCGGCGCAGCGTAAGCCGCCGCCGGCATCACCGCGCTGCTCGCGGGCTGAAGCGGATCCGCAAGAGCGCTCGAGGCCGCGGCGGCGGCGATCAGCGTCAGAGCCGTCCCGCGCAAGCTGCGGAGCGCGGCGGGAAACGAGGCGAAAGACGAGGTCATGCAGAAACTCCGGTGTCGCGAGACCGCGCGCCCGTTGCGATGATCGCATCATCTGGGGCAAGCGCATTTGTTCCGCCGTTTTCGCCCGGACGCCCTTGCATTTCCGTTAATCTAATCGTTTCTTCAGCTCCTTTAACGCGCGTCTCAAGGCCTTACATCAAAAGCCTGGCTGGAAACCGCGTGAGACGGGGAGGACGCGATGGAGTTGCAGACGGAGCGTAGACCGCGACTTTCGCGAGAGAGAGGCCGAGCCCCTCCGCATTCGAGACCTCAAGGCCGGCGCGATCCGCCTCGAACTCCCGATCCCGGCTGATGCGTCGCTCATTGCGGCCGAAGGCCTCCAGCATCAGTTTGAGGATCATCGAGCCCGGGATCGCCGCGACCCAATCGACGCGCCCGTCATCGCCCTCAAGCGCATGGATCGCCTTGACGAGGCTCCGGTAAACCGGCGCGAAGCGCATGGAGTAATCCGTGTCGCCGCCCCGGAAATGGCCAAGCTCGTGTCCAAGCACCGCGTTCAATTCCGCTTTGGTGAAGAGCCTCAGCAGCGGCAGTGAGAGATAGAGCGTCTCGCCGTCCAGCGGTTCAGGCCGCTCCGGCGTCGCCACCGGCGCCGCCGTGGCGAAGAAGGTCGGCTCGAGTCCGACCAGGATGTTCGTGGGCTTCTCCGCGCCCAGCGCGTCCGCCAGCCCGTCCACATGCGCCCAGAGCTTCGGCGCGTCCTCGCGCCCGACAGCGCGGCCGAGCACCGGCTGCGGCGCATCGCGATTGGCGGAGCGCAGGGTCGCCAACAGCGAGGTCGCGCCCAGCAGCGCGCCGCCGCCGACGATCGCCGGCGCCCACCAATAGCTTTGACCGAAATTGGCGATCTCGAAGAGATAGACGCAATAGGTGATGATCGCGCCATGCACGAACACCAGGGCCGCCACGGCCAGGGTGGTCAGCGGCATCAGCGGCGGGAAGAGCGTCGCGTTCAAACGGCGGCTCGCCCCGGCGATCGCGGCGAGGGTAAGGAAGACGGCGATCACCAGGACCAGCGCCGCGGCGCTCCAGACGCTCGCCTGTCGCAGCCAGGCGATCCGATCGATCTCGCCGCAGAGCGCCGACGCCGCGCTGCGCGTCGCGCAAGCAAGCTCGGCCTGGGCCGCGGTCGGACGAAAGTAAAAGAACTCCGCCGGGCCCGCCGGCGCGCCCGTCAGCGCGCCGAAGCTCGCTTGCGCCGCGGCGATCCCGATCAGGGGGATCACCATGCCGATGCCGATCGTGCCTAGCGCGCGCGCATACATCGCCTCGTCCCCTTCGTCGCGGCGATCGCGCGCCGAGCCGCGCTCCGCCTTTCGCGCGCGCCTCGCTGGCGCGCGCGGTCGTCCCGTCCCCGGCTTCTTGCCTAGGCCAGCCGGCCAAGACGCGCCAGAGGACATTGAGAGGGTTCATGGTTTAGAGGCGCTCAGGAGGCGGCGACGCGGCTTTCCGATCGCGGCGGCGCGCCGCGGCGCAGGCTGAGGGATATGGCGCCGCGCCGCGGCTGGCCTTATATCTGGGAGAGAAGAGGCGGCGCGCAGCGCTTGATGCGCCCGCCGCGAGCGCGCCTGCGCAAGACGCCGCGCGCATGAGATGAGAGTTGAATGCAGACGCATGAGGGGATCGCGCCGCAACGGCGCACGCCGCCGCCCGCTTCCTTCGAAGCCCGTCCGCTGCTGACCGGCGCCGAAGGGCCTAACGAGATCACTTACGCGCTCGGGGCCAGAACCAAGGCCGGGCGCACGATGATCAAAAGCATCGAGAACATCACCGGCCGCCCGCGGCTCTTGAAAATGGCGCTCGATTACCAGGCGGAGATGGCGGACGGCGCCAGTTTTTGGGAAGTCATGCGTCGCCGCTATCGTCTCAGCATCGAGTATGTCGGCGATGGGCTCAAGAATTTGCCCGAGAGCGGCCCGCTTGTCTGCGTCGCCAACCACCCATTCGGCATTCTCGACGGTTTGATGTTCGGCCACATCATGGATCAGCGCCGCGGCGGCGACTTCAAAATCTTGGCCAATTCGGTGTTCGTCAAAGCGCCGGAGGTCGAGCCGCATATCCTGCCCATCGATTTCGCCGAGACGCGCGAAGCGGTGCGCAGCAATCTCGAGACGCGCAAGCACGCGCTCGACTATCTCAAAGCCGGCGGCGCGATCGGCGTGTTTCCGGGCGGCGCGGTCTCGACCATGGCCTCGCTTTATCGGCGCGCCTATGATCCGGAATGGAAAACCTTCACCGCGCGCCTGATCCAGCAATCGGGCGCCGCGGTCTGCCCGATCTTCTTCGACGGGCAAAACAGCCGTCTCTTTCAACTAGCGAGCCATCTGTCGGACACGCTGCGCCTCGCGCTCTTAATCAATGAGTTCGACAATCGGGTCGGCGGTCCGGTGCGGATCGTCATCGGTGACGCCTTGCCGAAAACGGTGATCGACGGCTTTCGCGGCGATGCGCGCGGGCTGATGCGCTTTCTGCGCGAGCATGTCTACAGTCTCTCGCCCACTCCGATCCCGCGGCGGGCCCTCGGCAAGGCCTGGGACTGACGGCGCATAGCGTCGCGCCCGGCGTTAGGCGGCGTCGATGAGCGCCGCCAGCGCGCGCCACATCGCCGGCGGGTTCGAGTACATCGGAAAATGCCCGCATTCAGGGATCTCCGCGACCATGACGCCGGCGGCGCGGAGTTGCGGCAGATAGGTTAGATGCGCGTTCTCATCGCCATGCATCAGCATTTTCGGGCAGGGCAGCGCCAAGAACCGATCCAGAAGCGCGCCATCATCCGACAGCGCCACCATCGATCGGAAGATGCCGCGCACCGCGCCGGGCCTGACCTTCCCAGGCAGCGCGGCGGCGTATAGCGCCATCGCCGCCGAAGGCGACGCGGCGGCGCGGGCGACGAACCCGTCGAAAAAGCGCTGCGCGTCCGGCGCCGGATGCGCGATGATCTGGCGGCTGAGAAAGCAATCCTCCGGCGCCAAATTCCCTTCGATGCTGCAGAGGCTCAGCACCCGCTCCGGCGCGGCGTCCGCCAGCATCAGCGCGGTGAGACCGCCCATGGAATGGCCGACGAGATGGAACCGGTCGATCCCCGCCGCGTCGATCATCGCTTTGGCCGTCTCCACCAGGAAGGGAATGTCGATCTTGCCAAGATCGTCGCACTGCGTCGCGCCGCAGCCCGGCGCGTCATAGGCGAGCACGGCGCGCCCGGCGAAGGCCGCGCGCAAGGGGATGTCCGCGTAATCCTCCTTGGTCGAGCCAAAACCATGCAGGAACACGATCGGCGCCAGCGCGCCTGATCGGCCGAGGCGCGCCACGCGAAGCGCCGCGCCGTCGACATTCAGCGCCTCGATCCCGCGCGTCAAACCCTCGGTCATGCGTTTCCCCACCTCACGCGCCGCTGGACGACCTGCTTACGCGATCCTGGCGCCCGGACGAAATCAACGCTTGCCAATGAGAAAGAGCTCTATTTGAATTGAACTCAATTCAAATCGAAAGCCTGTTATGCCGACGCTCGACCAAGCCCCACCGCCTTCCGCGAAAACGCGCGCGACGCGCGAGCGCCTGCTGGTCGCCGGCCAAGCGGCGCTGATCGACGGGCGCGGCGCATTGGAGATGAGCGATGTGGCGCGCCGCGCCGGCGTCTCCGCAGGCCTCGCCTATCATCACTTCCGCTCGAAAACCGGGCTGATCGCCGCGATCGTCGAAGCCTTTCACGAACCGCTGCTGCCCATCGCCATGGGCCCCAGCGGGCGCTGCGCCGAGAGTTGGCGGCGGCTGGAGAAAGACCGGCTGCGCCGGATGATCGCGCATTATTACGCGCATCCGCTCGCGCCGCTGATCGTCGGGCGCCTTGGCCGCGAGCCGGAGATCCTCGATCTCGAGCGGCGACGCCATGACGCGATGCTGGAAGAGGGCGCGCGCAATCTCGCCGCGGCGCAGGCGAAGGGCGTGATCGCCGCGGATCTCGATCCAGAAATCGCCATCAGCCTCGTGCTCGGCGGCATGCGCCAAGCGTTGGTCCGCGCGCTCAGCCGCGCGCCGCGGCCCGACCCCGACATGCTTTGCGATCAGCTCTGGCGGCTGATCGAAAGCGCGCTGCGCCTGAACGGCGCCAAAAAAGCGGCGCCACAAAGCGACCGCGCATCACCACCGACAGGAGGAACGCCATGAATGATCAAGGGATGACCTACCAGGATATCGAGGTTGAACGCGACGGCCCGGTCACCATCATCCGCTTCAACAGGCCCGAACAGCGCAATTGCGTGCGCCTGCAGACGCATCATGAACTCGTCGACGCCTGGAGCCGGTTTCGCGACGATCCAGAGGCGACGGTCGCGATCATCACCGGCGCGGGCGATCAAGCGTTCTGCGCCGGCGGCGATCTCAAAAACGACGTCAATCTCGCCGCGCCGGGCGAGCGGATGGACGGCGCGCCGCCCCCGCCCAGCGTGCTCGCCTCCCATGAGCGCGGCGCCGAGCCGGGCGTGCTCGGCCCCACGCGCTGGACCGACATCTATAAGCCGATCATCGCCGCCGTGAACGGCGTCGCCTATGCGGGCGGGCTCGAATGGGCGTGCTTCGCCGATATCCGCATCGCTGATGCGCACGCCTCCTTCGGCGTGACGTGCCGGCGCTGGAACATCGGCCTCGCCGATGGCGGCTCCCAGCGCCTACCGCGGATCCTCGGCATGGGCCGGGCGATGGAGCTGATGATCACCGGCCGCGTGATCGACGCGGCCGAAGCCGAGCGGATCGGGCTCGTCAATGAAGTGACGCCGAAGGGCGAAGCGCTCGCCCGCGCCCGCGAACTCGCCGCCTTCATCGCCGCTCTGCCGCAGCCCGCGATCCGCAGCGATAAGGAAGCGGCTATGCGCGGATACGGATCGCCGCTTGATGAAGGGCTCCGCATCGAGGCGCAGTGCTTTCACCGCTCCTTCTTCCAGCCCGAGACGCAGGAAGGATTGAGACGGTTTCGCGAGCGCGACCACCCGGACCGCCGCCCCGGCGCCGGCCAAACGCCCGGCATCGTCCGCGGCTGAAGGACTTCGAACCGGCCTAAGGCGGGAACGCCGCTCCGGCCCATCGAGGGCCTTCGCGCCGTTCGCGGGCGGATGGCCTGCCGCGGCGCGAGAGAGACCGAGACATGGGACGATGCAGAGGAGCGCGGAGTGTTAGGCGAAGCGCCTTGCGATCTGCTGGCCCTGAGGACCACGAGCTGAAAGCGCTGCCGATCGCACTGCCGCGATCCACGCCTAAGAGGACGTCGCGCCGGTCGCCCCACGCCAAGAACGGACGCCCTTGGTCGCCCCCAAGAAAAAAGCGGAGCCGTTCTAGTGTCCTGAACCAGAGAAATATCGTATTATTGGTTATGGGCGAGAGGAGTTGTTTGGAGGCCGCATGGCTCGTCCCGCACCCGCCGTCGCTCTGGCGGAGCCTGATCGCGTCGCCTTGAAGCGT
>JBCBCG010000213.1:0-6576 GCA_038530925.1 Pseudomonadota bacterium
GCAGGAACGGCGCGGCGCGCGGCGCCTGCGCCTCAGCATTCAGCGCTGCGATCAGACCGACGCGGCCGAGGGCGCCGCCGCGACCATCGGCCTGGCGCGCCCCTGCGCCGACCCGCGGCGCATCGCGCCGCTGTTCGAACGCGCGATCGACGCGCTCGACGCCGGCTTTGGCATCGACGCGTTGCGGCTCGAGGCGCTGAGCGTGGAGCCGATCGCGCCGGAGCAGACCGACGCTTGGCGCCGCGGCGCGGCGAGCGATGCGCTCTGCGATCTCGTCGCGCGCATCGGCAATCGCTTCAGCTTCGAGCACGCGATCCGCTTCGCGCCGGCGCAAAGCCATCTGCCCGAACGCGCCTTCATCCGCGCCTTGGCGGCCGAGACGGATCCGACCCCGTTTGCAGAAGGCGGATCGCCGCGCCCGCTCGCTTTGTTTGAACCCGAAGCGATCAAGGCCGAGAGCGGCGGCGCGCCGCCTGCGCGCTTTGCCTGGCGCGGCGCGCTCTATGCGGTGCAAACAGCCATCGGGCCGGAGCGCATCGCGCCGGAATGGTGGCGCGACGATCCGGCCTGGCGGTCGGGTCCGCGGGATTATTGGCGCGTTCAGACTGAGGCCGGCGCGCGGCTCTGGATGTTTCGCTTGCCGGAAAAGGCGCCGGACGCGCCGACGGACGGCGCGCGCTGGTTCGCGCATGGGATGTTCCCATGAGCTTCGCCGATCTCGCCGTCACCACCAATTTCACCTTTCTCACCGGCGCCTCTCATCCCGAAGAGATGGTGGAGCGCGCCGCGGCGCTTGGGCTGAGCGCGATCGCCATCGCCGATCGGAACTCGCTCGCCGGCGTGGTGCGCGCCTACGCCAGGCTGAAGCAATTAAAGAAAGAGGCCGCGGCGCCGCGCCGATCGGTGACCGCCGATGATGTGCGCGCGCGCGCCAAAGCGATCCGCGTGCGCAAGGATCCCTCCGGCCGCGAAGAGGCGCCCGATCCGCCAGAGCCGAACGCCGATGCGGATTTCCGGCCGCTCAGCATTCCCAAGCTGATCGTCGGCGCGCGGCTGGCGCTAACCGATTCGGAGATCGACTGGATCGCGCTGCCCACGGATCGCGCCGCTTATGGACGGCTGACGCGCCTTCTCTCCCTCGGCAAGCGGCGCGCGAAAAAGGGCGCCTGCCTCTTGCAGAGGCGAGATCTCGAGGAATGGGGCGCGGGCGCGCTGCTGTTGGCGCTGCCGCGCGCGCCTTTGGCCGCGGGGTCGCCGGAAACGGTCGCGGAGATCGCAGCCATGGCGCGGCGCTTTCCCGGCGCCGTCCACACCGCCGCCGCGCCGCGGTATGACGGCCGCGATGAAGAGCGGTTCGCCGCGGCCGCGGCCTGCGCCGCGCGCGCCGGCGCGCCGATGGTGGCGGTCTCCGACGCGTTGATGCATCACGCGCGGCGCCGCCGCATGGCCGATCTCCTCACCTGCCTGCGCGAAGGCGTTCAGATCGACGCGATCGGCGCGCGCGCCTTGCCCAACGCCGAGCGCCGGCTCCGCGCGCCGGAGGAGATGGCGACGCTCTTTCAGAATCATCCCGGCGCCGTCGCCCGCAGCCTCGATCTGGCCGAGCGCTGCCGCTTCGATCTCGGCCAGCTCCGCTACGAATATCCGGACGAAGTGGCGGGCGGCGAGGATCCCCAAGCGCGGTTGGCGCGGCTGACTGAGGAAGGGCTCCGCTGGCGTTATCCGCAAGGCGCGCCGCCGACGGTTCGCGAGACTGTCGCCAAAGAATTGCGGCTGATCGAGAAGCTCGACTACGCGCGGTATTTTCTCACCGTGCGGGATGTTGTGGCCTTCGCGCGGTCAAAGGAGATCCTTTGCCAAGGCCGCGGCTCGGCCGCGAATTCGGTCGTTTGCTTCGCGCTTGGGATCACCGAAGCCGATCCGGAGCTGATCTCAGCCGTGTTCGAACGTTTCGTCTCGGAGGCGCGCGGCGAGCCGCCGGATATCGACGTGGATTTCGAGCATGAGCGCCGTGAGGAGGTGATCCAGCATATCTATGAACGCTATGGCCGCCATCGCGCCGGGCTCTGCGCCACGGTGATCCATTTCCGCGCGCGCGCCGCTTTGCGCGAGGTGGGCAAGGCGATGGGCCTCTCGCAGGATGTGATCTCGGCGCTGGCGAGCCAAGTGTGGGGCTGGTCGTCGGACGGCGTGCCGGATGCGCAAGTGCGCGAGATCGGGTTCGATCCGAGCGATCGCCGGCTTCGCCTCACCTTGGATCTCGTCCATGAGCTCATCGGCTTCCCGCGCCATCTCTCGCAACATGTTGGCGGCTTCGTCATCACGCGCGAGCGCTTGGACGAATATGTCCCCATCGAGAACGCGGCGATGGCCGATCGAACGGTGATCGAGTGGGATAAGGACGACATCGACGCGTTGGGCATGATGAAGGTCGACGTGCTGAGCCTCGGCATGTTGACCTGTTTGCGCAAAGCGCTGAAACTGCTAGAAAATCACGGCGGACCAAGTCTGGCTCTGGCGACGATCCCGAAAGAAGATCCCGCCGTCTACGAGATGCTCGGCCAAGGCGATTCGCTCGGCGTCTTCCAGGTGGAGAGCCGGGCGCAGATGAACTTTCTCCCGCGGATGAAGCCGAAGGAGTTCTACGATCTCGTCATTGAGGTCGCGATCGTGCGGCCGGGCCCGATCCAGGGCGAAATGGTCCATCCCTATCTGCGCCGCCGCAACAATGAGGAGCCGGTCGAATACGCGCATCCGGAGCTTGAAGAGATCCTCGGCAAAACCAAAGGCGTACCGTTGTTCCAAGAGCAAGCGATGCAGATCGCCATGGTGGCGGCGCAATTCACGCCGGATGAAGCGGATGGGCTGCGCCGCGCCATGGCCACCTTCCGCAAGACGGGCACGATCCAAACCTTCGGACGGCTCTTCATCGAGCGGATGACGGCGCGCGGCTATCCCGCCGAGTTCGCCGAGCGTGTATTCAAACAGATCGAAGGCTTTGGCGAATATGGCTTTCCCGAAAGCCATGCGGCGAGCTTCGCTCTGCTCGTCTACGCCTCCGCCTGGCTCAAGCGGCGGCATCCGGCGGTGTTCGCCTGCGCCTTGCTGAACGCCCAGCCCATGGGATTTTACGCGCCGGCGCAGATCGTGCGCGATGCGCGGGAGCATGGCGTCGAGGTGCGGCCGATCTGCGTGAACGCCAGCGAATGGGATTGCACGCTTGAGCCGGCGGAGAGCGGCGCGCTGGCGCTGCGGCTCGGCTTTCGTCAGATCAAAGGCGTGGATGACGCGGGCATCCGCGCGCTCATCGCCGGGCGCGGCAATGGATATCCGGATGTGGAGAGCGTCTGGCGGCTCGGCGGCGCGCCGTCGGCGCTGCTGCATCGCCTCGCCGAGGCCGACGCATTCGCGGCCTTAGGATGCGCGCGGCGGGAGGCGATCTGGGCGGCTCAAGCGGTGCGCGCGCCGAAGCAATTGCCGCTCTTCGCCGGCGACGCCGATGGGGAGGGCCTTGTGGAACCCGCCGTGGCGCTGCCCGAGGCCACGCTCGGCGAGGAGGTGGTGGAGGACTTCGTCGCGACCCGGCTGAGCCTCCGCGCGCATCCGGTGGCGCTGATCAGGCCCAATCTCGGCCCGCGGGTCTCGCGCGCTTGCGCCCAAGCCGAGGCGCCGGATGGAAAAGTGATGACGGTGGTTGGGCTCGTGATCACGCGCCAGCGCCCGGGCACAGCCTCCGGCGTGATCTTTCTGACGCTCGAGGATGAGAGCGGCGTCGCCAATGTGGTGGTGTGGCCGAAGATGTTCGAGCGCTTCCGCCGGGCGGTGATCGCCGGGCGCCTGCTGCGCGTCTCCGGCCGATTGCAACGCGAAGGGATTGTGACGCATCTGATCGCCTGGCGTATCGACGATCTGTCCGATGCGCTCGATCGTTTGGATGAGACTGGGAAGCGCGGCGGCGCGGTCGATCTCTCCAACGGCCGCGCCGATGAAGCGAAGCGCCCGGTCCCGAACCGCCGCCCGCCGCGCCAGCCCCGCGCGCGCCATCCGCGCGAGCAAGCTAAAACACTGTTTCCAAGCCGTGATTTTCAATGATGTTCTGTGCCGATCGCGCGTGCCGGGTCCGCTTGAGTGGTGAGATGACCGTGGCGACCAGACACAGCGCCCAAGCTAAAGGGCGACGCGCGGCCGAAACATGAGCAAGCCCGCGCACACGCCATCGCCAAGGCGCCGGCGTCGACTTAATCGATATAGAACGCCCTCGATCCGCCTGGCAGTTCGAAAACCACCGTGTAGCATAAGCAATGGAGGTCGCTCGCGCGCCGAAGACGCCCTACCGAACAACTCTAAAATACTCAGATCTTGAGAGACGTAACGCCCTTTTTCTCTAATTTCTTGCGATAGGCCACAGTCCAGTGAGTATATTTACCCAAGCGCTCCTGCTGTTCCGTCAGCTCGCTGACAAAACGCTTCCGGGCTTTCGAGCCGCTCAATTTCTTGAACTGCTTTTTCTGAGGCTTTGTCATCGAGCAGCCGATGCAATGGCCGGCGCGCTTAAATTTGCAAACGTCGATGCAAGGCGACGGGATTTTATCTCCCAACTCGATCCTCCTTCGCTGGCGGAGCGCCTACACTCCCTGGCTGGCCCCAGAGATGACGGCATATTCCTGAGCGGTTCAATCGGGTTTTTAAAGGCGCGCCAGTCCGCCGCAGCCCGCACGCCCGGCGCGGTGAGACGGGACGTTGCGCGGTCTGCGACCCTCACTCGTCGCGGATCAGCACCTCGCGTTTGCCCACATGGTTCGCGGGGCTCACGACGCCCTCTTTCTCCATGCGGTCCACGAGCCGTGCGGCGCGGTTGTAGCCGATATGGAGGCGCCGCTGCAGGAAGCTCGTCGAGGCTTTGCCCTCCGCCTTCACGATCGCGACCGCGCGCTCATAAAGGGTTTGATCGCCGTCTTCGCCCTCATCCTCATCAGGCTCCGCATCGCCGCCGCGCGATTCGCGCGCTTCGAAATCGACCGGCGGCGCCACCGGGCCCATCGCCTTCAAATGCGCTGCGACCGCCTCGACCTCAGCGTCGGAGACGAACGGGCCATGCAGACGCTGCAGCCGGCCCGATCCGGTGGTGAAGAGCATGTCGCCTTTGCCGAGCAATTGCTCCGCTCCGGCCTCGTTCAGGATGGTTCGGCTGTCGATGCGCGATGTCACTTGAAAGCTGATCCGGATCGGGAAATTCGCTTTGATCACGCCGGTGATCACATCCACCGACGGCCGCTGCGTCGCCATGATGAGATGGATGCCCGAGGCGCGCGCCATCTGGGCGAGGCGTTGCACCAGGCGCTCGATCTCCTTGCCGGCGACCAGCATCAGATCCGCCATCTCATCGATCACGACGACGATCCGCGGCATCGGCTCCGCCTCGACGCTCTGCACGCTGTAGATCGGCTTGCCGGTCTCATCATCAAAGCCGACCTGCACTTCGCGCTCGATCATGCCGGTCTCGCCCGCGGCGCCCTCGCCTTCGCGAAGCGCGGCGGCGATGCGCTCATTATAGCTTTCAAGATTGCGAACATTGAGCCGCGCCATACGCTGATAACGGCTCTCCATCTCGCGCACGACCCAGCGCAGCGCCGCGACCGCCTTTTGCGGCTCCGTCACCACCGGCGCGAGAAGATGCGGCGCGCCGTTATAGACGGACAGCTCCAGCATTTTCGGATCGATCAGGATCAGCCGCACCTCTTCCGGCGTCAGGCGATAAAGAAGCGAGAGCAACATGGTGTTGATCGCCACCGATTTGCCGGAGCCGGTTGTGCCGGCGATCAGGAGATGCGGCATCCGCGCGAGATCGGCCACCATCGGCTGGCCGCCAATGTCTTTGCCGAGCGCGATCGGCAGGATCCAGTCGCCCGCCTCGAAGGCGGAGGAATCGAGGATCTCGCGCAGCGTCACGGTCTCCCGCGCGGCGTTCGGCAGCTCGATGCCGATGAGGTTCTTGCCGGGCACCGGCGCGATGCGGCAGGCGGCGGCGCTCATGGAGCGGGCGATGTCGTCCGCAAGCCCGACGACGCGCGAGGCTTTGAGGCCGGGCGCCGGTTCGAGTTCGAAGAGGCTCACCACCGGGCCGGGGTTCACATGGATGATGTCGCCGCGCACGCCGTAATCCTGGAGCACGGCCTGCAGCCGGTCGGCGCGCTCGGCGAGGTCTCTCTCGCTGATCAGCGACGCGGCGTTCGCCTCCGGCGCGCTTAAGAGCGAAAGATCCGGACCGGACACCGTCGCTGAAGATGGCTCATGCGCGGGATAAGGATCAGGATCAGGATCGAGCGCGGCGCCGAGATCCTCTGAAGCCGAAGGCGCCGGTTTGGCGGCGGCGACATCCGCATAGTCCAAGGGCGCCGACGCTTTGGACGCGGCGGGAACGCTCTGCGCATCCGAGACCGCTTCGACCCCTGGCGCAGAAGGAAGTGGCGGATCAAGAGGCGCCGGCGCTTCGGCGCGCGGCGCGGCGGGCGAAGGCGCGGGCGTGTCTGCGCTAGATCCTCGATTCCTCCGCCTTCGAGGCGGGCGACTGGATCC
>JBCBCG010000214.1:0-6502 GCA_038530925.1 Pseudomonadota bacterium
ATCCGGTGCAGCGCCGCGCCGCCGGAGACGATCTCCTGGCCGGCGGACAGCCGCCTTTCCGTCTACGTAACTGGTGAGAGCGCGAACGCCCGGACGCCGCGCGCCGCGCCGCCGCGCACCGAGACCTATCGATTGAGCGAGGCGGGCGAGGCGCGCTGCGCGGCGCTGCGCGGCGCTGTTCCGGAGGTGATCCATGTGGGCGAGCGCCATCGCTATTGGAATTACGCGGGCGCGCGCGGCGGGCTGATGAGCCTCGAGCGTTGGGCCGGCGGCGAGGCCTGGTTCCACGGCGCTTGGCGCGATCCCTGGCTTGTCTCCGAGCCGAACAGCGCCGGGCCGCTGCAGCCTTAATCCGCTCTCACAGCGCTGATGCGCGGCGCGCGGGCCGCTTGCGGTCGAACCGGCGCTCGCGCTAACGCCTGAAACGCGGAGCCGCGCGCCGCCGACGGGCGCTTTGGGCTCGCGAGCCAGATAGAAATAGAAAAGTGCGCATGACCGCCGCCGCCGAGCTTCGATCCCTGACGTGCGACGCCTGCGGCGCTGGGCAGAGCCTGCGCGGCGGCGGGCGCATCGCCGCGCATCTCTGCCTTTACTGCGGGGCGACGCTGGAGGCGGCCGAGGCGTTCCGCGCCATGCGGCCGCGAAAGGGCGATGGACCGCCCGATCGCGAGCGTCAGGCGCGCGACTGGCCCAAGACGCCGTTCGAGATCGGCCAGACCGGCGAGATCGGAGGCGTCGAGGTCACGATCATCGGCGTGATCGGCCGCAAGATGGCCTATGACGGCAAGGTCTGGCGTTGGACCGAACATCAGCTTTACTCGCCCACCCATGGCTATGCTTGGCTTAGCTGGGAGGAGAACCGCATCGTCTTCACCCGCAAATCGCGGGTTCCGCCGAAACCCTTTCGGATTGGATATATCGATATCGGGAAATCGGAATCGCGCCCAAGCGCGTTCCATCTCGGGCGGCGCTACAGCTATTACGACAGCGGCTGGAGCGAGATCGAATTCGCCGCCGGCTCGTTCAACTTCATTCCCACGCGCGGCGACCGCTCGCACGCCGCCAACCTCCTCGGCGCGCGGCGCATGCTCACCTACCGCATATATGATGACCGGCCGGAGGTTGAGTGGGAGCTGTCCGAGGCGCTCGATCGCGACGCCGTGTTCAAGAGCTTCGGCCTCGACCCGGCGACGGCGCCGCCGAAACGCGGCGTGCATCCGCTCGAGCCGTTCGAGCGCTCTCCCGCGCTCGCCGATTTGCGGAACATGGCCATCGGCTTCGCGATCGTCGCGCTGGTCGCCGCTGTGATCGCGCCGCGGATCGACTTGCAGAGGATCGCTGCGGCGGATTGGCGCCCGAACGCGGAAGGCGCCTCTATCACAATGACGGTGACGGACGCTGATCGCCTGGTGGAGCTTGAGATCGAAACCGATGTCAGCAACGCCTGGGTTGAAGTGGAGCTGGAGGTTGAAGATCAGGCCGGAGAGCCGGTCTTCGCGGTCGAGCGCGTGATTGAATATTACTACGGTTATGATGACGGGAATTGGACCGAGGGATCGCGCGTCGACAGCGTCTATTTTCGGGTTCCAGAGCCTGGGGTCTACACCGCGTTCGCCACGGTGGGCGAAAGCGGCGTGTGGCGCGGCTCCTTCACGCCGGAGCGGCTGCGCCTTTCGGCGCGGGAAGGCGTCGGGTCGCCTTGGCCGCTGGTGATCGCCGCGGCGCTGTTCGCGCTGACGGGATTTGGGTTGATCGGACAACGGATCCTGCATGTGACGCGGCGCTGGAGCGGAAGCGATTGGAGCGATGATTGATGGCGCCGCGGCTGGTGATGTTCGCCTGCTTCGCCGCGGCGACGGCGCTCGCGTTTTACATGAGCTATTACGGCGTCTTCGGCGAAAGCGGCGATGTGGCGCGCTCGCTGCGCGAAGGATCGGTGGGCGGGCCCGGCTTCGGCGGCAGGGTGAAGTGAAACGCGCGGCCCCGCGGCGCGGCGGCGGCGCGCTTTGGGCCGAAGGGATGACGGAGTGGGAGCGAGATGGAGTTAGTGTCCGATATTCGCGCGGCGGAGATCGTCTCCACCATTGTTTATGTGGTGATCGGCTTCGGCTCGATGGTGGCTTGCTGGCTTGTGATCGAGTGGCTCACGCCATTTTCGCTGCGGGATGAGATCCGGCAGCAGAACCTGGCGATCGCGGTGTTGATGGGCTCGATCTTCATCGCTTTGGCGATCGTGATCGCCGCGGTGATCCGAGCGTGACGCGCAGGCGATGAGCGGCGAGACGGCCCAAGACGGGGCGCTGAGCCCCGGAGCGTCGGCCGCGGATGATCGAGATGCGCCTCGGAGAGGCGGCGTCGCCGGCGCGGATCGTTTGCTGCTGGCCGGCGTGTTTCTGATCGCCGCCTCGGGTCTGGCTTACGAGCTGATCGCGGGGGCGGCGGCGTCCTACCTCCTTGGCGACAGCGTCACGCAATACAGCTTGGTGATCGGCGTCTTTATGACGGCGATGGGCGTCGGCGCCTGGATCTCGCGCTATGTCGCCGCGCCCGAAGCCGTGTTCTGCCGCTCGCAACTGGCGCTCGGCGTGCTCGGCGGCGCCAGCGCGCCGCTCTTTTATCTGGCCTTCGCCCTGGTCGAGCCGTTCTCCGTCGTGCTCTTCGGCGTGGTCTTCGCGCTCGGCTGTCTGAGCGGGCTCGAGATCCCGTTGATGATGCGGATCCTGCAGGCGCGCGGCGTGACGCGGCATGCGCTCTCGACTGTGCTGACGCTCGATTACGCCGGCGCGCTGGCGGCGGCGGTGGCCTTCCCGCTGCTGATCGTCCCGTGGCTTGGGCTGCTTTCGGCCAGCCTCGTGTTCGGCCTGATGAACCTCGGCGTCGCTTGGCTCGCGCTTGAGATCTTGCAGCCTGAAGGCGCGCGGCGGCTGAAGCGCTGGGCCGGCCTCGCCATCGCCGCTGGCGTGCTCGGCCTCGTCTTCAGCGAGCGGCTGATCGGCGCCGCCGAAGCGAGTCTTTATCAAGACGAGGTGGTGACGGCGCTCGACACCTCCTATCAGCGGTTGGTCGTCACCAAGCGCGGAGAGCGCACGCGGCTGTTCCTGGACGGCGCGCTCCAATTCGACAGCCAGGACGAGCATCGCTACCACGAAGCGCTGGCGCATCCGGCGATGCGCCGCGCCGAACGCCTGCGCTCGGTGCTGATCCTGGGCGGCGGCGACGGCATGGCGGCGCGCGAAGCGCTGCGCTATCCGATCGAGCGGCTGGTGCTGGTCGATCTCGATCCCGCGGTGACGAGGCTCTTCTCCGAGGCGCGCTTCGCCGCGCTCAACGGCGCCGCCTTCAGCGATCCGCGCGTCGAGATCATCCATGCGGACGCTTTCACGTGGCTGGCGGAAGGCGAAGAGCGCTTCGACGTGATCATCGCCGATCTGCCTGATCCGCGCACGCTCTCGCTCTCCAAGCTCTATAGCCGCGCGTTCTACGCCCGCTTGGCCGATCGGCTCGAGGCCGGCGGCGCCGCGGCGGTGCAAGCGGGCGCGCCCTATTACGCGCCGGAGGCCTATTGGTCGGTGATCGCGACGCTGGAGAGCGCTCCGAACGCGCTCCGGCTCGGTGAAGGGATGCCGGTCACGCCCTATGCGGTTTGGGTGCCGAGCTTCGGGCTTTGGGGCTTCGCGCTGGCGGGGCCGGCGGCGCGGGCGGCGCCGAAGCGGCCTTTGCCCGAAGGGCTGCGGATGCACACGGCGGAGAGCTGGGCGGCGATGACGCATTTCACGCAGGACCTTGCGCGCCGCCCGGCGGAGATCAACACGCTGCGCGGCCACGCCTTGCTGCGCTATCACCGGGAAGGCTGGGCGCGGCATCAGTGAGGCGGCCGCGCGCGAGGGCGCCGCGCGCCTCTTTTCTTTCACGCGCTTTCGGCGCATATGGCCATGTCAACGCACTTGATGGCGGGCGGAGCCGCTTGCGGACTGACGCGCAGGCCGCTCTCTCCTCCGCCCCGCGCGGGAGTTGACGATAATGAGCCAGCCTGACGGCCCAGGCGCCGGCGGATCGCGCCGCATGACCGCGATCCGAGACGCTCTCACCTTCGATGATGTCTTGCTTGAGCCCGCGGCGTCCTCGGTCACACCGATGGAGGCCGACACGCGCACGCGGCTCACCAAAGAGATCGAGCTCAACATTCCGCTCATCTCCTCGGCGATGGACACGGTGACCGAAGCGGAGATGGCGATCGCCATGGCGCAGGCGGGCGGCATCGGCGTTTTGCATCGCAATCTCGATATCGAGAAGCAGGCGGCGCAAGTCGCGCGGGTCAAACGCTTTGAGAGCGGCGTCGTCTACGATCCGATCACGCTCCGGCCCGAAGACACTTTGGCGGAGGCGAAGCGCCTGCAGGCGCTCCATTCGATCACCGGTTTTCCGGTGGTGGACGCGGCGGGCAAGCTCTGCGGCATTCTCACCAACCGCGACATGCGCTTCGCCGAGGATCCGCAGACGCCTGTCTCGGCGCTGATGACGTCCGAGAACCTCGCGACGGTGCGTGAGCCGGTGGATCTCGAAGCGGCGAAACGCCAGCTCCATCAGCGCCGGATCGAAAAGCTTTTGGTCGTCGATGGCGAAGGCCGCTGCGCCGGGCTTTTGACGGTGAAGGACATCGAGAAGGCGGTGCTGAACCCGAACGCCTGCAAAGACGCGATGGGGCGTCTGCGCGTCGCCGCGGCCTCTACTGTCGGCGATGAGGGGTTCCACCGGGCGGAGGCGCTGATCGATGCGGGCGTGGATCTGATTGTGATCGACACGGCGCATGGGCATTCGAAGGCGGTCTCGGATGTGGTCAGCCGCATCAAGGCGCATTCGAACGCGGTTCAGGTGGTGGCGGGCAACGTCGCCACGGCCGAGGCGACGCGGGCGCTGCTCGACGCGGGCGCGGATGCGGTGAAGGTCGGCATCGGGCCGGGTTCGATCTGCACCACGCGCATCGTCGCCGGGGTGGGCGTGCCGCAGCTCACCGCGGTGATGGATTGCGCCGAAGCCGCCGCCGCGGCAGGCGCGCCGGTGATCGCCGATGGCGGCGTGAAATACTCGGGCGATCTCGCCAAAGCCATCGCCGCGGGCGCGCATTGCGCCATGGTGGGCTCGATGCTGGCGGGGACGGATGAGAGCCCGGGCGAGGTGATCCTGTATCAGGGGCGCAGCTTCAAAGCGTATCGCGGCATGGGCTCCATCGGCGCCATGGCGCGCGGCTCGGCGGATCGGTATTTCCAAAAAGAAGTCAACGACACCATGAAGCTGGTGCCGGAGGGTATTGAAGGGCAGGTGCCCTATAAAGGCGCGGTGGGCGCGGTGGTGCATCAGATGGTCGGCGGGCTCCGCGCGGCGATGGGCTACACCGGTTGCCGCACCATCGAGGAGATGCGCTCGAAATGCCGCTTCGTGCGGATCACCAACGCCGGGCTGCGCGAGAGCCATGTGCATGACGTCGCCATCACGCGCGAGGCGCCGAATTACCGCGCCGGCTGAGCCGCGGCGGAGAGCGTCGGCGCGCGCATGACGCCGGGCGCGCGCCTCCAAGCCGCGATCGAGGTGGTGGACGCGTTCTTGCGGCCGGGCGAGACGGCGATGGCGGATCGCTTGCTCGCCGCCTGGGCCCGCGGCGCGCGCTACGCCGGATCGAAGGATCGCGCCGCCGTCGCCGACCATGTCTACGCCGCGCTTCGCCGCCTCGAGAGCGCGCGCCTTGGCGCTCCGAGCGCCGGCGCCGGCCGCGCTGCGGCGCTCGGGGCGCTGCGGCTCGAACTGGCGGAGGCGGGCGGCGCCGGGCTAGAGGCCATCGCGGCGCTCGCCGATGGCGGGCCGCACCGTCCCGCGCCGTTGTCTGAGGCCGAGCGCGACTGGCTCGAGGCGCTGCCGGCGCGCGCCGCCGCGGCGCCGCTCGCGGATTTTCCCGACGTCGCGGCCGCGGAGATCGCAGCGTCCGGCCTGGATCCGGCGGCGGAGTTCGCGCGGTCGCGTCGGCGCGCCGCCTTCGATCTGCGCGTCAACACGCTGAAAGCCGAGCGCGATGAAGCGATCGCGGCCCTCGCGGAAGAAGGCGTCGAGGCGTATGCCGGACCGCTGGCGCCGACAGCGCTTCGGGTCGCCGCGGGCGCGGCGGCGCGGCCGAAGCTGAGGCGGCTGAGCGCGTTCCAGGCGGGCCTTGTGGAGCCGCAGGATGCGGGCAGCCAGGCGGCGGCGCTTCTGGCCGCGGCGGCGTTCCGCGCGGTGCGCGAAGATCAACCGGGCGGCCTGGTTCTGGATCTCTGCGCCGGCGGCGGCGGCAAGACCCTGGCCTTGGCGGCGGCGTCGCCCGGCGGCGCGCGGCTCGGCGGGCTGCTGCTCGCGGTGATGAACCGCTACGCCGCGGTCCCGCTGGGCGGGGACCTGCCGGCCGCCGCGCTCCTCAGCCAGCTGGAGGAGGCCGGCGCCCGCGCGCTCCTCGTCCCCGCGCGCGGCCCCGAGG
>JBCBCG010000215.1:0-6376 GCA_038530925.1 Pseudomonadota bacterium
GCGCCGAGCGCTACGGCGCGGGGGCGATCAGCATGGATGAGGGCGACGCCGGCGATTGCGCAAGCGACATGGCGCAGACCGCGCCCGGGTTCGAACAATCCTGCGCCGCCGCGGGAGACG
Organism: Pseudomonadota bacterium; assembly: GCA_038530925.1. Classification (GTDB taxonomy): domain Bacteria; phylum Pseudomonadota; class Alphaproteobacteria; order Rhodobacterales; family Rhodobacteraceae; genus JALEGB01. The sequence goes on from JBCBCG010000215.1 coordinate 121, forward strand.
CGGCGAGCAACCCGAAGGCGACGAGAGACGGCGCGAGCGCTCGAAGAGCCCTCGACCAGGCGGAGAGAGTGACCATCGGGCGCTCCTTATCGACGTGCTCGGAACCAGTCCGGGATGGGAATCGGCGTCAACGCGCAAACTCTAACACCGCGCCGGGCCCGAAATACGACGCGGACGGCGCGCGCGCGTCTCAGACGCGGCGAAACTGCGCCTAGGACGCCGCAACGTCAGCTGAGTTGGCGGATGCGGCGGCGCGAACGAAAAACGGCGCGCCTGGGAAGGCGCGCCGTTCGATGTCGTTTGGCCGTTTCAGATAACCGGACTTTCCGGCCTACGCCCGGTTGGAGGTCGCCTGAGCTTTCGATAGCCAGCCCACTTCACCGACATGCGCCGTTTTAGGGCCGTCACTCGCCTTGGCGAACGCTCGCATCATCGGATCACCTCCTTTCGGTTGTTAATGCCTTCGCAGATGCTGTGCGCGCCGGGCGGCGACGGCAATCACCAGCGCGCGCCGGAGCGTCCCGAGAGGGCGCGCCGCGACATTCTTGCCGCAGAGCGCGCCCGCCGCGATCTTACTCCGCCGCCGCGACGGCTTGCGCGATGTAGAGCTGGCGCAACCGCTTCGCGATCGGGCCGGGCGCGCCGTCGCCAAGCGTCTCGCCGTCGATGCTGACAACGGGCATTACAAATCCGCTGGCGGAGGTGACGAACGCCTCTTGCGCCGCTTTCGCCTCAGCCGGCGTGAAGGCGCGCTCCTCGATCCGCATTTGGGATTTTTCCGCCAGCGCGAGCACCACCTTGCGGGTGATGCCGTGCAGGATCTCGTCGCCCAGCGATCGCGTGACGATCACGCCCTCCGCGGTGACGATGAACGCGTTGTTGGAGCTGCCTTCGGTCACCCGCTCGACGCCGTCCTCGTCCGCCTCGACCATCCAGGCGTCCTCCGCCCCGGCCCATTGCGCCTGCATCTTCGACCAGGAGGCGGGCAGCAGGTTCACGGTCTTGATGTCCCGCCGCTTCCAGCGCAAATCCGGCGTCAGCGCGACAGCGATGCCGGTCTCCGCTTTGGGATTGTCGATGATCGCTTTGACTTGCGTGAACGCGATGATCGAGGGCTCGGACCATTCGGGCCAATCGAAGCTCCGCTCCGCAGCGCCGCGCGTCACTTGCATATAAACGACGCCTTCGGTCAGCTCGTTGCGCGCGATCAGCTCCCGTTGCATGGCGAGGATCTGCGCATCGGTCATCGGCGCGGGAATCGAGAGCGCGTTCAGCGAGCGGCTGAGCCGCGCCATATGCGCGGCGTTGTCGATCAGCTTGCCGCCCACGACGCTTGAGACTTCATAGACGCCGTCGCCGAACAGAAATCCGCGGTCGAAAACCGAGATCTTAGCCTCCGTCGCAGGCAGATAGGCGCCGTTCACGAACACGATGCGGGCCGGGTCTTGCGTCGGGTCGGACATGGAGCGAGTTCCTTTTTGCGCCGCGGCTCAAGGGGTTGGAGCTGCCCCGATCGGAGCGGCCGCTCGCGCGGGAGCAGAGCGAACGGCGCCAGCTTAACGTCGCCAATTCACTGCGCACGTTCAATTTTCTGAACCGTGATCCGGCGCGCCGCGAGCGTCAACCCGAAGGCGCGACCTCGCGCGTCGCCGGCGCCTCGGCGCTGAGCGCGGGCTCGGCGCGGCCATAGAGCATCATGCCGTCATGGGCGGGCGTCACATGCTCAGGCGTCGCCGCGTTGGTGGCGGCGTAATCGAGCTCGATGTTCATATTGGTGAGCACCGCCCGGCGCGGCGCGGCGCGGGCGATCCATTCGAGCGTCAGCGCCAGATGCGCGTGGCTCGGATGCGGATCGAGGCGGAGCGCATCGACGATCCAAAGATCGAGCCCTTGAAGCGCCGGCCACGTCGTCTCTGGAACGCCGCTCACATCCGGCAGATAAGCGACATCGCCGAAACGAAAGCCGAGCGACGAAATGCGGCCGTGACGCACCTCGAACGGCCGCGCCGCGATCGGCCCGCCCGCGCCCTCGATCACCAACGGCGCGCGGCCTTCGATCTGGTCGCGCGTGATCTTGTGCGCAGTGAGGATCGGCGGATAGGCCGACCCTTCAGGCGTCTCGAACACATAGCCGAAGCGTCGGCGGAGCGTGTCCATCGTCGCTTCGTCCGCCCAAACATCCAAGAGCTTGCGGCGCACGAACACGGTCAGGCGCAGATCGTCGATGCCATGGATATGGTCGGCGTGATCATGGGTGAAGAGCGTCGCGTCCAGCCAGCCGACGCGAGCATCGAGGAGCTGCTGGCGGATATCCGGACCGGCGTCCACCAGAACGCGCGTCACGCCGCCAGGGCCGAACCGCTCCACAAGCAACGCGCAGCGGCGCCGGCGGTTTTTCGGCTCCAAAGGATCGCAAGCGCCCCATTGGCCCGTCTCGTCCGGCCCGCCGAGCCGCGGCACGCCGCCGGAGGCGCCGCATCCCAGCACGGTGAAGCGCAAGCGGCTCAGATCCGCCGGCGCGTCGCGGCCGGCGCCGCGCGTCTGGGCGATCACGGCGCTCATGAGGCCGCCGCCGCTGAAGACGGCGTCTCAGGCGCCGCTCTGAGAGCGGTCTCCGCCTTGCTAAAGAGGCGGAAGAAATTCTCGGTCGTCCGCGCGCCGAACTCCTCCTCCGAGAGGTCGAACAGCCCAGCGCCCACGGCGGCGGTTTTGGCGACGTAAGCCGGCTCGTTGCGTTTGCCGCGATAGGGAGGCGGGGCGAGATACGGCGCGTCCGTCTCCACCAACAGCCGATCCACCGGCGCCGCTGCGAAGATCTCCCGCAGCGCATCGGCTTTCTTGAAGGTCGCGACCCCCGACATGGAGAGATAGAAGCCGAGCTCCAGCGCCGTCTGCGCCAATTCCGGACCGGACGAAAAACAGTGCATCACGCAAGTGAACGGCGCAGCGCGGTGCTCTCGCGTCAAGATCGCCGCCATATCGTCATCGGCGTCGCGCGAATGGATGATGAGCGGCAAGGCGGTGCGCCGCGCCGCCTCGATCTGCGCGTCGAGATCCGCCTTCTGCCGCGCCTCGGTCTCTTTTTGGTAGTGGTAGTCGAGCCCAGCCTCGCCGACGCCGATCATCTTCGGATGCGCCGCCTCCGCGACGATCGCCTCCATCAGCGCCTCGGGCCCGGGCCGCGGCTCCGCGGCGGCATGGAGCGGATGCAGGCCGACCGCGTAGAGCACGGGCGCATAAGCGTCTGCGAGCCTCCGCACATCGCCCCACCGTGACGGATGCGTGGCGATGGAGAGCATCCCGCGCACCCCTTCGGCCTCGGCGCGCTCAAGCACCGCGGGCAGATCCTCCGCGAAATCGGGAAAATCGAGATGGCAATGGCTGTCGACCAGCATGACGCCTCCAATCCGTCATCTCGACATGACGCTCTTTTGCAGCGCATTCAACCGGCGCGTTACTCCCGCAGGCGGTTCTGCGCAAGCGGCGCGGCGCGCGCCACAGGACCGGCTCGCGGCGAGCCCGCGCTCTACCGGCGCGGCGCCAGCGCCTCTTCGAGATAAAGCGCTGTGTCGATGATGGTTCGCGAGGGATCGAGATTGAGCCCGACCGCGGCCTCCCAGCGATCGCGCAACTCGCTCGCAGCCTCGGCGAGGCGCCGCGCGCCAGCGTCGTCCGGCGCGAAGCGCGCCGCCAACGCATCCTCAAGCGGCGCGAGCCCGCCCAAATCGCCATGCTCCGCCGCGCCGCGATACCGCGCCCGCGCCAGGCGGCCAAGCGTCATCGGCACAAGGCGCGACAGCGTCTCGAACCCGGTGGGCTGGCGCGCCTTGCGCCCCGCGACCTCCACCAGCGGCTGCTGGCGCGTCGCCTCCCGCGGCGCTTCGAGAAAGCGCAGGATCGCATCGTAAAGCTCGATCCCGCCGGCGGCGTGCAGCCTTAAGGCCTCGCCCGGCGAGCCGCCGGAGAGCGCGGTGAGCGCCTCCGCGTCGCCGCCGCCGATCTCGACCGCCGCGGCGCGCAGCGCCTCGGCCGCTCGCGCCGGCGCCAAAGCGGCGAAATCGAGCCGCCGGCAGCGCGACAGGATCGTCGCGGGCAAGCGGCCCGGCGCGTGGGCGATCAGCAGAAACAGCGCCCGCTTCGGCGGCTCCTCCAGCAACTTCAGCAGCGCGTTCGCCGCGCCGATGGAGAGATCGTCCGCCGGATCGATCAGCGCGACGCGCCAGCCCTCATCCGGCGCGCTGAGCTGAAAAAAGCCGATCAGCCGGCGCACATCCTCCACCGAGATCGCCATGCGCGCCTTCTCAGTGCGCTCGTTCACGCCGCGGCGGAGCTCGAAAAGGCCAGGATGAGCGCCGATCCGCACCAGCCGCGCGATGCGTGCCGCCTCCTCCAGGCTCGCGTTCTCCGCCAGAATGCGGCGGGCGATCCCATAGGCGAAGGTGGCTTTGCCGACGCCGCGCGGCCCGCGCAAAAGCCAGGCGTGGTGCCGGCGCCCGCCGCTCCAGGCGGCGTCGAACGCCGCCTGCGCCGCCGCTTGGCCCAGCAGCGCTTCGGTCTCGCGCGGGCGAAGCGCGCCCTCCACCGCTTCAAGATCCTCCGGCGTCGGCGGTGCGGCCGGCGCTTCGGCGGCGCCGCCGCGTTTGCGGCCGCTCATCCGCCCGGCTCCCGAGAACCGCGCTTCGCGGCGACGGCGGCGTCGATCGCGCGGGCGACCGTCTCAGCCACCGCCGCCGCGCCTGCCGCGGCGTCAATGACGCGGCAGCGCGCGGGCTCGGCGGCGGCGATGGCGAGGAAGGCCGCGCGCAGCGCCTCCTGAAACGCAGGGCCGAACCGTTCGAAACGCGCTTCGCGTTGTTTGGTCGCCGCAGCCGCGGCGCCGGCGATCTCGGGTCGTTCGGCGCCGGCGCGGCGCGCGGCGGCGATCGCTGGATCAAGATCGAACACCAGGGTCACATCTGGATCGCGGCCGATCACGGCGCGATGCAGCGTCTCCACCAACTCCCGCGGCGCGCCGCGGCCCGCGGCCTGATAGGCGCGGGTGCTGTCCACATACCGGTCGCACAGCACCACCGCGCCGCGCGCCAAGGCCGGCTCGATCACCGTCTCAAGATGATCCCGCCGGGCCGCGGTGAAGAGAAGAAGCTCCGTCTCGGCCGACCACCGCCCCGGCGCGCCGGAGACGAGAAGCGCGCGGATCTCCTCCCCGCCCGCGGAGCCGCCCGGCTCGCGCGTCGTCGCCACATCGGCGCCCGCGGCGCGCAGACGCTCCGCGGCAAGGCGGAGCTGCGTGCTTTTGCCGGCGCCGTCCGCGCCTTCGAATGTGACGAAGAGCCCGCTCACTGCGCCTCGGCGCCGGCGCCTGGCGCCAGGCTCACCGCCGCGCGCCCCGCCGGCGCGCGACTCTGCGCGGTGATCCAGCGCCCCAAAAACCCGATCCCGGCGCTGCGACGCACGTGATAGCCGCCCGGCCCGACATCGGCTGCGGCGACAAGCGGGCGCTCCAACACCAGCGTCTCGCCGCGCGTCAAGCGCAGCGCGCCGATCGGATCGCCCGCCGCGATCGGCGCGGTCACCGGACCCTCGTAATGGATCGTCGCTGTGAGCTCGCCAGCATCGCCTCGCGGCAGGATGACGCGCAAATCCTCCTTCAGCGCCAGCGGCGCGGCGGGCGCGTCGCCGAGCCACACCTCGGCCTCGCCGACGATCTGACCCGCTTTGGCCAAGGTCGCGGTTTCGAAGGCGCGGAACGCCCATTCCATCACTCGGCGGATCTCGCGCTTGCGCGCCTCCGCGCTCTCGAGCCCGGCGAGCACCGCGATCACGCGCCGGCCCTCCCGCTTCGCCGCGCCGACAAGGCCGTAGCCCGCCTCATCGGTGAAGCCGGTCTTCATCCCGTCGCCGCCGCGCACGACATCCAACACCGGGTTGCGGTTCGGTTGATCGACCCCGTCCCAGGTGAACCGGCGCTCCGCATAGATTTTATAAAATTCCGGATAAACCTCAATGATATGCGCCGCGAGCCTCGCCAGATCGCGGACCGACATGCGGTGGCGCTCATCGGGAAGCCCGGTGGCGTTGGCGAAGCTGCTGTCGCGCAGGCCCAGCTGCTCGGCGCGCGCGTTCATCGCCGCGGCGAAAGCGTCCTCGCTGCCCGAATGACCTTCGGCGAGCGCGATGCTGGCGTCATTGCCCGACTGAACGATCACGCCGCGCAGCAGATCCTCGATCCGCGGCTCATCCGTGCGACGCAGGAACA
>JBCBCG010000216.1:0-6160 GCA_038530925.1 Pseudomonadota bacterium
CGCGCACCGTTTCTCCCGGCGCGATCGGCTGGCCGTCGATGGCCACGACGGACGCCCCTTCAGCGCGGCCGAGTTCGTCATTGCGGTCGACGCGCAGCAGGGTGGAGCGCCAGGCGCCGACTTTGCCGATGTCGTTCTTGGCGAAGCCATCGCCTGGATCGACCTCCGGCAGCTCCACATCTTGGCCCACCGGGAAGACGATGAAGGTCACTTCGGCGTCGTCGCTGCGCCCATCCGGCGTCGCGACGGTGTAGGTGAACTCCGTCTCGCCTTTGAACGGGCCTGGCGCGTGGATCGGCGCGTAGGCCGAGCCTGTGAACGCGCCCCAGAGCAGGAAGATCGCCAAGATCGAGATGATCGAGGCGGCGCGGCTCGCGCGCACCGCGCTCTCATCGCCAAAGGTCACTGTCTTCAGCGACGTGAAATCCTTCGATCGCCCGCCCGCCTGAGCCAGGGCGCCGGTGATGGCGCTCACGACCAAATAGGCCGCGATGATCAGCGCGAGATAGGCGCCGATATAGAGCGCCGCCGCGGCGATCCCAAAAATCCACTCGGCCATTATTCCGCCGCCTCGGCGCGGCCCATGATCTCTTCTTCCATATCCCAGATCATGCTGAGGATCTCCTCGCGGGTTTTGCCGAAATCGGGATGCTTTTTGACGGTGCGCAGGTCTTGCTCAACGCCAAGCTCGGCGAAAGGCAGGCGGTAATGCTTGTGGATGCGCCCGGGCCGCGGCGCCATCACCAAGAGCCGCTCGCCGAGCAGCAGCGCCTCTTCAACCGAATGGGTGATGAGGATGATGGTCTTGCCGGTCTCTTTCCAGAGCTTCAGCACGAGGCCTTGCATCTTCTCCCGCGTCAGAGCGTCGAGCGCGCCGAGCGGCTCGTCCATCAGGATCACTTCGGGCTCGTTGGCCAGGCACCGCGCCAGCGCCACGCGCTGCTGCATGCCGCCCGAAAGCTCATAGATCGCTTTTTCCTTGAAGTCGCGGAGGCCGACGACCTCCAGCAGATGATCGACGATCTCGTTCATCTGCGCGCGCGGCATCGATTTCATCCGCGGCCCGAAGGCGACGTTCTCGCGAACGCTCATCCACTCGAAAAGCGCGCCTTGCTGGAACACCATGCCGCGCTGCGGGCTCGGGCCCAGCACCCGGTCGGCGCCGAGAGAAACGGTTCCTTCGGTGGGCGCGAGAAAGCCGGCGACGATGTTGAGCAAAGTGGTCTTGCCGCACCCCGAAGGCCCGAGCACCGACATCAACTCGCCTTCCTTGATGTCGAGGGAGACGTTCTGAAGCGCTTGAACCGCGCCGCCATTCGGCAGCTCGAAGCGCATCGACACATCGTCGATCAGCAATCCCGACATCGCGGTTCCTTTTCTTGGGATCATGCGATCATGCGGCGCCGCGCAGGACCCGATCTTTTGGCCTCAGGCGTCTGCGCGCCGGCAAGACGCAACGCCGCGTCGCGGCAAGAAAAAACCTCCGGCGCGTCTCGAAAGGCGCGCCGGAGGCGAGAGCCGCGGCGCCGCGGCCGCTTGATGCTTATTCGACCGCCGCGAGCGGGCCGGTGTTCACCGCCGCATCGTAGGTTTCGAGCGCATTGTCGATCGAGCCGGCGGAGACGAACACATCCGCCACGCCCTTCATAAAGCTCTGGCTGCCGCCGCCGAGCCACTTCTCCGAAAGCTGATCTTCAACGTTCGGGAAGATGAAGGTCGCGATTGTCTCGCGCGTCGCCTCGACATCCATGCCGGCGTCTTTCGCGATAACGGGCAGCATCTCGTCGGCTTTCTCACCGCTGTTCCAGGCCTCGTTCGCCTCAGCGGTGACGGCGAGGAATTTCGAGACGAGATCGGGGTTCTCAGCGACGAAGGCCGCCGGCGCGGAGGTGACGTCGAACACCAGGATGCCGAGCTCTTCCTTCTCAGCGCCGGTCAGCAGCACGTTGCCATGCTCTTTCATCCGGCGAAGCGCGCCGCCCCAGCCGCAGACCATGTCGAGCGAGTCCTGAGCGAAAGCCGCGGCGCCGTCGGGCGGCGCCATGTCCACGATCTCCATGGTGGAGATGTCGACGCCGAAATGGTCCATCTGCTTCAGAAAACCGTAATGCGCCGCCGTGCCGATCGGCACGCCGACTTTCTTGCCCGCAAGCTCGCCGGCGCTCTCTTTGTCGATTTCCAGCTCAGACTGCACGACGCAATTGTCGTTGTCGGAGTAAGAGACCGCGACGTCGACGATCTGGAGGTCTTGGCCGGCGGAGGTCGCCACCACGAAGGGCGGCACGCCTTGGCTCACAGCGATCTGCACATCGCCCGAGGCCATCGCCGCGGACATCGCCGTGCCGGTGTCGAAACTGACCCAGTTCACTTTGACGCCGAGCGCCTCGTCGTAAGCGCCGGTTTCTTTCGCGTATTGGAACGGCATCGGCCATTCGAGGAAATAGGCCACCGTGATCTCTTCGACCGCGCGCGCGGCTTGCGGCGCGGCGACGACGCCGACGGCCATGAGCGCGGCCGCGGCGCTTGTCAGGATCTTATTCATCAACAGAACTCCCGTAACTTCGTCATGTCGGCGCGCGAACGGTCGCCGCGCGCGGAGCTGCTCCGCCGACGCCCATTCCCCGCCATGGGTTCAGCGCTGGCCGAACCGCCGCCGAATTCAAGAGCCAATTTGGCCGGCGCCGGGGCGAGAGCGAGGCGCGTCTCCGGCGCGCGGCCGGCGTCGGACTGAGCGCTGCGCGGCGCGGCGGCGCCGTCATTTCGGGCGCCGAGGGCCGAAAGATTAATTTTCTTGCGCGCGGTCTGATCGCAATTTCAAGCGCGATATAGCGCATGTAAAACAGTGCTCTGGGTTTCCATCGTTGCGCCTCCGGACGCGTTTCTCGCCGGTTGTGGCCTGGCGCAGGCTCAAGATCTCGGCGGCTCCGCCCGCGCGCGTCGGCGGCGCCGAAACGAGCGACAGCCGCCTCGCCGCGCCAGGGCGCGCCGCGCGGCGGCGGCGGCGTTGGACTTAGCGATAGCTTCACCTGGCCCTAAGCCTGCGCGTTCGTTTCAGGAAGATCTTCACCAAGGCGCGCGCGGGCGGATCGGCGCGGCGGCATCTTTGGGATCGAACAGTGAGGGCGCATCATGCGGATGACGACGGAAGAGGCCTTCGTCAAAGTGCTGCAAAGACACGGAATTCGCCATGCGTTTGGCATTATCGGCTCGGCCTTCATGCCGATATCCGATCTATTCCCGAGAGCCGGGATTTCGTTCTGGGATGTCGCCCATGAAACCAATGGCGGCCTGATCTGCGACGGCTACACCCGCGCCACCGGCGAGATGGGCATGGCGATCGCGCAAAACGGGCCCGGCGTGACCGGCTTCGTCACCGCCATCAAGACCGCCTACTGGAACCATACGCCGATGCTGCTGGTGACGCCGCAGGCGGCGAATAAAACCATCGGGCAGGGCGGCTTTCAGGAAGTCGAGCAGATGGCGCTCTTCCGCGACATGGTTTGCTATCAGGAGGAGGTGCGCGATCCGAGCCGGGTGGCCGAAGTGCTGAACCGCGTGATCCTGAAAGCCTGGCGCGGCAGCGCGCCGGCGCAAATCAACATTCCGCGCGATTTCTGGACCCAGGTGATCGACATCGAGTTGCCGCAGATTGTGCGCTTCGAGCGCCCCGCGGGCGGAGAGGCGGCGATCGCGGAGGCGGCCGCGCTCCTCTCGGAGGCGAAGTTTCCGGTGATCCTGAACGGGGCCGGCGTGGTGCTGGCCGGCGCCATCGACGCCTCTCGCCAGCTCGCTGAGCGGCTCTCCGCGCCCGTCTGCTGCAATTACCAGCATAACGACGCCTTCCCAGGCTCGCATCCGCTCTGCGCCGGTCCGCTCGGCTATAACGGCTCGAAAGCGGGGATGGAGCTGATCTCGAAGGCGGATGTGGTGCTCGCACTCGGAACGCGGCTCAACCCGTTCTCCACGCTGCCGGGATATGGGATCGATTACTGGCCGAAGGCGGCCAAGATCATCCAGGTGGATATCAACGCCGATCGAATCGGGCTCACGAAACCGGTGACGGTGGGGATCGAGGGCGATGCGCGCAAAGTCGCCGAACGGATCTTGGCGCAGCTCGCGCCCGGCGCCGGCGATGCCGGGCGGGCGGAGCGCGAGGCGTTGATCCATCAGACGAAATCGTCCTGGGCCCAGGCGCTCTCCTCGATGGATCACGAGGATGACGATCCTGGCACCAGCTGGAACGAGCGGGCGCGGGAGCGCGAGCCGGAGCGGATGTCGCCGCGCATCGCCTGGCGCGCGATCCAGGCCGGTTTGCCGCAAGAGGCGATCATCTCGACCGACATCGGCAACAACTGCGCGATCGGCAACGCTTATCCGAGCTTCGAGGCTGGGCGGAAATACCTCGCGCCAGGCCTCTTCGGACCCTGCGGCTACGGATTTCCCTCGATCATCGGCGCCAAGATCGGCCAGCCGGACGTTCCCTGCGTCGGCTTCGCCGGCGACGGCGCCTTCGGCATCTCGATGTCGGAGATGAGCTCGGTCGGGCGCGCGGAATGGCCGGCGATCACCATGGTGATCTTCCGCAATTACCAATGGGGCGCGGAAAAGCGGAACTCGACGCTGTGGTTCGACGACAATTTCATCGGGACCGAGCTTGATCCCGAACTGAGCTACGCCCGCGTCGCCGAGGGCTGCGGGCTCAAAGGCGTGACGGCGACGACGCCTGAGGCTCTGACGGCTGCGCTGACTCAGGCCTGCGCCGCGCAGGCGGAGGGCGTCACCACTTTCATTGAAGCGATCCTCAATCAAGAGCTTGGCGAGCCCTTCCGCCGTGATGCGATGAAGAAGCCCGTCGCAATCGCGGGGATCGACGCGGCGGATATGCGCCCGCAACAGGCGATGAGCTGACGGCGCGATGCGGCCCTGGCCAACGCTTGACGAAGGAACGGCGCTTTGGGCCATCGAGGCCCGGCGCGCCGTTCGCGCATGGACGGCGAGCGCGGCGCGTCGCTTGGAACGTGGGCGCGGCGCTCAGCCCATGATCAGGAGAGGCCCTTCCCGACAAATCCGCCTCTCCGGTCGTCTCATCGTTTGGCCGCGCGCGCACCGCAAGGACGCGATCGCAGATCGCGCCTCCTCTCGGCGGTCGACGAACCTTGCGCCGCGCACGGCGCAAAGCGCCGTCAGACCGGCGGGGCGGCTCTGTCACGAAGGGCTCGACGCTCCTTGGCGCGGCGGCGCCGCAGCGCGCGCCGAGAGGCGCGAGGGCGGGCGGGTGGGGAGCGGCTCTCGGCGCGCGCCGCTGACGGGGAGGCGGCGGTGGCGATCCTCGTGCTGAATGCGGGCTCCTCCAGTTTGAAGACGGCGGTGTTCGAGAGGGGGCGGCGCGTCCTTGAGGCGCGCGTCTCGGCGATCGGCGCTGCGCCTGAGCTGACGCTGGGAGCGGAACGCCGGCCGTTGGCGAAAGAGATCGATCACGCAGGCGCGCTGTCGGCCTGTCTCTCGGCTCTGCGGGAGACGAGCGCGGCGGCGATCGACGCGGTGGCTCATCGCGTGGTGCATGGCGGCGATCTCTTCGATGCGCCGCAGCGGTTGGACAGGGCGGCGATGGCGAGGTTGGAGAGCCTCAACGCGCTTGCGCCGCTGCATAATCCGACGGCGCTCGCCGTGATCCGCGCCGCTGAAGCGGCGCTGCCGGCCGCGGCGCAGATCGCTTGTTTCGACACCGCCTTTCATGCGCGCCAGCCCGAGGTCGCGCGCCGCTTTGCGATCCCGGACCGCGAGGCGACGGCGGGCCTCACACGCTACGGCTTTCACGGGCTGAGCTATCAGAGCCTTCTCGAGCGGCTCAATCCGATCCCGCCGCGGCTTCTGGCCTGCCATCTCGGCGCTGGCGCGAGCCTTTGCGCCATCCGGGGCGGGATGAGCGTCGCCACCACGATGGGCTACTCTCCGCTCGACGGGCTCACCATGGGCACGCGGTCGGGCGCGATGGATCCCTCGGCGGCGCTCGAGCTGGCGCGCCGGGTGGGCGTCGATGAGGCGGAGACGCTCCTCACGCGGGAGAGCGGGCTGCTCGGCCTCTCGGGCGCGCCCTCACATGTCTCCTGCGCCCGCAGCGTCAGACCAGTCCACGCGAGATGCGCGGCGATCGCGCCTC
>JBCBCG010000217.1:0-6127 GCA_038530925.1 Pseudomonadota bacterium
GAGCGACATTCTGCGCGACGAAGATCACGCGACGCGTATGGCCGACACGGCGGATACGGCGCTGAAAGAGATCAACAGCGTGCGGATGTCGGGTTCGTCATCGACAATCAGAATGTCGGCCATGGCCTGCGTCACCTCGCCCTCGCCCGGCGCTCCGGGTCTCTCGCCTCGTCTCTTCAACTCTCGTCGCGCCGCGCGCGCCGGCTTGCGCCGTCGCTGCTATGGCGTCGCCGACCAGCTTCCTCGCGCCTGGTCGCCCGCGCGTCGTTCCTGCGGACGCGCCGCCTAGCCGATCGCCCGCGCCGCGGACGCCGCCGCCGCGTCCGGCGCGGCCTCATCCGCGGCCTCATCCACGGTGTGGGTTTCAGCCGGCGCCGCGCGCCCGTCGCTCTCAACGCCGGGCATGGGCCGCCCGGTCAGCGTCTCGTCACCCGCTGCGACCAGCGACAGCGAAAGCCTGACGCATGCGCCGGGTTTCGCGCCCTCCGCGAAGGCGTGCGCCTCGGTCAGCTCCAAGGCGCCATTATGTTCTTCGAGAATCTTCGAGACGATCGCGAGGCCGAGGCCCGTGCCTTTGGTGCGCGTCGTCACATACGGCTCCAGGAGCCGGCGCCGGTCCTTCACCGGCAGCCCGACGCCATTGTCGGAGATCTCGGCGTAGACGCGCAACCCACGCGCGAAAAGGCGGATGCGGATCTCAGGCGGCGCCGGCTCGCGCGCCGCCGCCTCATCTTCGGCCAACCGCGCCTCGATCGCATCGGCGGCGTTGGTCAGAAGATTGGTCAGCGCTTGGTTGATCTGACCGCGATCACAGCGCACGCGCCACCCCGGGCTCTGCTCATCCGTCTCAAGCTCCACCGAATAAGCGATGTGCGAGCGGCCTTCGCGCTGCAGCAGCACCGCCTCGCGCACCATCTCCTCGAACATTTCGAAGGCCATATTCGGCGTCGGCATTTTCGCAAACCGCACGAACGCGTCGACCATGCGGCCGATATCCGCCGTTTGGCGCACGATCGTCTCGACATAGCGCTCGAACCCTTCGGCGTCGTCGCCGAGCTGCGCCGCGTATTTGCGCCGCAGACGCTCCGCCGCAAGCTGGATCGGCGTCAGAGGGTTCTTGATCTCATGGGCGACGCGCCGCGCCACATCGCCCCAGGCCGCCAGGCGCTGCGCCGAATTCAGCGCAGTCAGGTCGTCGATCGTCAGCACGAAGCCGCTGACGCCGTCCGCCGCGTTGGCCGAGCGCTGCGTCGTCACCCGCGCGAGCAGCTCATACTCGACCTCGCCGCGCAAAAGCCGGATCTGCCGCTCCACGCCTTCCACAGGATCAAGCGCCGCATCCGAGAGAAGCGCGGCGAACTCCGGCGCGATCTCCGCCAAAGCGCGCCCGCTCATCGCGCCGGCCTCGACATCGAGCAGATCGGCCGCCGCGCCGTTCATCACTTGCACCGCGCCGGCGCGATCCAGGCCGATCACGCCCGCCGGCACGCCGAGCACCACCGCTTCCGAGAAGTTGCGCCGCGCCTCGGACACCGCGTTCGCATGCGCCAGCGCCTCCTGCTTGCGGCGCACTTCATCGGTCATTTTGTTAAAAGCGCGCGAGAGCAGCGCGAGATCGTCCTCGCTGCGCTCTTCTTTCACCCTCACGGTCAGATCGCCGCCGCGCACGCGTTCAGCCGCCTCGGCCAGCCGCGCGATCGGACGCGCCAGCCGCTCGGCGAACCACAGCCCGAGGTAAATCGCCGCGAGCAGCACCAGAACCGCAAAGCCGAGGTAAAGCGCCGCCATCTGCGCCAACAACGCGCCGCGCTGCTCTTCGAGGAGATTATACGTGCGCACGCCGCTATCGGTGAGATCGAGCACATTGGCGACATCCGCGCGCATGGCCCGCGTCACGTAGAGATACGCGTCGCTCTCCAGCCGGGCGAGCGCGCGCATGGTCTCGCGGTCGCGGCCGCGGCGGATCACGACCGGCGCGTTAAGCGCCGCGCGCATCTCCTCCGCCGTCGGCGCTGTGAAGGTGAAGAGAAAACTGAACTCGCCCCGCACGATCACGCGGCCTGCCCGGTCGATGATGAAGACGTCTTCGAACGGCGCTTCTTCCGTCAGCGCGTTGAGCTGAGCCGCAAAGCGCGGATCGCGCACGCCGTCGAGATACTCGCTGGAGACGGCGCTGATCTGGCGCCCGAGCGCCAGCGTTTGGCTCGCCATCGCTTGACGATGCTCCGCCCGATAGGCGCGCGCCACCTCATGCGAGCTGCGCACCACGGAGCCGACTTGTTCGCTGAAAAGCCCCTGGAACGAGAACTGAATGATCAAAAAGAAGAAGATCGCCACCAGGACGGTCGGCGCCGCGGCGACGCCGCTGAAAACCGCCACCATCCGACCATGCAGGCGCGCGCCGGCCGCCCGCGCCCGTCGCGCTTTCACCAACCGCGCGATCTTGGCGATGATCAGCGCGATCAGCGCCGTGAGATAAATCAAATCGAAGATGATCAGCGCGCGGAACCAGACCGAGTTGATCAAGCTCGGATCCACGCTGGCGAGCGCTGCATATGTCCCGATCGCCAGGATCGGCCCGAGCACCGCGAGCGCGATCGCCAAAAGCGCGCTGCGCCGTCGCTTCTTCGACCCCTGAAACAGGCCGCGCGCTCGATCGAGCGAGAACACGCGCGCCCAAGCCCCGCTCCGCCAAGCCCCGCTCCGCCAAGCCTCGCTCCACCAAGCGCCCGTCCACCATCCGCCGCCCGGCGGCGCTTTCGCCGCCCCAGAGGCTTGCGGATCTCGCCCGCCGCCGGAGCCCTCCGCCGTCGCCGCGGCGCGCTGAAGATCTGACGGATCGCCCACTCGCAGCGCCTCGGCTCGATGCGGAACGCGCCCAGGCGGGCCAAAGGCTCGCCTCACGCCTGAAATCAACCGCCGCATAGCGCGACGATTCGGCCCGCAAGACACAGATGCATGCGCAGATCAACGAACTGCGCGGCCGCCTGTTGCGGCCCTACATCAGTTTTTTGCCTCGTGTGACTGGGATGTCAAGCTCTCTGATCTTCTTTCGGAGCGTGTTTCTGTTAATGCCCAGAATGTCCGCAGCCTTCACTTGATTGCCTTGAGCGGCGCTCAAGGTCAGAGTGATGAGCGGCAATTCAATCTCGCGCAGAATCCGCTCATAAAGTCCGGGCGGCGGCGGCTCTGGCTCATAGCGGCGAAACAGCACCGCCAAATGCTGCTCCACCGAATTGCTGAGACTGTCCTGTTCGCCGGCGCGCTCGGGCTGGCGCAGGGGCGGCGTCACCAGCTCTTGCTCCACCGCTTGGCGGTCGATCGCGTCCTCGGCGCAGAGCGCGGCGAGCCGCTTCATCAGGTTCTCAAGCTCGCGCACATTGCCGGGCCAGGCTTGATCCTTGAGCAACTCCAGCGCGTCGCGGGTGATCGTCTTGCCCGGCAGGCCCTGCTCTTGGGCGCGGCGCAAAAAGGAGCTGGCGAGATCGGGGATGTCCTCGGCCCGCTCACGCAGCGGCGGCAAGCGGATCGGCACGACATTGAGGCGGTAGAACAGATCCTCGCGGAACAGGCCTTCGCGAATCAGCCGGCGAAGATCCTGATGCGTCGCGGCGATGATGCGGACATTGGTCTTGATCGGCTGGCGTCCGCCGACGGTGACGAACTCGCCTTCCTGTAGAACGCGCAGAAGGCGGGTTTGCGCCTCGGGCGGCATGTCGCCGATCTCATCGAGAAAGAGCGTGCCGTTCTGCGCCAGCTCGAATTTGCCGCGCGCCCGCTCCGTCGCGCCGGTGAAAGCGCCTTTCTCATGGCCGAAAAGCTCGCTCTCGATCAGCTCGCGCGGGATGGCGGCCATGTTCACCGCCAGGAACGGACCGCCTTTGCGCCGCCCGTAATTATGCAGCGCGCGCGCCACCAGCTCTTTGCCCGTGCCGCTCTCGCCGGAGATCATCACGGTCAGATCCGTATGCATCAGCCGCGCCATGATGCGGTAGACATGCTGCATCGCCGCTGAGCGCCCGATCAGCGGCAATTGCTCGAGCCCAGGCTCGGGCGCGGCGATCGGCTCCTCCTCCTCCGGCGCGGCTTTAGCGGCGGCGATGGCGCGATGCATCGTGTTTATCACTTCGCGCAAATCGAAGGGCTTCGGCAGATACTCATACGCGCCCGCCTCCGAGGCGCGGATGGCGGTGAGCACCGTGTTCTGCGCGCTCATCACGATCACCGGCAGATCGGGCCGGCGCTTGCAAATCGCCGGCAGCAATTCGAGCGCGTCGCCATCCGGCATCATCACATCGGTCAGAACCGCGTCGCCCTCGCCTTCTTCGATCCAGCGCCACAGCGTCGAGGCGACGCCGGTGGAGCGCACGCGGCAGCCGGCTTTGGTCAGCGCTTGGCTGAGAACCGTGCGCACCGCGCGGTCGTCATCCGCCAAAAGGACGGTGCCATGGATCATCGACGAATGGTCCTTCCTTCTCAGGCCGCGGCCGCGCCGGCGGATCGCGCCCGGCGCGGCGGCGTCACTCCGGCGCGCGCGGCGGGACCATCGCGGCGGCGGCCGCTCCCGCAGCCTCCTCGCCTTCAGGCCCGGTCCAAACCGGCAACAACATGCGAAAGATGGTTCTGTCGTTCTGGCGCGCATGCTCGATCACGCCGCCATGATCGCCGACGATCTTCGCCACCAGCGCAAGGCCAAGACCGCTTCCGTTGCTTTTGGTGGTCACGAACGGATCGAACACATTGGCGCTCAGCGCTTCAGGCACGCCCGAGCCGTTGTCTTGAACGCTCACTTCGAGCGGCAAGCTCTCGCGGCCGCCGCCGGCGACGGCGATTTTCACGCCGGGTCGGAACGCTGTGCGCAGCACCACCTCCGCGCCTTGCCGCGGCGCGGCTTCGGCGGCGTTCTTCAAAAGGTTGCTGATCGCCTGGAGCAGTTGCGCCCGATCGCCCGGCACCGGCGGCAGCGAAGGATCGTAAACCTCGCGGAAGCGCACATGCCGACCAAAGCCCGCCGCGGCGGCGCGCCGCGCCTGTTCGAGCACTTCATGGATGTTGACCGGACGCCGCTCCGCCGGCGCGTTCTGGCCGAAGGCGTCCATACGGTCGATCAACAGCCGGATGCGGTCCACCTCGTCTTGGATCAGGCGCAAGAGCTCGCCCTCCTCCTCGCCGAGCGACATCTCCAGAAGCTGCGCCGCGCCGGAGATGCCGGCGAGCGGGTTCTTGATCTCATGCGCCAACATGGTCGAGAGGCCCGAGAGGCTGCGCGCCGAGCCGTGATTGGCGAGCGAGCGGTCCATCGCCGCCGCGACCGAGCGCGGCTGGATCACGAGGAGCATGCTGCGGCGGGGATCGAACAGCGCCGCGGCCTGCACGTCGACAAGCGCCGGCTCGCGATCGACCAGCTGCAGCTCGACGCCGTACTCGCTGAGCGAGGGCATGCCGCGCCGGGCTTGCTCCAAAAGATCGAGAATGCGCGCGCCTTCGACGCAGAAATCGTCGAGCCGCATCCGGCGCAGCGTCTTGGCGCTGTGGCCGAGATAGTGCTCCGTGGCGACGTTCACGCTGAGGATCGCGTTATCAGGCGCCAGGATCATCGCCGGAAAGGGCAGCCCGTTCCACGCGGTCTCGTAAACGCCGGCGCCGAGATCCGCGGCGGACGGCGCTTGCGGCGTGAAGGCGGCCGCGTCTTCGCGGGCCGAGACGCCTTTCGCGGCTGCCAAACGCGGCGCGCCAAGCCGCCGCCCCGCGCCTAAGCTCGCCGCCATCTTTCGGTTCGAAGGCGCTTTCATCGACGCGTCCGCCTCCCCGCTTGACGCCGCGTCCGCCGCCGCGCCGCCCCGCGCGCGCGCGCCGTCCGCCGCTTTCGTCGCTCTCTTGCTCATCCTGCCCGTCATGCTGCGATGCCCCCCGCTTCGGCGCCCCCGCCGCGGCGTTTCTTAAGCGCGCCCGCCTCATCCGCGGCCGCGTCATCCGTCTTGCGCTCCACCTCCGCCGCGCTCCATGCGGCGCCCTCATCCTCGAAGCGCCGCGCGAGCCGCTCGAGCGTCGCCGTCACGCGCGCCGGCGCCTCCTCGCGCAGGAGAGCGCTTTTCAGCGCCGCGCCGCCTGGCAGGATCTCGAGGCG
>JBCBCG010000218.1:0-5867 GCA_038530925.1 Pseudomonadota bacterium
GGCGTGAGCCAAGATAAGCGCCAGCCCGCGGCGGTCGGCGCGGCCAGACGCGCGGCCAGCGCCGGGCCGGCGACCGCCATCTGCGCCTCGAGACCGTAAGGCGGGTTCGCCACGGCGACGCCGGAGCCGAGCAGCCCGCCTTCTTCATCCGCGCGCACGCAGAGCTCGCAGAGAAGCAGCGGCGCCGCGCCGGCCGCCCTCGCCAAGGCGCGTTCATAGGCCGCGACGCGGCGTCGATCCTTCACCGGGTGCCACAGCGCGAACACGCCCGTCGCCCAGCGCCGCACCCCATCGCTCAGCGCCTCGGCCAAACGCTCGAAGTCGCCGGGCTCTTCGAAAGGCGGGTCGATCAGCACGGCGCCGCGGCGCGGCGTCGGCGGCAGGAATGAGCGCAGCGCCTTCCACCCATCCTCTTCATAAACGCGCGCGCGGCGATCGGCGCTCAGGACGCGCCGCAGCGCGGCCGCATCCTCTGGATGCTTCTCAACCGCCAGAAGCTTGTCGCCAGGGCGAAGCGCATCGAGCATGAGGAGCGGCGATCCCGGCGCGTATCGAAGAGCGCCAGCCTCATTGCGGTGCCGAAAGGCCTGAAGATACGGGCCAAGCGCCTCGCGCGTCTTTTCGGTCGCGGACGCCGCGTCCTCGCCTTCGCGGCGCGCGGGCGCGCCGCTTGCGGAATCGGACCCCGCCGCAGCGGATGCCGGATGCGGGACGAGCCCCGACAGCTCGGACCAGAGCCGCCCGACGCCGCCGCGCCATTCTCCGGTTCGCGCAGCCCGATCATCAAGCATCAGATCCGTCAGCCCCGGACCGGCGAAGGCGTCGACCGCCACGAACGGTTTCGCTTTCGCGCGCAATCGATTGAGAATCAGCGTCAGCGCCACGTGTTTCAGAACATCCGCATGGTTCCCGGCGTGGTAGGCGTGCCGATAATTCATTGCCCTCTTTCCGTCTTTCGCCAGTCATCCGAGGCCGTACAAAGCTGAATTACAAAAATCCGACCTGCATCCCATCAAAACACGGCCCGCGAAATCGAAAGCCGATGCGCTCTGCGCCGCGACATGGTATTGTGGACATCGCTTGTTCGGTCGGTTTCGGCGCTCCGCCCATCGATCCGGGCCGGCTGTCCGCAACTGAATTGAGTGACGTGAGGTGACGATAATGCCGTCGGGGACGGTCAAGTGGTTTAATCCCGATAAAGGATTCGGGTTCATAAGGCCCGCGGAAGGCGGCGACGACGTG
The DNA here is from genome assembly GCA_038530925.1 of Pseudomonadota bacterium. Classification (GTDB taxonomy): domain Bacteria; phylum Pseudomonadota; class Alphaproteobacteria; order Rhodobacterales; family Rhodobacteraceae; genus JALEGB01. Next base: position 1,243 of record JBCBCG010000218.1, read on the forward strand.
TTCGTCCACATCTCCGCGTTGCAGGCGGCGGGCTTCGAGACGCTGCCGGATGGACAGCCAATCACATACGAGCTGGTCGAAGATCGTCGCGGGCGGATGTCCGCGGGCAATTTAGCGCTGGAGGGCGAGCTGCTGCAAGAGCCGGCGCGCCGGCCGCGGCGCGAGTTCGGCGATCGGCCGCCGCGCCGAGATTTCGGCGATCGGCCTCCACGGCGCGATTTCGGCGACAGGCCGCCGCGACGGGATTTCGGCGATCGGCCGCCGCCTCGCGATCACGGCGATCGCCCGCCGCGGCGCGATTTCGGCGACAGGCCGCCGCGCCGGGATTTCGGCGACGACCGCCCGCCGCGGCGCGAGTTCGGCGATCGGCCGCCGCGCCGGGATTTCGGCGACGACCGCCCACCGCGGCGCGATTTCGGCGAGGATCGCCCGCCGCGGCGCGAGTTCGGCGATCGGCCGCCGCGCCGGGACTTCACGCCCGCGCCGCCCGAGCCGTTCGAGCCCAACCCGATGGAGGAGGGCCGTTCGCGCCGCGATCGCGGCCGCGGCCGCGATAAAGAGCGCGACGATTTCGATAAGCGCGATCGTTGGGACGACGAAGAGTAAACCGATAGCGCCGCCCGGAGCGATCTCTTCGTTTCCGGGCGGCGCAAATCTCGCAGGCGGTGAAGATCTCGGCCGCGACGGCGCTTATTCAGCGCGCACTGCCTTCCGCAACTCTTGCAGCACCTCGCGGCTCGCCTTTGGCGATAGGGAAATATTGCGTGAACGCAGGAAGGCGGCGATCGCGCGTTCGGTTTGAGGGCCGCTGACGCCGTCGACGCGCACGCGGTAGCCGAGCGAACGAAGAAACGCTTGGATTTCGCGGATGTCTCCAATGTTCGCCGGGCCAGCAGCCACGCGGATCAGCGGCTCATTCTTCGCCGCCAGCGCCCGGCGCAGATCATCCAGCAACCGGCCCGAGGCGTATCCGTCGGCGATCATGCTGTTTGCGGATTGAAAGCCGCGGATCGCGCGCTTCGTGCCAGAGCCGATGATCCCGTCCACGCCGCCCGCATCGAAGCCGAGCTTCGCGAGCGAGGCCTGCAGCTCCTTGCGCTCGTCCCGGCTGAGAGGCCGATCATCCACTGGCCAGCTGAGCGCCCGCGGCTCGCGCCCGCCCAAGCGCTCCGACAGCAACGCCACCGCCAGCGCGTACGCATTTGCATTATTATAGGCGAGAAGGGCGCGGTAATTGTCGAGCACCAGAAAGGCCGGCCCGCGCGCGCCGGCGGGCAGCAGCAACTCCGCTTTGTCATAGCCTGCGGGCAGCGGCGCGCCAGTGTTCAGCAAGAGCCCCTCGGCGCTCCACTGATTGGTCGACAGCGTCGCCTCCGCGAAGCGCCCGTAATTGAACTCCGTCGGCACGCGCACTTGAAATCCCCAGGGACGCCCTTTGCGCCAGCCGGCCACCGCCAAGTAATTCGCCGTCGAGGCCAGAGCGTCGGTCGGATCATCGGACCAAATATCGCGTTTGCCGTCGCCGTTAAAGTCGACCGCGCGCTCGCGATACGAGGTCGGGATGAACTGCGTGTGCCCCATAGCGCCGGCCCAAGAGCCAAGCATGGACGCAGGCTCTATATCACCGTTCTGGAGCACTTTGAGCGCGGCGATCAGCTGCTGTTTGCCGAAATCGCGGCGGCGCCCTTCATAGGCCAGCGTCGCCAGCGCTTCGATGATTCTAAAATCGCCGCGCACGGCGCCGTAGAAGCTTTCAACACCCCAAATCGCGGTGACGACTTCTTTCTCGACGCCATAAGCCTGTTCGATCGCCGCGAGCGTCTCGGCTTTCACGCCCGCGCTCTCGACGCCTTTGGCGATGTACCGATCCGAGACGCGCGGCTCGAGATACTTCCAAATCGGCAAGGCGAACTCAGGCTGGCGCTGATCCAGCTTCACCACTTCGCGATTAAGGCGCACGCCCGCAAAGGCCGTGTCGAACACATCCGGCCGGACGCCTTGCGCCAAAGCGATCGGCCGGAAATCGCGCACGAACCGCTCAAAGCCCGCTTGCGTCTGCGCCGTCGCCGGGCCGAGGCATGCGGCGAGGCTCAAACTGAGGCCGAGCCCAAGCTTCGGCAGCAACCCTTTGACATGCAAGGCCCGCCGCGCCGGCGCGCCGAGCCGACCGCTTCGCGGTCCGCTCTCGGCCGATCCTCGATCGGCGCCTCTGGCCGCCTTCGTCATCGCGCCTCTCTCCTGCTCTTGTTTCACCTCAGAGGCGATCTGACGCCGCCTTTGTCGCTCGTCCATGCGCCGCCGCTACGCCTTTGCAAGCTTTGAGCTCTGCAGCGGCCGCGCCGGTCGTGCAGGGCGCGTACCGCAAGCAAGCCCCGCGGCACAAGCGTAAGGCGATCCGCGGGGCGCGCGGGGTGATCAAAAGGGCGTGCGCAATCGCCGCGCCGAGGTCGGACGCCCTTCGCCCGCCGCCTCGATCCGCTCGATCGCTTCGTCGAGCGGCTCGCGCGCGCAGCGCATCGCGCCGGCGTTCGCATGGAGCAAGATCGCGTCATCCACCATGACGCCGACATGCCCCTTCCAGAACACGAGATCGCCGCGGCGCCGCGGCCCCTCGAGCGGCGCCGCAGCGCCCAGCTCCTCTTCTTGCATGTCGCTATCGCGCGGGCAGGGCGCGCCGGTTTGCTCCAGAGCGAGCTGGATCAGACCGGAGCAATCGACGCCTTCGACGCTCTCGCCGCCCCAGAGATACGGCGCATGCTCAAGGCGCTCCGCCACAGCGACGAAGTCGGTCTCCGCATGATCCAGCGCGCTCAAATGCGCCGCGGCCACCCAAGCCTCCGGCGCGGCGCCGCGGCCGCCAAGTTTGACGAACCGCCCCTCATGGACAGCCGAAACACAAAGCCGCCCGCCGAGCGGCGCCCAGCCGAGCGGCGGCGTCTTGAAGTCCGGCGCGGGATAAAGATGCGTGCGCGGGACCGAAACGCGGTGCGTTGCGCGGGCTGCGGGATCAGGCGGCGCGAGCGCGGCCGCCGCGGCGTAGCCCACATAGCCGTCGCGCGCGGATTGCACCCACGCCCACGCCCCGGAAAGCTCGAACAGCTTCACCGGCTCGCCGAGCAACAAGGTCGCGACCGCGGGCCGCGCCAGATCGGGCGCGCTTCTCAGCGGCGCGGTCGGCGCGGCGCAGATCCGCGGCGCGGCCGCGGCGTAGCGCGGCGCCGCGACCTGCTCGCGCAGCTCGACATCCGCCAGGTCCGCCCGAAAGGCGTAGCGCCGCGCATCGAGCCCGCCGCTCACACCGCGCCGCCATAGAGGCGCTCAAGCGTGTGGAACACCGCGCGCGCGGCCGCGGCCTCGCCGCCCTCAGGCCGTCCCGGCCGCGTTTTGGGATTCCAGGCGTATATGTCGAAATGCGCCCAGCGTGGCGGCGCTGCGCTTGGATCCGCCGCCTCCGATCCGGCTTCCGCGCCCGGAGCGCTGATGAACCGGCTCAGAAACAAGGCCGCGGTGATGCTGCCCGCGAAACCGCTGCTGGAGACCGAGCAGCAATCCGCCACCGACGACGAGAGATCGCGGTCATACCCGCGCCAGAGCGGCATGCGCCAGAGCGGATCGTCCGTCGCCGCCGCGCTCGCCGTCAGCGCCGCGGCCAGATCCTCATCCTCGGTGTAGAAGGGCGCGATCTCCGGCCCGAGCGCGACCCGCGCCGCGCCGGTGAGCGTCGCGAAATCGAGCATGAGATCCGGGCTCTCCTCCGCGCCGAGCGTCAGCGCGTCCGCTAAGACGAGGCGGCCTTCGGCGTCGGTGTCGCCGACCTCGACCGTGATCCCCTTGCGGCTCGTCAACACATCGCCCGGGCGGAAGCTCAAGGCGTCGACGCTGTTCTCCACCGCCGGGATCAGCAGACGCAGGCGCACCGGCAGCTGCAGCGCCATCACCATATGGCTAAGCGCCAGCGCCGCGGCGGCGCCGCCCATATCTTTTTTCATCAGCCGCATCGACCGGCCCGGCTTCAGATTGAGCCCGCCTGTGTCGAAGCAAACGCCCTTGCCGACGATCGTCAATTTCGGCGCGGTCGGCGCGCCCCAAGTGACGTCGAGGAGCCGCGGCGCCTGCGCCGCGCCGCGCCCCACGGCGTGGATCATCGGCAGGGTCTCCGTCAGGAGCGCCTCGCCAACGATGCTGTTGAAGCTGGCCCCATGCGTCGCGGCGAGCGCCGCCACCGCGCGCTCCAAATCAGCCGGCCCAAGATCGGACGCGGGCGTGTTCACAAGATCCCGCGCGAGATATACTGCGGTGGCGATCTCGATCAGCCGCGCTTTGGCCGCGGCGCCGATGGCCGGTTCGGGATCGGCCAGACGCGCCGCCGACGTCTCCGCGCGCTTATAGCGCTCGAACCGATACGCGCCGAGCGCCCAGTTGAGGGCCGCCTGCTCAAGCAGTTCGGCGGCGCCGGCCTCCGCGCCCGCTGCGGCCGCAAGACCTTCGAGGCGCCATACGGCTTCTGGCCCATCGCCTCCCTCGGGTGTGGAGCCGAGGCGCGCCGGCGCTTTCTTCGGCGCCGCGCCGATCCATCGCGCCGTCGCCGCGCCGTCGCCGACGCCCAAAAGCGCCGCGCCCGGCGC
>JBCBCG010000218.1:5877-6116 GCA_038530925.1 Pseudomonadota bacterium
CGAGGGCGAGCGCGCCGGCCTCGCCTTGAAAGCCGATCGCCTCGGCCCAAGCGCGCGTCGGCGCCGGCAGAGCGGCGAGATCCGCCTGCGACGCGCTCTTCCGAATCACATGCATCGGCGCGGCTTCGCGCGAGCCCTCCGCCGCTGGCGCGAAGGCGTCTTGTACGCGGCGGCGCACCGCGTCGATGTCGAAGCCTTCGTCCATCGGCTCATCCTCCCTATCGCGGCGCGCTCAGGCG
>JBCBCG010000219.1:0-5992 GCA_038530925.1 Pseudomonadota bacterium
GGCGCCGCTTTGTGAAGGAGACGCGCCATGACCCTCGCCACCGCTTGCCTTGTGCTCTCCGACGGCGAGCGGTTTCTCGGCCGCGGCTTCGGCGCCGTAGGCGCGCTTGGGCGTTGGCATCGCGGTTAAAGAAGGCGAGGCGGCTGCGCAAGCCGGCCTCGCGCCAACGCGCCGCGCGCATGTGAGGTTCCGCGCGGCGGCCGCGGCCGAGAGGGGCGCTGCGCTGCGCCCGACTTCGCCTCAGAGGCGAGTTCCGCGTCTCTGATCGTGCGAAGAGAGAACGATTGCCGTGGCGTCGCGCTTGGTGTAGGCGCGGAAGGGTGTGGATAAAACAGATGGTTGGGAGCACCTCGTCCATGCGTGAGCGTTTGGCGGCCGCGACCAAAGAGGCGGAGGGCGGGGGGGACTCGACCCGCTTGTCGACCTTGCGTCTGATCAATGCGGCGATCCGGGATCGCGACATCGCGTTGCGCGCGGAGCAGCGGCCAGGCGAAAGCGCCAGCCGCGCCTCGGACGCGACGGTGCTGCATCTGCTCTTCACCATGATCAAGCAGCGCGAGGAGAGCGCGCGCTCTTACGAGGAGAGCGGGAAGCTGGATTTGGCGGATCGCGAGCGGGCCGAACTCGCCGTGATCCGGGAGTTTCTGCCGGAGCCGCTGAGCGACGCCGAGGCGAAGGAGGCCGTGCGCCGCGCGGTGGCCGAGATCGGCGCCGACGATCTGCGCGATCTTGGCCGGGTGATGACGCGGCTGAAGCAGGCCTACGCCGGGCGCATGGATTTCACGTCCGCTTGCGAGACGGTGCGCGAGGCGCTGGGCGCCGCGGTGGCGCGCAGCCGTTAGGCCAGGCGCGGCGGCCGGCGCCTGTCGGTTGCTCCGCGCGCCGCGATCTCGTAACTCCCGCTTTCGTATGTCCCGATCTCGCATCTTCGGGGCCGCAAGGCGCGCCGCGCCGGGCGCGCGCCGGCGAGACGCAGCCGCAGCGTGACGGAGCTTATGCCGAACGAGACCGCAGAGACCGCCGCCAGCGGCGCGGAGCGCGCCAGCAAACCGAAGAAGAACAAGAAGCCGCAGCGCCCGAAAGCCGAGGCGCCGCGCGGGTTTCGCGACAGCTTCGGCGCCGAAGTGCTGGAGCGCCGCGCGATGCTGGATGCGATCACCGGCGTCTATCACCGCTACGGCTTCGATCCGCTTGAGACCGCGGCGATTGAAACGGTCGAGGCGCTCGGCAAGTTTCTGCCGGATGTCGACCGGCCGATGGGCGGCGTCTTCGGGTTTCAGGATGATGATGAGAGCTGGATCGCGCTCCGCTATGATCTGACGGCGCCGCTTGCGCGGGTCGCGGCGCAGTACAAACAAAGCCTGCCGACGCCATATCGCCGCTATGCGGTCGGTCCGGTGTGGCGCAATGAGAAGCCCGGACCGGGCCGCTATCGCGAGTTTTATCAATGTGACGCGGACAGCGTCGGCGCGCCTGGCCCGGCGGCGGACGCGGAGATCTGCGCGATGCTGGCGGACGCGATGGAGGCGGCGGGCGTCGATCGAGGCGATTACGTGGTGCGCGTGAACAACCGCAAGGTTCTCAACGGCGTGATGGAGGCGATCGGCGTGCTCGATCCGGCGGATCCAGAGGGCGATCCGGCGCTCGTCGAGCGGCGGATGACGGTTCTGCGGTCGATAGACAAGCTCGACAAATTTGGGGCGGACGGCGTGCGCCTGCTGCTCGGAGACGGGCGCCGCGACGAGTCGGGCGATTTCACCAAGGGCGCGGGTCTTTCAGCAGAGCAAGCCGAGCGGGTGATGGGCTTTGTGACCGCCGAGCGCGAGAGCGCGGCGGCGACCTGCGCGCGGCTGGCCGAGTTGGTGGAAGGATCGGAGACGGGCCGCGCCGGCGTCGAGGAGCTTGCGCGCATCTCCGAGTTTCTGGACGCGCAAGGGTACGGCGCCGAACGGATCAAGCTCGATCCCTCGGTCGTGCGCGGCCTTGGCTATTACACTGGTCCGGTGTTTGAGGCGGAGCTGACCTTCGAGATCACCGATGAGACCGGGCAGCGGCGGAGCTTCGGCTCGGTTGCAGGCGGCGGGCGCTATGATGACCTCGTCAAGCGCTTCACGGGCCAGGCGGCGCCGGCGGTGGGCGTCTCCATCGGAGTGGATCGGCTGCTGGCGGCGCTTCGGGCGCTGGGCCGAGCGGGAGAGGCGGCGCAAGCGGAGCGTTGGGACGGGCCGGTGGTCGTGCTCTCGCTCGATCGCGAGGCGACGCCGCGTTATCAAGCGATGGTGGCGGAGCTACGCGCGGCCGGCGTTCGGGCGGAGATGTTCCTCGGCGGCTCGGGCGCGATGGGCAAACAAGTGAAATACGCCGATAAGCGCCGCAGCCCTGTGGTGGTGATCGAAGGCGCGGAGGAGCGCGAGCAAGGCGTCGTGCAAATCAAGGATCTCGCGCTCGGCGCGAAGCTCGCCGCGGAGATCGAAAGCAATGAGGAGTGGAAGGCGCAGCCGGCGCAGATCTCCGCGCCTCGGGAGCGGCTGGTGGCGGCGGTGAAGGCTGTTCTCGCGCGCCATCAGGCCGCGCGCTGAGCAGAGGATCGCCCGCGACGGCTGCGTCGCTTCGAGAAGACGGCGCTCCTGGGTGCAGAGAGCGCGCCGGCCGCGCCGCCATCCGCGAGGCTTCGACCCGAAAAGGACCCGACCCCATGTTGCTTGAGACCGCCGTTTTCGATCGGCTGAGCGCCAGCGGTCTCGGCCGAAGCGCCTTCGCGCCGCAGGACTACGACGGCGCCGCGCTCGAGCGTTTGAGCGCGATCACCGACATCCTCATGCGCATCTTCGGCGCTGAGGACGCGGCGCTGGTCGAGCCGGCGATCTTGCAGCCGGCGGATATTCTGTTCGATCTCTACGGCGAGGAGATCTGGGAGCGGTCCTTCATCATCGAGGATCTCGAACATGGCGCCTGGTGCCTGAGGCCGGATTTCACGGCGCCGGTCGCGCGCAGCCATTTAGCGCGCGCTGAGACGGGCGAGAGCGCGCGCTATCGCTATTGCGGGCCGGTGTTCCGGCGGGCGCGCGGCGCGGGCGACGGCGCGCTGCAGCAGCTTCAGGCGGGCGTCGAAGTGATCGACGAGGCCGATCCGGCGACGCGCGACGCGGAAGTGTTCGACCTCGCGCGCCAAGCGCTCGATGCGGCGGGATGCCCGCCTTACGACCTGGTGATCGGCGATCTCGGCTTGGTGTTCGGCCTGCTGGACGCCGTGCCGATGCCCGATAGCTGGCGAGCGCGGCTGCGGCGGCATTTCTGGCGGCCGCAGCGGTTTTCGCAGCTGCTGCGCCGGCTCGGCGGCGAGGCGCCCAGCGCCGGCGAGGCGAGCCGCATGGCGTTTCTGAAAGGCTTCGGCGCGCTTGGCGAGGAAGACGCCGCGCGGGCGATCAGCGAGATGATGGCCTTGGCCGAGACGCCGCAGATCGGCGTGCGCGGCTCGGAGGAGGTGGCGGAGCGGTTCCTACGCCAAGCGGAGGACGCGCGCGCCCATCCGCTGCCGCAAGCGAGCGTCGATGTGATCGAGGCGGCGGTGGCGGTCTCCGGCCCGGCGGACGCCGCGCTGACGCGGCTCAAGGCGCTGGCGGCGGAGGCGAAGATGGATCTCAGCCGCCAGACGACGCTGTTCGAGCGGCGGCTCGAGGCGCTCAGCGCTCGCGGCGTCGAGCCGTCGCGGCTGCGCTTTGACGCGGTCTTCGGCCGCGATCTCGCGTATTACGACGGCTTTGTTTTCGAGATGCGGCCCTTCCCGACCAAAGCGACGCCGGCGCCGCGCCGGTTGGGCGGTGGCGGGCGGTATGACCGCTTGTTCCAGGCGCTTGGCGCGGAGCGGCCGGTGAGCGGCGTCGGCGCGGCGCTGAAGCCTGAGGCGATCCTCGCCGCCATCGCCGCCGGAGACGCGGCGGGCGCGGCGGCGATGGATGCGGGAGCGGCGTCATGAGCGGCGCGGCGACGTCGCGAAACGGGGCTGAGAGCGCGCCGCTGCGCTTCGGCCTGCCGTCCAAAGGCCGCCTGCAGGAGAAGACCGCCGAGTTTTTGAAGGCGGCCGGCGTCACCTTCGAGCGTTCCGCGGTGGATCGCGAATACGCCGGGCGGCTTCGCGGTCTCGACGGCGTGGAGCTGGTGTTTCTTCAAGCTGGCGAGATGCCGGATCGGTTGATGCGCGGCGAGATCCATCTCGGCGTCACCGGCGAGGATCTGATCCGCGAGCGCGCCGGCCAATGGGAGCGGCGGATCATGCTGCTCGCGCCTCTGCATTTCGGGCACGCCGATCTGATCGTCGCGGCGCCGAAATGTTGGATCGACGTCTCGACGACGGACGATCTCGACGATGTCGCCGCGGATTTCCGCGAGCGCCACGGCCATCCGCTGCGCGTCGCGACGAAGTACAAGCGGCTCTCGCGCGCCTTCTTTCAAGAACGCGGCGTCGCCAATTATCGGCTGGTCGACAGCCAAGGCGCCACGGAAGGTCTGGTGGCGGCGGGCGCGGCGGAGGCGATCGTGGACATCACCTCCAGCGGCGAGACGTTGCGCGCCAATCACCTGAAGATCTTGGATGACGGGCTGATTCTGAAGAGCCAAGCGCATCTCTGCGCCTCGTTCTCAGCGGAATGGAGCGACCGCGCGCTGCAAGCGCTGCGCGCGCTTTTGGACCGGATCGGCGACGAAGGCGCGCCGCGCGGGCGCGCGGCGCTGACGGCGCGGCTCGACGCGGCGGCGCTCGGCCGGGCGGAGCCGGCGCTCACTCGGCTCGGCGTGCGGATCCTGCGCCGGCCTTTGCGCGGCTTTCCGGGCGAGGCGCGCCTTGATGCGCCGGGCGACGAGTTGGGCCTTGCGGTGGAGATCCTCACGGCCGCCGGCGCGGAGGCGGTGAGCGCGGAGACGGCGGCCGATCCGGCCGCGAAGCCGTCTCTGTTCGAGCGTTTCTCCGAACGGCTCGGGGCGGGCGATCTTTAGGCGATGCGGTTCGCCGCCGGGCCGAGCAGCCGCGTGACATGGCCCATTTTGCGGCCCGGCCGGGCGTCCGCCTTGCCGTAGAGATGCAAGGACGCGCCGGGCTCAGCGGCGAGGCGGGACCAGTCGTGCGCCTCCTCTCCGATGAGGTTGAGCATCTCCGCATCCGAGTGCCGGCGCGGATCGCCGAGCGGCCAGCCGCAGACCGCGCGGATATGCTGCTCGAACTGGCTGACGGCGCAGGCCTCGAGCGTCCAATGACCTGAATTATGAACGCGCGGCGCGATCTCGTTCACAAGGAGCGCGCCGTTCTCGGCTTCGAACAGCTCAACGCCCATGACGCCGACATAGTCGAGCGCGTCGACGATGCGCGCGGCGACGCCTTGCGCCGCAAGGACGGTTTGAGGCGAGACCGCGCCATCCACCACGCTGCGGCGCAGCACGCCGCCGCGATGTTCGTTCACCGGCGGATCGTAGCACGCGACGGCGCCGTCCGCGCTTCGGGCGACGATGACCGACAGCTCGCGCCGGAACGGCACGAAGCCTTCCAGGATCGCCGGCCGCGCGCCGATCGCCGCATGCGCCTCCGCCGCGGCGCGCTCTACTTGATCGGGCGCGTGGAAAACGAGCCGCGCTTGGCCCTTGCCGTCATAACCGAAGCGCCGGGTCTTCAGGATCCCGCCGCCAAAGGCGCGGGCGGCGGCGGCGAGGCCGGCGACGTCTTCGATCTCGGCGAAAGGCGCGGTGCCGAGGCCGAGCCCACGCAGAAAGGTCTTCTCGGTCAGCCGATCCTGCGCCGCGGTGAGGGCCGCCGGGCTCGGACGCAGCGCGCAGCGGGCTGCGATCCGCTCCGCCGCTTCGATCGGCACGTTCTCAAATTCGTAGGTGGCGACATCGATGGCGGCGGCGAAGCGCTCAAGGGCCTCGGCGTCGTCGAAGCGCGCGATCGTCGCTCGCGCCGCGACGGCGAGCGCAGGCTCGCTCTCCTCTTCGGCGAAGACAT
>JBCBCG010000220.1:0-5953 GCA_038530925.1 Pseudomonadota bacterium
ATTGACACGAAGAAGCGCCATTTAGATTTTATATACATTTAAAGAGCATGTGTGCATTTGAAGAGCGAAAGCGGAAATTAGGTGCGCGATGTCGTCGGAAGCGTTTTTTCTTTCTGTCGACACCAGAATCTTCGTGGTCGCCCTTGGCGTGTTGGCCGCGTTGGCGTTGCTTGAGATCGCCGCGATTCTGTTCGGTGGAAGCCTCATGGCGGGCGACGCGGACGCCGACGCCGACGCCGGGATCGAGCTGGACGGCGCGGCCGATGCGGGCGCAGACGCCGAATTCGACGTCGCAGCGCCGGTCCTGGGCGCTGATGCGGACGGCGCGTTCGACGCGACGGCCGAACTCGCCGCCGCGCTCGCCGAGATCGACGGCGCCGCCGCGGCCAGCGCCGCCGGCGTCGAGGCCGGCGGTGGCGCGAGCGTCGGGATGGCCGCAGCGCTCCTCTGGCTGGGCGTCGGGCGCGCGCCGTTCATCGTATGGCTCGCCGCGTTTCTCTGCGGGTTCGGTCTCGCCGGCCTCGGGGCGCAGAGCCTGATCGCCGCGCTCTTCGGCGGTCTCGCGCCATGGGCTTTGGTTCTGCCCGGCGCGCTGCTTCTCGGCGCGCTCTTCGCCAAAGCAAGCGCCGAGACCGTCGCGCGCTGGCTGCCCAATGTGACGACCAGCGCCGTCTCGGCGCGCGAGCTTGGCGGCAGGCTCGGCGTGGTCGTCGGGCCCGAAGGGCGCGCGGAGCGCCCGACCGAGGTGCGCGTGACCGATCGGCGCGGCAGGGCGCATTACCTGCGCGCCGCTCCGCTCGACGCGGATGGCGCGCTGGCGCCCCGCGCCGATGTGATCGTGCTGCGAAAAGCCGTCCAAGGCGTGCATCGCGCGATCCAGATCGACGAAGCGCGCGACCGCGTCGCCGCCGCGCGCTGATCCGCTCGGCTTCTCCGCTCTTGGCGCGCCGCGCCGAGGGCGCCGTCCAAACCTGATTTAAGGAGGCGTCCCATGGACAGCTTACTCGCTATCTTTGTCCCGATTTTCGCGATTGTCGCGCTGCTCTTCCTGGTGGGGCTGACGCTGTCGCGCCTGTGGCGCCGCGCCACGCGCGAAGTCAGTCTCGTGCGCACGGGCGCGGGCGGCAAACGCGTGATCATGGATGGCGGCTGCATTGTGCTGCCGATGTTCCATGAGATCAGCTTTGTGAACATGAAGACGCTCCGCCTTGAAGTGCGGCGCAGCGGCGACGGCGCGCTGATCACCCGCGACCGGATGCGCGTCGATGTCGGCGTCGAGTTCTATGTCAGCGTGAACGCCACGGTCGACGGCGTCAGCCGCGCCGCGCAAACATTGGGCGACCGCACCTTCGACGTCGCGGCGCTGCGCGAAATGATCGAAGGCAAGTTGGTCGATGGTCTGCGCGCGGTGGCCGCGCGGATGAGCATGGACGAGCTGCATGAGAACCGCTCCGATTTCGTCCAAGAGGTCAAGAACACCGTCGCCGAGGATTTGACGAAAAACGGCCTTGAACTCGAATCGGTCTCTCTCACCGCGCTCGATCAAACGCCGTTCGAAGCCCTCGATGAGAACAACGCCTTCAACGCGGTGGGCATGCGGCGTCTGGCCGAAGTGATCGCCACCTCCAAGAAGGAGCGCGCCGAGATCGAAGCGCAGGCGGATGTCGCGGTGCGGCTCAGCCATATGGAGGCCGAGAAGCGCAAGCTTGAGATCGAGCGTGATGAGGAGCAAGCGCGGCTCGCTCAGCAACAAGCGCTGGAGGAGACGCGGGCGGCGCAGCGTTCTGAGATCGCGCTGAAAAACGAGGCGGCGACCCGGCGCGCCGAGGAGGCGCGGATCGAGCGCGAGCGCCAAGTGCGCGAGGCGGAGATCGCGCGGGAGCGGGAGCTCGAGGCCGCGACCCGCGCCGCCGAGGAGGCGCGGATCGAGCGCGAGCGCGCGGTGCGCGAAGCCGAGATCCAGCGCGATCGCGAGCTTGACGTCGCCGCGCAGGAGAAAGCGATCGTGATCGCTCAGAAATCGGAAGAGGAGAGCCGCGCCCGCGCTCTGGCCGATGAGGCCAGAGCCGTTGCGGCCAAGGCGGCCGAGGCGATCCTGACCGCGAAAGAAGTCGCGGAGGCGGAGCGGGTGAAAGCCATCGCGCTCATCGAGGCGACGCGCGAGGCGGAGCGCGAGGCGACCCGCGTGCGCCTCGCCGCCGAGGCGGATAAGGACGCCGCGGCCGACCGAGCCGAAGCGCGGCGTGAAGAGGCGCAGGCCGAGGCGGATGCGATCCGGATCCGGGCCGAGGCCAAACGCGAGGACATGGCGGTGGAGGCAGAAGGTCAGCGCGCCTTGATCGATGCGGAGAACGCGCTCGGCGCAGCGCTCATCGAGATGAAGCTGAAGCTCGCCGAGATCGACGCGGCGCCGAAGCTGGCGGCGGAGCTGGTGCGGCCTGCGGAGAAGATCGAGAGCATTCGCATCCATCAACTCCAGGGGCTCGGCGCGTCGGGCGGAACTAGCGGAAGCGGCGGCGCGTCGGGCGGCACCCCTGTGAATCAGGCGCTCGACAGCATCCTCGGCATGGCGCTGCAACTGCCGACCATGCAGGCGCTTGGCGAAGATCTGAAGAAAAGCCTAGGCGCCGATGCGGCGCGCGCTATGGCGACGAGCGCGCCGACGCCGGCCGCAAAGCGCGAGATGGCCGCGCCCACGCCGGCGGCGCTGCCGGACAGCGCCGCCACAGCGGGCGAGTGACCAGCTCACGCGCGGCGTCTCGCATGGAAGCCGTGCGCCCCGCCTCTCTGCGGCTGTGTGCTGAAAGCCATCCTCCCGCCGCGATGGGCGGCGCCAGGGCAACAACCGCTGCAAGCCGCGCCAATGTTAGAAGCGGCTGCTGCGGCTTCAGGCGCGGCGCCTGGCGCCCTTTCGGGGCGCGCCGCCGCACTAAGGTCTTCACGCATCGCCTCCAGCGTCGTTTAGTCAGTCAGCGCGTCTAACCTGTTCAAAAAACGATACGTAGGCGCCGTTTTGATCCGACACGCTCAGTCGTGGCGCGGTTATCGGCCGGTTTTAAAGGGCGGCCGTCGATGCTTTGATTTTGGATCTCGCCTTTGTTTTTCAAGAATTTTTTAGGCTTGGTCGCGCGCGGCCGCCATTCGCGCCGCCGCTCCTAAATGCATTGTTTTAAAATAGCAATATCAGCTCCATAGACTTGAATTCGCGTTGATGCCGCTTCACGCGCCGGAATAAAGCCTCCTCATCTCCATTGGCGTATCGATGATCATCTGGCGATGGCGCGCTCCATCGTGACGAATTCTGACTGAGGTTCTTACGGCGCGGAAAATATTCTGCATCGCTGTCGTTTTGTATTGACGCGTCTCGTGTGGGCTGCTGCTCAAAATTCGCGAGCTTTCTCTACCGCTTAGCCTTGTCGTCGCCTGGTTGGCGCTGGTCGATCGACCGCAATTGCGTCCCCGCGCATCGGAAATGCGGCGAAACTGTAGGATCGGCGCAACGCTTCACTTGGTTTTTCTTCTAATTCAACGCCTTCGCAAAATCGCGCAGTGCGTGAGGTCGAAGAAGGTTTCACATTTCAATGCGTTGGCGAGTCGGCGCGCGAAGCTGCAAGGCGCGCGCGAAACTCGGCCAAGCGAGGGAAGCGCAAAGGGGCGCGGCGGCCGCCGCTCCACCGGTCGCGCGAAAAATGACGGCCGCCGGTCGCCCGCGTTCCGCGGCGGATCGAGGCGCGGCTGATGAGGGGTGGTGATAGGATGCGTTATCTTGGTATCGCAGCGGTCGCTTTCGCGGCGACCGGGTCGTCCGCGCTCGCCGATGGGCATGCGGAGAAGTGTTTTGACAAAGGCGCGTTGACTTATGTCGATTGCCCAAAGCCTGAGCCGGCGCCTGCACCGGCTCCGGTTGTGGCGGCGCCTGCGGCTCCGGCGTATGTCTGGGCTGGACCCTATATCGGCCTGCACGCCGGATACGCCGAAGCGGATTTCAATGGCGATTATGATGGCGGCGACCGTACAGGCGCAATCGATATCGACGATACCGATGTGAGCGGCCTTATTCTCGGCGGCCAAGTTGGTTACAACTTCAATGTCGCCTCAAATACTCTCATGGGCGTCGAGTTGGACGCGTCCTATTTCGGCGATGACGACACCGTTTCCGAGATCGACCAGCCAGGCGACGCGCCGCAGAGCGTTTCGAGCGAAGTCGAATGGTTCGGCTCGTTGCGGCTTCGGCTCGGTCAGAGCTTCGGTCGGGTCATGCCCTTCGTCACAGGCGGCGTGGGGCTTGTTAATTACGAATACGACATCGTCGACACCGGCGGCAGCGTAACGCCGGCAGGCGGATACAGTTCTTCGAATTCCGAGACCGTTTTCGCGCCCGTTGTCGGCGGCGGCGTCGAGCTTTTTGCGCTCAAGCATTGGACGCTGCGCGCTGAGGGCATGTACTATTTCATCGACGAGAACGATGATCTTCAGGATCTCGCCGATATGCAGCCGAATGACGGCGAAGGTCACAGCTTTGACGACCTTTGGACCGTTCGAGGCGCGCTCAATTACAAATTCTAATCGCCTGCGCACATCATCAATGAATATCGCGGCGGCGGGATCAAGTCCTCCCGCCGCTTCATTGACGAAAACCGCCGCCGCGCCGCTCCAGCGCCACCGACGCATCACGCGCCACCCTGGATGCGCATGCCGGCCGCGAGGTCTTTAAAAGCAACTTGTTCCAACAGTGGCGATGGTGGAGCTTGACCTGGCCCCCACGAAGACTGGGCACCTGGCTTAGCCAGGAGGCTTAGGGATATCCCTAGGCGTATGACCATGTCCGAGAACGAGTCTCAGCGCGTCGAGGTGACCACGGGGATCGCGCAGCGGCGGCTTCGGCTTCAGTCTGCTTCATTTCTGCGAGCGGCTTCATGGACATGTACCGCCTCGTCGACCAATTCGTTGCGGCGATACGTCGGAGCCTAGCGGCGGCGAGGTTCAGGCGGCTCTCGCCATCCGGGAACGCGCCAAAGACACGGGTTCGGCGACGGATCTCGCGCATCAGCCGCTCTAACGGGTTGTTCGTCCTGAGCTTGATCCAGTGGCCGTCGGGGAAGCCGTAATAGGTCAGGGTCTCATGGCCCTTTTGACCTTCTCCCCTGAATCCGTGCCATTGCGAACTGGGATTTTCCGCCTTTGAATGGATGAAGGAGGACAGCCCATGAAGCGCAGTCGTTTCAGCGAAGAGCAAATCATTGGGATTTTGAAGGAGAACGAAGCTGGCGCGAAGGTCGATGAGATTTGTCGTCGCCACGGGATCAGCTCGGCGACGTTCTACGCCTGGCGCAAAAAGTTCAGCGGCATGGAGGCGTCGGAAGCGAAGAAGCTCAAGAGCCTTGAGGACGAGAACGCGAAGCTGAAGCGGCTCCTGGCGGATGCGATGCTCGACAACGCCGCCATGAAAGAGCTGCTGTCAAAAACTTGGTGACGCCCATGGCGAAGCGCAAAGCCGTGGGCTTCCTGACGAGCGAGATGGCGCTGAGCGAGCGACGCTCCTGCCGGATTGTCGGCCTCTGGCGCTCGGTTCAGCAGTATCAGCCGATCGACCGCGAGGACGGCGCTGTTGTCGCACGCCTGAAAGAGGTGGCGTCGGAGAACCGGCGTTACGGCTATTTGCGGCTGCACGCGCTGCTGCGCCGGGAGGGGCTCGCGATCAACCGCAAGCGCACCTATCGGCTCTATCGCGCCAAGGGGCTGCAGGTGCGGACCAAGAAGCGGCGCAAACTGCCGCGGCGCGATCGGGTCGCGCCGCAAGTCCCTGAAAAACCGATGCAGCGCTGGTCGCTCGACTTCATGAGCGACCAGCTCGCGGATCATCGCCGCTTCCGCGTGTCGAACATCGCCTTGCTGGTCAGCTCTGGGCCGTTGTCCATCACGATCTCCTCGGGCGGCCCGATCTCGTCGCCCA
>JBCBCG010000221.1:0-5841 GCA_038530925.1 Pseudomonadota bacterium
TCGGCGCCGCGCTCGATCGCTTCTCACCAAAGGAATGCGGCCGCTACCTCGCCCATTGCGGATATGCGTCTACTTCAACATGACACGCTCTAGCGATCGCGCCGTAACCCAGTTTGAGTTTTCTTTGAGCGTTGGCTTCAGTTTGAGCCGCTCATTGTCAAGACGTCGCCTGCACGTCGCGGCGACCGAGGGCGGCGGCTTTGAGGATGGCGACGCACGGGGCGCCGGGGCTGAGGCCGAGGCGTCGGAGCGAGCGTTTGGTGATGCGCGCCAGGAGCCGCTGATCGCCGCAGAGGAGCGCGACCTCCACCATGGCGCCGCCGCCCTCGCCGATCGCCGCCACGGTCGCCTGCAACTGATTGAGCGCGCTCAGCCCCTCTACGGGCGCCGACGCGATCATCACATCCTGGGCGCGGACACGAAGGCGAAGCGTTGCGCCCGGCGCAAGATCCGTCCGGGCGAGATAGAGCAGCCCGCCGCCGGTCTCGATCGCGGTCAGCCCTTCGTCTCGGAGCGCCTCATCCGGCGGATCCGCGGCGACGCGGCCCTCCAGCATCACGCCCGCCTCGCGCCGTCCAAAGAGCGGAAAGAGCGATGGATCCGCCAGCAGCGTCTCCGCGGGACCGACGCGGATCGCGCGGCCTCGCTCCATGGCGATCAGCGTCGTCGCCAGGCGCGAGACCTCTTCGAGCGAGTGGCTGACATAGAGGATCGGCAGGCCGATCTCATCGCGCAGCCCCTCCAGATAGGGCAGGATCTCGGCTTTGCGGGCCTGGTCGAGCGAGGCCAGCGGCTCGTCCATCACCAGGAGCGCTGGGCGGCTCAGCAAAGCGCGGCCGATGGCGACGCGCTGCTGCTCGCCGCCCGAGAGCGCGCCGGGCCGCCGCTCCAGCAGCGGCGCGAGGCCGAGAAGCGCGACGATGCGCTCGAAGCTGGCGGCGTCGCCGCTCCGGCGCGCTGAAAACCGTTGCGAGAAGAGAAGGTTGCGCCGAACGCTCAGATGCGGGAACAGACGACCTTCTTGAAACACATAGCCGATGCGCCGGCGATGCGGCGGCAGGAAGACGCCGGTTTCGCTGTCGAACAGCACCTGGCCGGAGAGCGCGATCCGGCCGTGATCCGGCCGCAGCAATCCCGCCAGCGCCTGCGCCGCGGTGGTTTTGCCGGCGCCGGAGCGCCCGAAGAGCGCGGTGACGCCGGGCGCGGCGTCGAAAGCGAGATCGAGGGTGAAGGCGCCGAGCCGGTGGCGCGCCCGGAAGCTGAGCGCGGGCGTCGCCGAGACGGCTTCGATCGCCGGGGCGCTCATCGCCGTGCGATCCGCGCTTGGGCGCGGCGGGCGGCGATCTCCGAGACGATCAGCGCGCCCATCGCCAGCGCGATGGAGATCAGCGTCAGCCGCAGCGCTTGGGCGTCGCCGCCCGGGGTTTGCGCCAGGGAATAGATCGCGGCAGGCAGCGTTTCGGTTTCGCCGGGGATGGCGGAGACGAAGGTGATTGTGGCGCCGAACTCGCCCATGGCTTTGGCGAAGCACAACACCGCGCCGGCGAGCAGCCCAGGCAGGATCATTGGCGCCGTCACCAGCCCGAAGCGCGCCAGCCTTCCGGCGCCGAGCGTGGCCGCGGCCTGTTCGAGCTTGGGATCCACAGCTTCGATGGAGAGGCGGATGGCGCGCACCATCAACGGAAAGCCCATCACCGCCGCCGCCAGCGCCGCGCCGGTCCAGCGAAAGGCGAAGACGATCCCGAACTGCGCCTCCAAAAACGCGCCGATCGGGCCTTGCCGGCCGAAAGCGAGGAGCAACAAGTAACCTGTCACCACCGGCGGCAGGATCAGCGGCAGATGCACCAGCCCGTTGAGAAGCGTTTTGCCCCAGAACCGCCCGCGCGCCAGCGCCAGCGCCGCGGCGAGCCCAAAGGGCAGGCTCGCGACGGTTGCGGTCGCCGAGACGATCAGCGACAGGCGCACCGCGGCCCATTCCTCGGGCGTCACCTCGAACAAATCCACTCCTCGCCAATGGCTTGGTGAGCGCGCCGCGCGTTCATCGCGCCCGCCCGCCGCTAGGCCGCCGTCGCGTCGCCCTCCGCCGCTGGGCGCTCGAACCCGAGTTCGGCGAAGATGGCCTCGGCGCTTGGCGCGCTCAGATGCGCCAGGAACGCCGCCGCCTCCGATTCCGCCGCCGCCTCAGCGGTCAAGGCGGCGGGATAGAGGATGCGCCGATGGCTTTCGCGCGGGAAGAGCCCGATCCGCCGCACCGTGGTCGCGAGACGGGCATCGGTGGCGTAGACGACGCCGAGCGGCGCCTCGCCGCGGGCGACGTAAGACAGCGCGATGCGCGCGTTCTGCGCTTCGGCCAAACGGCCGCGCAGTTGATCCCAAAGCCGCAGGGCGCCGAGCGCCTCCTTAGCGTAGATCCCGAGCGGCACGCTTTCAACGCGTCCTGTGGCGAGCCGTCCGGTCGGGCCGAGCGCCGCCGCCAGCGCCAGCGTCTCGTCCATCGCCGCATCACGCGGCAGAGCCTCGGCCTGGCCCGCCGCGGCGATAAGCGCCAAGCGGTTGCCGGCGACCGAGCGCAGGCTCGCCGCATCAAGCGCGCCAAGCCCCAGCAGCCGGCGGGTCCAGAGCGGATGGGCCGAGATGAAGAGCGAGGCCGGCGCCCCAAGCTCGATTTGCCGGGCGAGCGCCGAACTCGCGGCGTAGCTGAGCCGCGGCGCGGGGCGGCCGCTGTCGCGCCAATGAGCGGCGATGCGGTCGAGCGCGGTCTTAAGGCTCGCCGCGGCGAAGACCAGCGGGCCTTGCGCGCTGGCGACGAGGCGCGCTGGAGCGCCGAGGAGCGCGGCGCCGGCGATCGCCGAGAGCGCGGCGCGGCGGCTCGGGGTCAGCGCTGCGCCGCGCCCTGCGGATCGCTCTTGGATTTCTGGTTCTTCGCCCATAGCGCCTGCGCCTCGGATCGATCATATCGAAAGATCACAATAGGGTTCGCGACGCCGCGCGCGAAGAGAAACGAACGCGAAGGAGACCGAAAATGAGCGACGCTTTGGTGGAGCGCGCCAGCGTCGGCGTTCTCTTGGTCGATCCAAAGTATCCGCGCAATGTCGGCGCGGCGGTGCGCAGCTGCGCGGCGTATGGCGTCACTGAACTGCGCTACACCGGCGAGCGTATGAGCAAATCGCTCGCGCATCTGTCGCGTTTGCCGCGCGAGGAGCGATTTCGGGGCTATAAATCGGTCCGCTGGCGCAGGGCGGCGCGCCCGTTCGACGAGTTCGCTGGCTTCACGCCTGTGGCGGTGGAGGTTCGCATGGAGGCGGAAAGCTTGCCGAGCTTCGAGCATCCCGAACGCCCGCTTTATGTGTTCGGGCCGGAGGACGGCTCGATCGACAGCGCGGCGCTGCGCCATTGCCATCGCTTCGTGGCGATCCCGACGCGGCATTGCCTGAACCTCGCGATGGCGGTGGCGACGGTGCTTTACGACCGCCAGGCCAAGGCGGAGCCGGCTTTTCGGATGGATATGGCGGAGACCGAAGGCCGCGGCCGCCGCTCCGCCGCCGGCTGAGCCGCTCCGGGCGGGTCCGGCGCCTGTTCACCGCGCATCTCTTCACCGCGCATTTGTTCGACGGGCCCGTGCTTGCCGCGCGCGCAGAGCCTCACGCATCCGCTCTCAGACCCGGCATGGCGGGACCGGCGCCGGCGGCGAGGCGGCGGGCGCGCTCTGATCGCCGCGCGGCGCGGCGTTGGGCCGCGCTGCGCAGCTCGCGGCCGGCGAGGATCAGACAGACGCCGATCAGAAACACGTCGGGATAAATCGACGTGGTGATCCGCGTCTCGAACATGTTCAGCACAATCAACTGCACCAAGAGCGTCGAGGAGAGCATCACCAAGCGCGGCGAGCCGCCCGCGACCACCAGCCTGACCAGCTGCAGAAAGAAATGCGCCAGGATCAAAAAGACGAGGCCCAGGCCGACAAAGCCGCCGATCAGGAACGCTTCGAGATAGCCGTTATGCGCGGATCCGATCGTCCAGAGACCCATTTGCGAGAGTTTGCCCTCTTGCTCCAAAAAGCGCCGCCAGAACCCATCAAGCCCGAAGCCGAGAAGCGGGCGGTCCGATCCCATCTTGATCGAGAAATCCCAGAGCAGCGTGCGGCCGGTGAAGGTGACGCCGTCGAGCGCGTTCATCACCTCCACCACCGCGATGAAGCCGGCGACGCCCAAAGCGACCGACAGCGTCAGCGCGATGAAGAAGAAAGCGACGCCTTCACTGCGGGCGTCGCGCCGCTGCACGATGAGCAGCGTCAGAAGACCGATGCCGCAAGAGACGATCATCGCCGCGATCGCGGTTTTTGAGCCGGCCCAGGCGAGCAGCAGGAACAGAAGACCGGCGGCGATCGCCGCGTGGCGCCGGTAAGCGCGCTCTCCGGCGACGGCGCAGACGAAGAGAATCGCGAAAATGTTCGAACCGACGCCGCCGAAGAGGTTCTTCTGCATATACATGCCGCGGAACTGTCCGGCGAAAGGCCCGGACATGTGGATCGCGTACATCGGCAAAAGCAGCATCGCGACATTCACCGCGACAAAGCCGATCGCGACCCAGAGAAGGCGGCGAAAGGCGCGATCTTCATCGGCCAAATGGCAGAGCGCGATCGCCATGAGCACCACGCCGAAATAGCGGAGCGCGCCGCGAATCACATCCGTGTTGGAGGCGATGCTCCAGAGCGTCGTGACCGCGAAAAACGCTGTGAGCAGGAGAATCGGCCATAGTGAGAAGAGATCGCTGGGGCGGAACCGCGCGCGGAACACGATGGCGAGCATCACCGCCATGAGCAGCCATCGGACTTGCGAGAAAATCCGGGCGACCGCTTCGCTTGCGCCCGAGAGAAGGTATTGATCGCCAATCCAAATCCAAAGAACGCCGCGCGTTGCGATGATCAGCATCAGCAACAGCGTCACCTTGATCACCAGGTCGGTGCGGATCGCGAACATGCCCGTCTCCCGCGGCGAGAGCGCGTCCGGCGCGCCTTCGCGCGCCCCACCCGCTCAGACTGTCTCGTTTGGCGCGCGTTCCGATCCAGGCGGCGCATTCGGCGCGCTGAAATCGCTGGAGAGGCGCGGCGCCCGCCTCCATCCCGCTCGCTTACGCAGGGACCGGGCCGTTCGCGCCGAACCGGGCGCCCATCGCCGCCTCTCGCAGAAAAGAAAAGGGGCGACAAGGGCGCTGCGCGTCGCTTGCGCGCAGGCCGCAGCGGCTTGGCGCCCGCCTTGCTCGTGAAGTGCGAGCATGGTCAATGGGTTCGCTCTCGCACCCGTCCTTCGCAGGCGCAACAGTTTCGGCACAGTCTCTCGCGCGCGTCGCTGAGACGGCGCCGGATCGTTGCGATGGGCGGCCGAGGGTGCGCGGATAGCGTGTAGTGAGGGGCGCGGCGGGTCTGCATGAAGCGAGTCGCGCGGGCGGGACGCTACGGGCGCGACTGTCGGCGCGCCGCGCCGAAGACACGCGCCGAGGAGCCGCGCCGAAGGGTCGCGCCGAAGGGTCGCGCCGAGGAGCCGCGCCGAAGGGTCGCGCCGAAGGGTCGCGCCGAGGAGCCGCGCTGAAGGGGCGCGCCGAGGAGCCGCGCAGGAGGGTCGCGCCGAGGACCCGCGCTGAGGAGGGGAGAGAGACGATGCGCCGATCGTGCGATCCGCGGCGCCGGAGCGAGCGCAATCGAGGAGAGAGGCCGCAGGGGCTGGCCACGGGGCGGCGCCGGTGGCGCGGTCTGGTTCGGAGCGGCCGGGCGGCGCTCTGCGGCGCCGCCGTCGCATGTTGCGGCGCGCCGCTCGCCGCATCGCCCGCCCTCTCGCCCGCCGAAGG
>JBCBCG010000222.1:0-5823 GCA_038530925.1 Pseudomonadota bacterium
TGTGGCGGTGTTCTGGCCG
Source organism: Pseudomonadota bacterium (assembly GCA_038530925.1). Classification (GTDB taxonomy): domain Bacteria; phylum Pseudomonadota; class Alphaproteobacteria; order Rhodobacterales; family Rhodobacteraceae; genus JALEGB01. The sequence goes on from JBCBCG010000222.1 coordinate 20, forward strand.
GAGAAGCCGCAATTCTACTGGCCGACCTCGACCGGCGACAGCGCGACCGTGCCGCTGGTGACGGAGCTTTTCAGCTCGCGGGATTTGCGCCGGCATTACCACGGGACGACCGGAGAGCGGCGCATGCGGCGCTGCGATCTCGAGACGGATCTTTGCGTCATGGTCAAGAACATGTCGACGGCGACGCCGACCTTGCTCACCTCGCTGTCCGGCGTCGTCGCGGCGGAGCCGAACTGCCTCGGCGCACGGCTCTGCGCCGCGCCGGTTCTGTTGGCGGACGCTCTGCGCGCCTCCACCGCGGCGCCTGGCCTCTTCGCGCCGGCGGTGCTGCCGATCGGCGAGGACGGCGCCCCGGCGGCCTGCGTCGATGGCGGGGCGACGCCGTTCAACGATCCCGCGCTGCTGATATGGACGCTGATCAGCGATCCGCGCCGCGGGCTCGGCTGGGAGCGGCTTGGCGTCGATCTCTTGAGCATCGGCGGCGGGCGCACCGAGCCGCGTTATCGGCTTGATGCGCTCAGGCGCAAGCCCTCGGCGCTTCTCGCGCTGAGCGCGCTCAAGACGATGATCGTCGATGGCGAGCGGCAGGCTGAAGCGATGCTGCGGAGCCAAGCGCGGCCCGAGCCCGCGGGCGCCGCCCCGGGCGGCTTGCGCTACCGCAAGCACGACATGCCGCTGAGCCGCGAGTTCTTTGAGGAGATCGGGCTTAACCCGACGCGCGAGGCGCTGCGGCGGGTGCGCGACATCTCCGATCCCCGCGGCGGCGCGCTGCGTTACGAGGCCGCGGCGATCTGGGCGGAGCGGGAGATGCCGGTTTGGCCGTTGGCCGATCCGGCGGCGCCGACCCTGACCTCTTCGGCGGCGCGACCAGGCGAGCGGCGCGATCAAGCGAGCGGGACGCGGCGCGCTCGCCTGATCGCGGCGCCGAGAGGCTCCGCGCAGACGGTGGAGGCGCGACGCCGGGCGCGGTTTTCAGGCGCGGACGTCGCAGGCGCGCTCTGACACAGAGATGTCGCTCGCTCGGACGCGGCGCCTTTCCTATTGGTAGGCTACAAGGTTCGATGGAGGAAAGGATGGAGGAGACGACGCGTTTCGCAGCCTCCGCGTTCGCGATGATGGCGATCTTCGGCGCTGGACCGGCCGCGGCCGAACTGACGCCGCGGGCGCAGGATGTCGGACCTTACGGCGTCTCGACGGACGGGTGGGGCGCGATCGGCTTCGCCAGCGCGGGCGCGCGCGGCGAGATCCGCGCCAAAGCGCCGCCAGGCTCCACCGTGATCTCCGCCTTCCTCCACACCGCGACCCAAGGCGTCGCTCTTAAGCCGGAGACGGTGCGTCTCGAAGGCGTCGCCGTTGAATACGCGCAGAGCGCACCGAACACGTCGACGGGCGGCTCTCTCGCCACCAGCCGCGCGGATGTCGCTGAGATCGTCGCGACCGAGATCGAAGCTGGATCGAGCGAGATCCACAGCTTCACAATTGATGAGGGACGCGACGGCGCCCTTCGGAGCGGGTCAGATGCGATCGACGGCCATGCTTTGGTGGCGCTGTACGATCATCCATCCTTGCCGGTGCGATCGGTCGCTGTTCTCGACGGCTTTTTGTCGTCTCGGGGCGACAAGGCCGCGATCGCCTTCGATGCGCCGCTGGCCACCGGCGCGCCGGGCTCCTTCGCGGAAACGGCGCTCGGGATCAGCTTCAGCACAGCGCGGCAAAAATCCAACGTTCATGTGAACGGATCGCTGCTGACCAGCTTCGCCGGGAATTGCGACGATGGCGTCAGCGACGCCAATGGCTGCTTGATCGCGGTCGGCGGCCTTGACGATCCGCTCTCGCCGCTCAACCCAAGCTGCGAACAAGATAAGGAGCGCTATAACATTGCGCCTCTTCTTGGAGAGGGCGCTTCGGAAATCGTCGTTGAAGTGAACAGCCCAAGCAATCACCACAATATCTTTTTGGCGACGTTTATCGTCAGCGCCGATGCGACGGTGACGAACCCGTAAGCTGAGGCGCCGATGGCGATCGCGTGCTGCTGGCCGGAGGAAACCGGCGGGCGAGCGCCTGCGAAACGGAGCTCCTCGAATGATCGAGGGGTTGGAGGGAAGGAAGGATCGAGATGAAAACGCGTGTTGCAGCGTCCGCGCTCGCGCTGATGGCGATGATAAGCGCTGGACCGGCCGCCGCCGAGCTTGTGCCGCGGGCGCAGTATGTCGGAACCTATGGCGTCTCGACCGATGGATGGGGCGCGCTCGGCGGCTCCAACGCCGGCGCGCGCGGCGCGATCCGGGCGAAAGCGCCGCCGGGCTCGACGGTGATTTCCGCGTTCCTCTACACCGCGACCCAAAGCCTCGACGGCATGCCGACGACGGTGACGTTGGACGGCTCGAAGATCGAATACGCGCAGCGGGTCGCCAACCCGTCGATCAGCGCGAAGAAGATCGCGACCAACCGCGCGGATGTGACGGCGATCGTCGCACCGAAAATCGAAACGGGCTCAGGCGAGATCCACAGCTTCACCATCGACGAGGGCCGCGACGGCCGGCGACAGGGCGGCACCGATGTGATCGATGGGCACGCGTTGGTCGTGCTGTTCGACAATCCCTCTTTGCCCGAACGCTCAGTCGCGGTGCTCGACGGTTTTCTCTCCACGACCGGCGATAAAGCAGTGATCGACTTCAAGGAGCCGCTCGACACCGGATCGCCGGGGTTCGTCGCGGAGATGGCGTTGGGGATCAGCTTCAGCACGACGCCGAGCCAGCAATCCTTCGTGCGCGTGAACGGCGCGATCCTGACTGAGAACGCCGGCAATTACGATGATGGCGCGCGCTCCGCGGATGGGTCTCTGATCACGGTCGGCAGTTTCGATGACCCGATCTCTCCGCGTTCGCCGAGTTATTCCCAAGACAAAGAGCGCTACAACATCGCGCCTTTGCTTGAGGCGGGCGCCTCTGAGATCGAGATATCGGTCAAGAACCCAAGCGGCGACGACAATATCTTCCTCGCGACTTTCATGATCAGCGGCGATGCGACGGTTGAGAACCCGAACGCCGAAGCGCCGATGGCGGTCGGCTGTTGCTGGCCCGAGTGAGCTTCGTCGCGGCGCCGCGCCGAAGACGGGCTGAAATGGAGACTCTTGGGAATTGAGGCCGCGCCGCCCTCCAGGCCACGGTCGGATCAGACGAAACGAGGTATCCACCATGCTCCGAAACACGATGCTCAGCGCGCTCGCAGCCTTCGCAGCGCTCTCCTCCAGCGCCGCGGCGGAGGCGCATAAGCTGACCCTCCGCTTCGAAATCAATCCGGTGATCACCGGATCGCGCCCTTGGGACGGCACGGGCGTGAACTCCGCGCAGATCGACGGCGGCGAGGGCGGCGGCTTCTTCGGCGGCTTCGGGCTCGAGCAGCTTGGCCAGCTCGGACAAGTCGGTCTCGACCAATTCAATCAACGGATCGCGCCGCCGGATCCGTATCTCTGCCTGGTGCTCACCGATGAGCCCAAGTTGAAATGCAACCGCGCCGGCGCGGAGAAGGATACGCTGCAAATGTCCGTGGCGCTGCCTGCTGATCTCATCAATCGGGCCTGGTTCGGCGTCGTTCTGATCGATAGCGACGAAGGCAATCTGACGGGCGGCGTGGATGATCTCATCGGCTACGGCGTCATGCTTGACGAGCCGACCTTGGCCAAAGTGCGCGCCGGCGATCCTGAGGCGCGCCGGCTCGCCCGGTTCGCCGAAAAGACCGTGACTGAGGCGGTGCGCAAAACCGTCGGCACGCATCGCTCGCTTCTTGGCGAAGCGGGCGGCGGGCGGCTCGACGCGGCCAAGCTGTCGGCCTCGAAATGCGAATACGGCTGCACAATGGGCGAGGCGCGGATCACCGTCTCCACGACCGTCGACGGCTGGTGAGCCGCGCTCGCGGCCTGGGACCGGCGGCCGATCGACTGCGGCTGAGCCGGATCGAACGAGGAGAGTCCACATGTCTTTCGCAGCGGCGTTTCTCTGCACGACCATGCTGAGCGCGCCTTTGGGCCTTGAGGGCGTTGAGGCGCAGGAAGCGGATCAAGCCGGGCTGGTGATCGAGCTGACGCAATACCGGCCGCCGCCCCGCATCACGCCGCGATTCAACAAAGCGGCGCAGAACTCGATCAAAGGTCGGTTCAATAAAAAAGCGAAGCCGCCAAAGAAACCCAAGAAGGATGGCGATGACGGCGACGACGATGATGACGGCGGCGATCCGCCGCCGGCGCCGGCGCATAAGCCGCCCTGGCGGTTTGAGCCTCCCGGAATGTGAGGCGGACGCCGCGCTTGGTGTGCGCAGATGCGGTAGGGCTCTGAGATAGTTGCGGAAACGCTTCGCGCGCAGCCGGCGCGCCTGTAAGCACGCGAAAGAGGTTCGCTTGCGGATGCATGAAGCGGACGCCACGGACGATGGATCGGGCAGCGAGGGAGGATGCGGTGCGCGCCGAAAGACCAACGGTCATCATTGGAGGCCTCGCCCTGAGCTTGGGCTTCATCCTACTGGCCGCGATCCTGTTCTGGACGTTGCTGCCCGCCTGCGGCGCGCGGCCGCTGTTCGGCCCGCTCTTCGGCGATTTCTGCCCCGAGCCGGCGCGGCCGGCCGTCTCCGATCGTTTGCGCGTCGCGCAAGAGTCGCGCTCGGAGCTTAAGATCGAGATCGCCGCGCTGGAGCGGCGCTTGGCGCTGATCCGGTGCGAGCAGCCGGTGCGGACGCAACCGCCGCCGGAGCGCGCGTCGGAGACATGCTGGCGGATCGACAGCGATTACGCGGTGCGCGACGAGCGCTCGAGCCGGGAGATCCCGGTGGAGAGCTGGGAGGTCTGCGTCGATGACGAGGGTCGCGGGCGCCAGCGCCTGGTGTTCGAGGGCGGCGTCAGCTGCGCTGGCGAGGCGCAGGTGGAGGTCTCGTCGACGACTGTCGCCATCAACGATGTCGGCGATGTGGCGTGCGACAACGGCTTCAGGATCTCCGAGCGGCGGACGACCTGCCGGATCGGCTCGGATGGGCGCGCCATTTGCCGTCAGAGCCAGGAGGCTCAGGAAGGCGATCAATGGCCGGTCTCTCTGGACCAATAAAGAGGCCGGTTGATCAGCGATCGCGTCTCAGAACGAAGAATTGGCTCGAAGCGATAGGAGCGGAGCATGGCGGGCGACAGTTATTTTCTGACGAAGAGCGACGTCGCACGGGCGCAGATGGTGCCGCATGGCGCGGGCCCGGTGATCGAGCGCTACGACACCTTGGCGGCCGCGATCAGCAAAGCGGCGGGGCCGGAGGCGGCGGGGCTCTTCGCCGAGCCGGTTCTGAGCCGCGGCAACGACGTCGCGCCGAGTTCTGTGGCTTGGTACACGCGTTACGACGGCGAGGCGCGGCCGCTCGGCTCTCTTGAAGGGCCGGCGCGGGCGCGGGCGGAGCAGGATCTGCGCGATGGGTTGCTGCGGGTGGCCGATGGATTGACCGAGCCGAGCGCCGGCCTGTTGATCGGCGCGGCGCTGAACATCAAGAGCCTCGACGACATTTATGTGATCGGCGGCCGTCCGGTGTTGACGAATTGGGGTCTGGCGCCGGACGGCGCGAACCCGTCGAGCCCGCGGCGCCAGGAGCATTTCGCGGCGACGCTGGGGCGGTATCTGCCGCTTGATGAGGCGCCGGCGATCTCCTCTGAGGAATGGCGCGGCCGGCTCGCCGGCGTGACGGCGGCGCTGGCCGCGGGCGCCGCGGCGCAGTCGGCCGCGGCCTCCGAGGCGCAGTCGGCCGCGGCCGGTTGCGACGCCGTAGGCGCCTCGGAG
>JBCBCG010000223.1:0-5803 GCA_038530925.1 Pseudomonadota bacterium
CCCGCGGATCATAGCCGCCGGGCGCGGCGCGGCCGGGATCGCCCGGCATCGGATCAGGCGGCGGACGACGCCTTCGGCCGCCATGCGCTGAACTTCGCCCCGCAAAAGAGCCAGAGCGCCTGGCTCTCCGGCCTGTTGCGCGCCCGCGCCCTTGGCGGCGACGCGTTCGCGCGCTGGCTCCTGGCGCAGCGCCCGCCCTGGGCGCGGCTCCAGACCCTCGACGTTCCGATCGCGCCGCTGGCGCTCTACGCGTGGTTCTCCGAACGGCCGGACACGCAAGCCGGAGCGCGCATCCGCGAGCGCTGGAGCGCAGAGATGCGGCTGCAAACCGCGGCGCATCGGGCCGAGGCGTGGTTCTGCGAGCTTTGGATGGAGCAGATTTGGCCGCCCGAAGGATCGCTCTGGCGCCAGCCGCGCACGCTCGGCGGCCTCACCTTCACGCTGCTCGCGCCGAGCGCCGAAGCCTTCCGCCGCGAAGGCGCGGAGATGCGAAACTGTCTTGAAGGCTACGGCGTGGTCGCCGGGATGCAGGCCTCTTTGGTGTTTTCGGTGAAGCGTAAAGACCGCAGCGTCGCCACGATCGAGATCGTCGAGCACCGCGGGAAGACAGAGCGCGGATCGCTCGCGATCCGCCAATGCCTCGGACGCGCAAACCGCAAAGCCTCTCCGACAGTCTTGCGAGAGGCGGCCGCCTGGCTCGCCGAACTCGAGGAAGCCCGCGCCGAAGCGCGTCGCCAATCCCGCCGCGATCCGCTGATCCGCCCGATCGACGCCGCGGCCTGGCGCGCGCATTTCGAGCCCTATCTCGCCGCGCATCCGTCGCTTGAGAAGGACGCGGAACCTGTGCTCGCGCGCCCGACGAAGATCTTTGCGGCCCTGACGTGGTTCGGCTCGCGCATCACCGCCGCGCCGGTTCCCAACGCCTGAGCCGCCGCCGCGCGCCGCATCGCCAGGGCGGATCGAGTTTCCCGAGCCCGCGGGGCGCCCGACGGCGAGCCGCCCACGCCCACGCCGACGACGCACGCCGCCGCAGGCGTCTGTCGGGGCGGGCGCTAGCCCTTCGGCGTTTCTGTCGAGAGCTGCTTCTGGACCATATCCTCCAGCAGCTCGGGCAGATTCTGCTCCAGCCATTGTGCGAGCGCCCGACGCATCGCCGCGTCGCCGCCGCCGGCGCTCCGCCGCGGCTCGACCGCATCGGCGGCGCCGTCGTGATCAAGCGCCTCCAGCGCCGCTTCGGTCGGCGTCTTCTGGGAAGGCGCGGGCGGCGCGGCGTCAGAGGCCGCGCCGGCAACGTCATTCGCATCGGCCGGCTCCGCCTCGCGCGCGCCGACGAGGCCATAGGTGAACCCGACCATATCCGCGATGCGCGGATGCGGCTGCTTGCCCGTATAGGTCTTGAGGTCGTGCTCTTTGATGTAAGCGGCCCGCGCGCGCACGAGATCGCCGAGCTTGCGCATCGCCGCCAGCCCGTCGGCGCTCGGCCCTTCCGCGTCGGCGGGCGGCGCGTCGTCTGGCGCGGGCTCCGCCGCGCCGCCGCGCGGTGTCGGCGCTGCGAGGGCCGGATCCGCCGCGGGACGCTGATCCTCCGACCGCTTGGCGGTCACACGATCCGCCTTCGACGCCCGACGAGCCGCTTTCGGAGCCTGCGCGCGCGCATCCTCCACCGGAGACGCTTTCGGCTCGGGCCGCGGCGATGCGGCTGAAGCCGTCTCCGACGCCGAACGCGCGGATGGAGCCGCCTCGGCGGGCGCGTGGTCCGACGGATCGGAGCCCGGCGTCTCCAAACGTGGTGTTTTGGGCGGTGGAGGTTCGGCTGGCGGCGTTTCCGAACGCCGGAGCGCGGCGCCGGGCGGAACCCTTTGAGCCGCCGCGCGTTCCGCGGACGCATCTGTCTCGTTCGGCGCTTGAGCGCCGCCCCGCGGCGGCGCCTCATTCGCAGCGTCGGTCTCAGGCGCGCTGATCCTGTTCGCGGCGGCCGCGTCTTTCGCAGCCCCATCGCGCGCCATCATCCTCGCCCCGAGCGCCGCTCCGCTCGCATCAGGATCCGCCAGGTCACGATCCATCGCCGCGGGCTTGGCCGATTTCCCCGCTTCAGGCGCAGTCTCGTTCGCCTCGACCTTCGGCGCCTTGGCCTCTCGCGATTCGATCTTGGCTTTGTCCGTCTCTGAACGCCCCAGCTCTCGCGCCTCAGCGCCGCCGCGCGGCGGCGCGGCGCTGATCGGCGAGGCCTGCGCCGGCGCCTCTGTATCGCCGCTCTCCGGAGCTGAGCCCGCCGTTTGCGACAGCCTGTCGGCGTCGCTGGACGCAGCGGCGCGCGGCGGCTGAACCGCGTGAGAAAGCGGCGCCGGTCGCCAAGCGCCAAGCGGCGCCGTTGCGCCGCTCTCCGACCCGATCGGACGCGTTTCGCCGGATCCCTCCGCCAAGCGGCGGCGAAGCTGCTCGATGAGCGCCGTCGCATCTTCGGTCGAAAGCGCCTCGACCGACTGCGCCTCCGCCTCGCCCGCGCCATCCCGCGCCGCGGCCTCGCCATCCCGCGCCGCGGCCTCGCCAGGAGCGTCAGCAATACCCGCCGCATGGCCCTGGCCGACCGCTTCGCCCGTCTCTTCATCGTCGAGCGCGCGATGCGCGAAGTCTAACAGGGTCTCAAGCTCCGCCCAGCCCTCCGGCTGCTCCGCCGAGGCCGCCGCGTCCGACGGAGGCGAGAAATCCCGCGCCGCCGGCCGCGGCCGCGGCTCGCCCGGCGCAACCGTCGCAGGCGCTGAAGACGACGCCGCTGAAGACGACGCCGGCGCGCCCGCCGCCTCGACAGCCTCGATCTGGCGGCTGTGCTCGGCCATCGCGTTCACTTCGCGCAAAAGCTCTTCGGCGAGCGCGTCGACATCGATTTCAGGATCGTCGGGCCAAGCGTCGACGCCCGCCTCAGGCTCGTCAATCCGCGCCGACGCCGCCCGCGCCCTTGAGGCGCGCGCATCAGAGCGACCGAGATCGCGGCTCACAGCCGCCGACTCGCCAGACTGCGCGAAGGAATCTGCGGCGAAAGAAAACCGCTCGCTCGTCGCACGCTTCGAGGTCGCACGACCGCCGGGCTGCGCCGCAGCCTCCTCAGGCCCCATCAAACGCCGGATCGACGCCAAAATCTCGCGCGTGTCGCGCTGATACGCGCCAAGACCACGATCGCCCAACGGATCAAGCGCCGCGTCAGACGCGGCGCCGTCCCGGGCGGAAGGCGGACCAGATCGGCCGCCACCGTCACTCATCATGCCGTCTCCGTCTCGCAAGAACCCGGTGTTTGCCGCGAGATCAGGAGTCCCGTCAATGATCGTAATTGGTCAGCCAGTCGTCCGGTCGTTCCGGCTCGTCGAAGGAACCAACGAAATATCCTTGCGTCGCCTCGTAATCTTCTTCGATCGGCGGCGCATCGAAGGCCACGTTGACCGTGTCGACAGACAAGACGCCCATCGCCCGCAGCAACGCATAGGCGTTGATTTCTTGGCTCGTTCTGGAGTTCACCAGGTCCACCTGACTGTCGAGCAAGGTTTGTTGCGCTTCAAGAACATCGAGCGTCGTCCGCGATCCGACCTTCGCCTCCTCCCGCACGCCTTCCAGAGCGATCTGGTTCGAGCGCACCGCGGCGCGGTTGGCGCGGATGGTGGCCTTCGAGGTTTGCAGATCCTCCCATGCGAGGCCGACGCCCTCCAGGATCTGCCGCGTCACGCTGCGCAGCTGCTGATAGCGCTGGCTCTCAAGAGCCTGGCCGCGCCGCACTTGGCTTCTGAGCGCGCCGCCTTGGTACAAAGGAACCGTCACATTCACGGTCGCAGCGCCGCTCATCACGCCAGAGCCGCGGTTGATGCTCTCAGAGAGCGCGCTGCCGGTTGCTTGAAGGTCGACTTGCGGCAAAATCGCGCCTCTCGCCTCTTCAACGCCGAACCCCGCTGACGCCACATTCGCGCGCGCCGCCAAAATGTCAGGATGATTGCGCCGCGCGACCTCGCGCGCTTCCTCCAACGTCTCCGGAAGCGGCGGCAGAGGCGGCGTCGGCTCCAAAGTGTCCGGCATCACGCCGATCTGACGCAAATACGTCTCGCGCGCCTGGCTGTGCAGCCCCTCTTGCGTCGCGAGATTGGCCTGGCTGCTCGCGACCGACGCTTCGGCCTGAGCGACGTCGGTCCGCGTCACCTCGCCGACGTTGAAACGATCCCGCGCCGCCTGCAGAGAGCGCCGGTTCACCGAAAGGTCGTTCCGCGCCAGCGCCACATTCTCCCGCGCCTGGATCACGCCGATATAGGCGGCGATGGCGTTGAGAAGCACAGTTTGCTGCGTGCCGCGCAAGGTCTCGCGCCCGCTCCGGACGTCCTCGAACGCGCCCGACACGGCGTTCTGCGTCTGAAACCCATCGAAAACGGGCTGCGTCACCGTTAAATTCAACGACGTCGGCCGCAGATGCGTCGGTTTCGGCGCTTCGGAGCTGTCGGTGAAGCTGTAGCCCGCGCTCGCCGATCCCGTCACGCTGGGACGCAATCCCGATCGCGCCGTGGCGACGCCTTCGTTGAGGCCGCGCACCGCGTCGTACTGCGCGGCGAGGTCCGGGCTGCTGCGCAGCGCCGTCTCCAGCGCTCCCTGAAACGTTTCGGCCGTCGCCGATCCCCCAAAACCAACGGCCGCCAACCCTGCGATCGCCAAACGCAGGACCGGCTTCAGTTTGTTGCGCTGCATACTCGACCCCTCGCACTGCCGCGGCTGCCGCTTCGCGGCGGCATTCCTCTCGTAGACCTAGGAGAAACTGCGCTGCGAGGCTTCAAAAATCAAAGCGCGTCTCCGCTTCGAAGCCGATTAATAGTGGAGATGACGCATCGAACACACGCCGGGCGCTCCACCCATCGCCGCTCCTGACCACCAAATCGCACCATCCCGCCGGGCCGTCCTGGCGCAAGACGCATAAGCGACCGCCTTCGGCCACTTGATCGCGCAGAATATCGGCTAAAGGCTCTCGCCCATTCGCGGGCGTCGCGCCAGCGACGAGCACGATGTTGTAAGGCGCATGCTGCGCGCAGCCCGCGCCATGCGGGCCAACCACCGAGATCACCGTATCGACGCCGCACTCGTTCCATGCGTCGCGCGCCGAAGCGGCGAGGGTTTCATCCTGATCGAGCGCGACGACGGCGGCGCAAAGCTTCGACAACACCGCGGCCACGTAGCCGCCGCCCGAACCGATGACGAGCGCGAGATCGTCGGGCGACGGCGCCAAGGCCTCGATCATCTTCGCCAAAATGCGGGGATCGAGTTCGAACCGCCCCGATCCGACATCGATCGACTCCCCCATATAAGCGAGCGGTCGACGGCTTTTCGGCAGGAACTTCTCCCGCGGCGCCCAAAGCATCGCGTCGATCAGCGGCGGGCGCGTCACATCGGAAGGCCGCACCTGGCGGTCGACCATGCTGCGGCGCGCCGCCTCGTAATTCGTCATCTCGCCATCAGCCGCCATCTTCGCATCCCGCCTTCGCGTTCCAATCAATTCGGGCTCGACCGCCGCGCCTCGCGCCGGCGTCGCCGCGATTGGCGACGGCGCGCTCTGGAACGCCGCCGCACCGACGATGCGGCGGTCCTGCCACAGCCGCCTGCGCGGAGCAATCGCCGCCGGGGCCTGAGACGGAGCTTGCGGCGCAGGATCGCGCGGCGCCATGCGACGCGTCGCGCTGGAGGACGCGTCGCGATGGCGGACACGTCGCGCTGGAGGACACATCGCGACGTGTCCTCCATCGCGACGTGTCCTCCATCGCGACGTGTCCTCCATCGCGACGTG
>JBCBCG010000224.1:0-5768 GCA_038530925.1 Pseudomonadota bacterium
CATGAGAGCCTGGTCGGCGCGCTGAAGGCCGCGCCGCTCAAAACGCTTCGCCTGCTTGTCGCGCATTGGCGCGATCCCGCGCGGCTCAAGCAGGAGATCGCGCGCCTGTTCCAACCCGACGCTGCGCTCACCCCCTTGAACGAGGACGTCGCGGCGCTGATGCGAGACGCGCATCGAAGCGGGCGAAGGATCGTGCTCGCCACCGGCGCGCCGCGGGAGATCGCCGCCGCGATCGCCGAACGCGCGCCGACGCCGATCGACGCGGTGCTCGCCACGGATGCGGAGGTGAACCTCACCGGCCGCGCCAAGGCGGAGGCGCTCGCCGCGCGGTTCGGCGATCGGGGCTTTGATTATGTGGGCGACGCCGCTGTGGACCTCGCGGTGTGGAAGCGCGCGCACACGGCTTACGTCGCCTCGCGCTCAAACGCGCTCTTTGACCAGGCGGGCGCCGCGGCGCTCCGCGCGCGGCGGCTGACGCCCGGCGCGCCCGCCCCGATCGCGGCGTTTCTGGCGGCGATCCGGCCGCATCAATGGCTCAAGAACACGCTGGTGTTCCTCCCCGTTCTCGCCGCGCATCAGCTTGAACCGGCGAGCTGGCTCGGCGCCGCGATCGCCTTTCTCTGCTTCAGCCTCGTCGCCTCGGGCGTTTATCTTGTGAACGACGTCTTCGACATTCAGGACGATCGGCGCCATCCGCGCAAGCGCGCGCGCCCTTTCGCGGCCGGCGCGCTCTCGCCCTTGATCGGGCTCGGCGCCGCCGGCGCCTTCTGGCTGGCGGGAGCGGTGATCGCGCTGCTGCTCTCACCGGTCTTCGCGCCGATTTTACTGCTCTATTGGCTCACCACCAACGCCTACACCTTCGCTCTGAAGCGCCTGCCCTTGGTCGATGTGTTTACGCTGGGCGGGCTCTATACGCTGCGCGTCTTCGCCGGCGCCGCGGCCGCCTCGCTTTTGGTTTCGAATTGGATGCTGCTTTTCAGCATCTTCATCTTTCTCAGCCTCGCTATTGTGAAGCGCGTCGCGGAACTTCGCGTCTCCGAGCAGGACGGCAAGAGCGCCGCCAGCGGGCGCGGCTACGCCACCGGCGACATCGCGATGCTCACCGGAATGTCGCTCGCCAGCGGCTACGGCGCCGCGCTGGTGTTCGCCCTCTACGCGAGCAGCCCCGCGGTGGCCGGCCTTTATGAAAGCCCGTCGATCCTGTTCGCCGCCTGTCCGCTTCTCCTGTTCTGGATCAGCCGCGCCGTGATGATCGCCCATCGCGGCGAAATGCATGACGACCCGTTGGTCTTCGCCCTCCGCGACAAGATCAGCCTTACGGCCACGTTCCTGATCGCGCTCGTCCTGGTCGCGGCATCATATTTGTAAGGAAAACAGTGGCTTTGGAGCCTCTGCTTTGGATGCGCCGTGGCCGAAACGCCGCAATTGGCCGGTTCGACGCGAACGAAACACGTCGACGCCTCACTTTCGCGCTGCGCCGGCTCCACCAACGCGCGAAGCTATCTCGCATCCGCAGCATGCGAATCGACCCTGAAAGCGGCGCATAGCGTCGTTCTGAGACCGCTGGACGCTGAATGAACCAACAAAAACAAGTACGGCGCGGCGTCTTCACCGGCCTCGCCCTCGCCATTGCGGCCTATGCGGCGATCGTTCTCTACGCCGGGCGAGACGAGTTGATGCGATCGATCGGCGCGGTGGACGCCCGTCTCTGGCTCGGTCTTTTGGCGCTGACCGTGCTGCACTTCGCGCTGCGCTTCGCGCGCTGGCGCCTCTATCTCTCGCTGATGGGCCACAAACCGCCGCTCGGCTTCGACGTCGCGGTCTATATGAGCGGCTTCGCGCTCACAGCGACGCCGGGGCGGGTCGGGGAAACCTGGCGCGGGCTCTATTTGTCCGAACGCGGCGTGCCCTTCAGCGACCCGACAGCGGCCTTTGTCGCGGAGCGATACACCGATCTTGGCGCGATGGCGGTTCTGTCGGTGCTGGGCCTGAGCCTTCTGGCCGGCGCGCTCTGGCCGCTCGCCATCGTCACCGCGCTGCTGGTCGCAGGCTTTGTCGTTTTGCGCCGCCCGAACCTCGCCGAGGCGATCGAGCGGCGCAGCGCCGGCGGGCGGCTCGAGCGCCTCGGCGCAGGCGCCGCGCGCATGCTTCGCGTGGCCGGGCGGCTGCTCACGCCGCGGGTTATGGTCCTCTCTCTCGGCGTGGCCTTAGCGGCTTGGACGCTGCAAGGCGCGGCGCTGTGGCTCCTGCTGACGCAATCGGGCCATGACATCACGGCGGGCGTCGCCATCGGCGCTTACGCGATCGCCATGTGCGTCGGCGCGCTGTCCTTCCTCCCGGGCGGCCTCGGCACCATGGAGGCGACCTTGATCGCGCTCCTGATCGCCGCGGGGCTCGACCCGGCGGCGGCGGCCTCCGCCACGATCGTGATCCGCGTGGTGACGCTGTGGTTCGCCATCGGCCTTGGCGTCGCGGCGACGGCGCTGCTGGAGGCGGATCGCTGGCGGCGCTCGAACGGCGCGCCGCTCAGCGCTGCGCCTGCGCCCCGCGACCCGACGGAGACCCGTTCGCCCTTCGCCTGACGCGCGCGCCTTCACCTGACGCGCGCGCCTTCACCTGACGCGAGCGTTCACCTGACGCGCTCCCCTTCGCCTGCGCGCCTTCGACTGGCGCTCGCGTGGCGCGAGCCGAGAGGGTTAGCGCTTTTTTCCATGATCAACGCCGTTTGAACGGTTTATTCGCCAGAAACCAATTTGGTGTTTTCTGCCCGTCGGGGCGCTGGAACGAGCGTCGGCACGATCTTGGGCTCGAACGGCATGCCAAAGGCGGCGACACTCGGCGAGGTGATGAGAGGCGAGGCGGCTGAGCCGTCTGGGCCGCCTCAGCCTGCGGCCGGGTTCTCCTCGCTCGCCCCGCTCTTCGGCGCGACGCGCGGGCTCGACCCGGCGATCCTAACCTCGGCCCTCGCGCTCAACCTGCTCGGCCTGGCGCTGCCGCTCGCCGTCCTCCAAATCTACGACAAAATCGGCGCGACCCAAGCGCTCGAGACGCTGACCATGATCGTCATCGGCCTCGTCGTCGTGGCGCTTCTCGAATTCGGCCTGCGTCTCGCCCAGAGCTACAGCCTCACCGTCGACGCTCAGCGGCTCGGTTATCGCATGACCATGGATGCGATCGAGCGTCAGCTGGGGCGCAGCGACGCCGGCACCGATAGCGGCTCGATGCTGATCGAGAAATTTCGCGCGCTTGAGACGGTCGCGGGTTATGCGGGCGGCGCGCAACGGCGCGATTTGATCGATTTGCCGTTTTCCGGCGTGTTTCTGCTCACGATTTGGCTGATCGGCGGCGTGATTGTGCTGGCGCCGCTCGCGGTGATCGCGGTTTCGATCTTCGTCTCGCGCATCCTTCTCGAATACGCGCGCAAACTGAATGACGAGCGCGAGACCGCCGCCCGGCGCCGCGCCGATTTCCTCGGCGAATTCTTCGGCGCGCTGCTGACGGTGAAAGGCCTCGGCGCGGAGCCGCCGATCCTGCGCCGCTTCGAGCGGCTCGCCGCGGGCTCGGCCCGCATCGTGCGCGACGGTTATCTCGCCGCCGCCGATCTGCAGATCTCGGCGAATGTGTTCAGCTCGCTCGGCTCCATCGCGACGGTCGGCGTCGGCGCGCTGATGGTCATCGACGGCTCGCTGACCGCCGGCGGGCTCGCCGCTTGTTCGCTGCTCGCCGGCCGCGCGATCCAACCGATCGCGCGCTGCGTGGGCGCGGTCAGCGAGCGGCATAAAGCGCTGATCGCCGCGGACGCCGCGCAGTCGCTCTTCGAGCTTCCGCGGCCGCATGCGGCGCTGTTTTCGGGCTCTGCGCTCAGCCGCGCGCAAGCGGCGGCGCCGGCGGCGGTGGCGCTGGAGCGCGTCGACCACACGCTTGACGGCGCGACGATGCTGGATGAAGCGAGCATCCGCCTGCCGATCGGCGGCGTCACCCAACTCGCCATCGACGACACCGAGCAAGGCGCGGAGATGATGCGCCTTTTGTCGGGTCTTACCGCCCCGAACGGCGGCCAGGTTCTGCTCGATGGCGCGCCGGTGACGGAACGACGGCAGCTTGGCGAGATCGGGATCGTCACGCCGAACACGCGGCTCTTCCGCGGCACCATCATGGAGAACCTGACGCTTTTCGGCGCGCTCGCCGACACGGAAGACGCGCTCTGGGCGGTCGAGGCGATCGGCTCGGACGCGCTGATCGGCAATCTGCCGGCGGGCTACGACACCATGGTGACCGCCGGCGCGGGAGACTCGCTGAGCGAAGCGCATTTGCGCGAGATCGTGCTGGCGCGCGCGCTGGCGCAGCGCCCACGCCTCTTGCTGCTCGATCAACCGCATATTTTCCTTGATGGCGGCGCGGAGATGCGCATTTCGCGCAATCTGGCGCGCCTGCGCGGCGAGATGACTGTGGTGGTGCGCTCAAGCCGCGCGGCGATCGACGACATCGCCGATCTTCGGCTCGAAATCGAACAAGGGTGGCTCCTGACGGCGCCGAAACGCAAGGCGGAGCGGAAAGCGGAAGCGGCGTCGGAAGACGCGCCGAAAGACGCCGCGGGAGACGCCTCATGAGCGCCGCCGCCGCCGCCTCTCCGGCAGAGAAAGCGCCCGCCGCCGCGCCAGGACCGACCGCCTCAAGCGCCAACGCCGCGATTGAAAACGGCTTGATCCAGGACGGGCTGTTCGAACGCTGCTTGGAGCCGTTGCTGCGCGCCGCGGGCTGGCGCGGTCAGACGCGGCAGATCGTCGAGGCGATGCCTCATCTCGAGCAGCTGCAGAGCGTGAACGAGCTGCGGCTGGTCTTGCATCGGCTGGGCTATCGCTCGACCAGCGATCTCGTGCGCGCGGACGAGATCCTCGACGAGCGTCTGCCCGCGGTGACGCTGCACGACGGCGCGCCGCGCGTGCTGCTCGCCCGCGCCGCCTCTGGCGAGCTCCTGGTGTTCGACAGCGAGACGCAGGAGACGGCCTGGGCTGCACCGCCGCGCGGCGGCGTGCGGCTCTACCGCGTTTACTCGCCGCTCGACGGCGACGCCGCGTCCGAGGCGGAGGCGGATCATGAATGGCTGCGCAACGCCTTCTTCAGCGTGGGCGGCGACGCCAGCGTCGCCGGGCTTCTCACCTTGTTCGCCAACATTCTCGCGCTGGCGGCGCCGTTGGCGACCATGGTGGTCTTCAATGTGATCCTGCCCTCGGAAGGGGTGCTGACGCTCGGCTTCTTAGCGATGATCGCGATCGGCGCGCTCTATCTGGAGAACCGGCTGCGCCGTAAGCGCTCGGAGATCCTCTCCAGCGCCGCCGCGCGCGTGAATTGCGCGATCTTAGTCAAGAGCTTCGGGCGGATCTTGGCGCTGCCCGCGGCGATGGTCGAAGCCGCCTCGGTCACCGCGCAGGTCACGCGGATGCGGCAATTCGAGAGCATCCTCGGCGCCTTCTCCGGCGCGGTGATGGGCGCGGTGTTCGATCTGCCGTTCATCATTGTGTTTTTGCTCGCGATCTTCCTTCTCGGCGGACCGCTGGTTCTGATCCCGATCGTGGCGGTCGTCCTGTTCGCGCTGATGGGCCTCTTGATCTCGCCCGCCTCGCACCGCGCGAACCGCAAAGCCGCGATGTCGAAAGAGCGCGCGCAAAGCCTGACCTTCGAGATGATCACCAATCTCGACACGATCCAAAGCCTCGCTGCGCCTCGCCCAGACGCCGGCGCCAGATCGTCGCCGCATCGAGGCTTTG
>JBCBCG010000225.1:0-5663 GCA_038530925.1 Pseudomonadota bacterium
CGCCACCGCCGCCGCCGCGGCTCTGACCAAGAGGCTCTTATGGCGTCTCCCTCCACCGCCCTGCCGCTTGACATCGGCGCGATCCATTTCGTCGGGATCGGCGGCATCGGCATGAGCGGCATCGCCGAGGTGATGCTGACGATCGGCCACCGCGTGCAGGGCACGGACCTGAAAGAGAGCCCGATCGTGGCGCGGCTGCGCGAGCTCGGCGCGGATGTGAAGATGGGCCACAAGGCGGCGCATCTCGGCGGCGCGAAGGTGGTCGTCGTCTCCTCCGCGATCCAGGACGACAACCCCGAACTCGCCGCCGCGCGCGCGCTAGGCCTGCCCATCGTGCGCCGAGCCGAGATGCTCGCCGAGCTTATGCGCCTCAAATGGAACGTCGCGGTCGCGGGCACGCATGGCAAAACCACCACCACCTCGATGGTCGCCGCGCTGCTCGACGCGGGCGGCCTCGATCCGACCGTGATCAATGGCGGCGTGATCCAGAGCTACGGCTCGAACGCGCGGCCGGGCGAGGGCGACTGGATGGTGGTCGAGGCCGATGAGAGCGACGGCACCTTCGTGAAATTGCCGGCGACGGTCGCGGTGGTGACGAACATCGATCCTGAACACATGGATCATTATGGCGGCTTTGAAGAGCTGCGCCGCGCCTTTCAGACCTTCGTCGAGAACACGCCTTTCTACGGCGCCGCGGTCGCCTGCCTCGATCATCCGGAAGTGCAGACCCTGATCGGCCGCATCCGCGACCGGCGCATCGTCACCTACGGCTTCTCGCCGCAAGCCGAAGTGCGCGGAAGCGGCCTGCGCTATGAGGAGGGCAAGACCGTCTTCGATGTGGAGATCCGCCCGCGTTCGGGCGGGCCGGGCCGGCGGCTCGAGGCGCTCTCGCTGCCGATGCCGGGCGAGCATAACGTCTTAAACGCGCTTGCGGCGATCGCGGTGGCGGCGGAGCTGAAGATCGCGGATGAGGCCATCGCCAAGGGGCTTTCGGCCTTCCGCGGCGTCAAGCGAAGGTTCACTGAGGTCGGCCGCTGGAACGGCGCGCGGCTGATCGATGATTACGGCCATCATCCGGTCGAGATCGCCGCGGCGCTTAAGGCGGCGCGGGAGAGCGCGGCGGGCGGACGGGTGATCGCGGTGCATCAGCCGCATCGCTACACGCGGCTGCGCGATCTCTTCGAGGAGTTTTGCAGCTGCTTCAACGAGGCGGATGTGGTGGCGATCTCAGACGTCTTCGCCGCGGGCGAAGCGCCGATCGAAGGCGCCGACCGCGCCGCGTTGGTCGAGGGGCTGCGCGCCCATGGTCATCGCAGCGTCGTCTCCCTCGACAGCGCCGACGCTCTGCCCGCCCTGGTGCGCGAGCACGCCAAGGAAGGCGACATCGTCATCTGCCTCGGCGCTGGCGACATCACCCGCTGGGCCGCGGGCCTGCAAAAAGCGCTGGAGGGATAGAAGTGGGGGGCTTTACTCGGCTTCGATGAATTTGTTGTGTCGATCCACGCCACAGTCATGTGCTGTGTATGCGTGGGTTCTGCTAAATTTGGGTAGTCCGAAAAGAGTTCTTGTAATCAGTCACTCTAGTGTCGGGTCAGACGTAATTATCATAATGCGCCGGTTAGCGCATTTTCGTAAAGGAAGTTGGAACGAGGCTGCTGCATGAACTACTTGAATGGCGTTGGGGGGCGCATTTTCTTGCTGATCTGTAAGGTTTCGGGCGGACTGCAGAATATTTAGGTGAGAAAGTAGCTATTCACCTGGACTTATGCTGAGATTTGTTTTAAAAATGATCGTTTTTTGCCGTCACTTTCGTTGTGCGGTGGATTTAATTTTGAAATGATTTAATTTTTAAATGAATTTCTGTCATCTGCTGTGGGGGGCAGTGTGGCTGTCTTTGTTTGTTGTGGGCGTCTTGCTGAGCTCGTCGGGTTCACCGTCCTGTTCCACGCTTGATGGAGCGCAACTTGAGGCGCCCATCGCCAAAGCTCCGGACAGCATCATAAATAGCACCAGCTTTATTACGTTGGTCTCCTCGGCTTAGACCCGCAACCGCGCCGAAGGAAGAGCGCCCTCAGACTGGTTCGTCAGCAGCCTCGCTCCGCCATCAGCTCATCGAGCCGCGCGTTTCTCGCATCGAGCGCTTTGGCGTCTTTCGCGGCGCCCTGGCGTCCGTCCAGCCACCAGATGCCGCCGGCGAGCGCCATGCCGACGCTGTTGGCGTCGCTTGTGGAGCCTTCTTGTTCGAGATCGGCGATGCGGGCCGTGTTCGTGCGCTTCTCCGCGTCGAGATGGTCGCAGCTCAGTTCGGCGTCGAGGCTCTGATCGAGCGCGACGGGGCTCGCCGCGCGGCCACCGCATCCCGCCATTGCGAGAAGCGCCGCCGCAGCGACGCTGCTCAAGATGATCCGAACCATGTCGTCCCCCAATTTTGCCGCATCGACTGCGCGGAGCCCTCTCCGCTAACGCGCGTATCGCGACTGTGGTTTGGGATTGCAATCGAGGGATGCTGAGATGACGGGACGCTTTTTGACGCGGATTGGCGCGGCGGCGGCGCTGCTGGCTCTGGCGGCCGGATGCGCCGGCGGCGCGCGGCCAACTGCGATGGTGGCGCCGGTCGCCGCCGAGACTTTGATCGAGCAGGACAATCCGCTGTATCGCAGCGTCGCCGTCTCGACTGTCTCGGGCGGCTCCGAGACCAACCCGATGTGGACGTCGCAGGTCTCGGATCAAGATTTCAAGACGGCGCTCAACAATTCGCTCGACGTGGCGGCGATCAAAGCGACGAGCCCAGGCGATGCTGAATTTATGCTTGACGCTACGTTAGACGACCTTGAGCAACCTTTTTTTGGCGGTTCCTTAACCGTGACGTCCACCGTTTCTTACGCAGTTTCAGATCAGGCGGGCGCGCAGGTTTGGACGACGCGGATCATCGCGCCTTACACCGCGTCGTTTAGCGACGCCTTCCTCGGCGCGGAACGTCTCCGGCTCGCGAACGAGGGCAGCATCAAAGCCAACATCGCGCAGTTCATGGCGGAGCTGGTGGCGGCGTCGAAGGCCGATCCAGCGCAGTTCGGCGCAGAGCCTGCGCCCGCAGCGGAGCTTGATCCTCTGGCGCAGCGATAGGCGCCCGCGCCCAGCCTTTCACCGCGTTTTGAGCGGGCCGGGGCTGGGGATCGGCGCGTCGGTCTCGGGTTTGTCGCCGTAAAGCTCGGTCATCACGCGCATGCCGGCGACCAGGATCGGCAGGATCACGAAGATGGTCCAGAGCGTCGCCGCGACGCCGAAGGCGGCGACGACGCTGATGGCGAGGAACAGCATCAGGCAGCTGTTCACGCCGAGCGCGCGGCCGAGCGTGCTGGGCGTGCCGAATTTCGATTCAAAGCCCGTCACCACGGTGACCGCGACGAAGATATAGACGCCGAGCCAAAGATCGCCGGTGAAGAGCACGGCCAGCACGCCAATGGCCAGGCCCGCCACCGCGCCGATCAGGAGCAAGATTTTGGCGCCGAGCCCCGGCACCGCGCCGATCACCGCCGAGAGCGTCAACATCGCCACCACGATCGCCGGCGGCAGCGCTTGCGCCGCTTCGAACAATGCGATCGCGCCGAGATAGACCATGAAATAGAAGACGCCGAGCACCAGGACCATCCAGCAATAACCTCGGAACACCTCCGCGCCGAAATACTGGGCGTGGAGCGTCAGCCGCTCGAGGATCGCGACCGTGCGCTCGGGCCAGCAGACGCGCAGAAAGCGCCGCGTCTCGCGCTTTAGTTTCTCCGAAGACGCCAAAGCGTAGCTCGCCATGAAGACGACCAGCAGCGAGAGCGCGATGAAGACGAAGGGTTTCAGCAGCACGCCGGAGGCGCGCAGCAGCATCGCCGCGCCTTCGCCGACATCGCCCGCAGCCCATTCGATCAGGGTTTTCGCGGTCAGCCCGCCCTCCGCGCCGAGCTCTTCGGCTGAGACGCCGAGATTCTCCAGGAACGCGTTGGCCCACACGGCGAGCGCATCCGCGAAAGGGCGGACTTGCTCGAGCGCGGCGCGGTCGATCGTCGCCGCTTGCAGCACCAGCGGCAGCAGCAGCGTGAGCGCCGTGGCGATAAGCGTCAGGAAGGCGAGCGCCGCGATGGAGAGCGCCGCTTGGGTGCGGCTGAAGCCGTAGCGGCGCTGAAGATGCAGGCTCGGCACGCGTGCGACCAGTGCGAGATAGAAAGGCAGCAACGTCAGCTGCGGCGCTGCGAAGACGAGCATAAGCAACAGGCTGAGCGAGATCGCGTTGAACGCGTGGTGAAAGCGCAGCGCGCCGAACCAGCCGTCGATCCGCCCTTCCGCAAGCGCGGTCTTCGAAGGCGGCGCGGCGGCGGGCGCGGACGACGCGGCTGGCGGTGAGGGCGTAGGCGCGGCGACTGGCTTCGCCGGCGCGGGTGGGCGCGCCGCTGCGCGCTGGGCGGGGTCGTTCAGCGAGCGCGGGTCCGTCTTCGCGCCGTCGGCTGCGGGGTTTCGGCCCGCCGCGCCGCTCCGCCGTTTGCGGCGCCCCTTTTGGCGCGGCTTCGTCGAAGGGGCTTCGGGTGAATTCTCAAAAGGAACGTCGCTGGTCATACTCGGCTCTGGCGGATCGGCGCGCGGCGGTATCTTGTCGGACGCGTGCGAGGCCATCGCAAGGCGCCAAAAACCGCATGGGCGGGACGGCGCGCCGCGGCGCGCTATGCTCTGCTGGCGATCCACCGGCGCGGCGCACCGACCGCGGGCCGGCGCGGCAGGCGAGGGCGACCGAATGCTGAATTTCTATTCCGACACCCAAACCAAGCCGACCCGGGCGATGCGCGAAGCGATGCTCGACGCGCCGGTCGGGGATGAACGCCATGGCGAAGATCCGACCACCAACGCGCTGCTTGAGCGGGTCGCGGATCTGCTGGGCATGGAGGCCGCGGTGTTCCTGCCCTCCGGCACGATGTGCAACGAGATCGCGATCGCGGTGCAGTGCCGGCCGGGCGACGAGGTGATTTGCAGCCGCGAGAGCCACATCATCTTCGCCGAGGGCGGCGGGCCCGCCGCGCTGAGCGGCGTGATGATGCATCCGATCGATTGCGAACGCGGGATCATCCCGGCGGATGCGGTGGCGGCGGCGATCCGGCCGCCTTCGGCGCATGCGCCGCGCAGCCGCCTGCTCGTGACGGAGCAGACCGTCAATCTCGGCGGCGGCGCGATCTGGCCGCTCGAGGGGCTCGAGGCGGCGGCGGCGGCGGCGCGGGCGGCGGGGCTCGCGACGCATCTCGACGGGGCGCGCATCCTCAACGCGTCGGTCGCGAGCGGCGTCGCGCCCGCGCGCTACGCGGCGCCGCATGACAGCGCTTGGCTCGCCTTCACCAAAGGGCTCGGCTGCCCGGTGGGCGCGGTGCTTGCCGGATCTCGCGGCTTCATCGAGGAGGCCTGGCGCTTCAAACGGATGTGGGGCGGCGCGATGCGGCAGACGGGTGTGCTAAGCGCCATGTGCCTGCACGCCCTCGATCATCATGTGGAGCGCCTGGCCGAGGATCATGCGCTCGCGGGCTTCATCGCCGAGGCGCTTGCGGCGTTTTCGGGCGTCGCGCGGCTTTATCCGGCGGACACCAACATCGTTGCGGCCGAGTTGTCGGAGGGCGCGCCGGACGCCAAAAGCCTCG
>JBCBCG010000226.1:0-5648 GCA_038530925.1 Pseudomonadota bacterium
GTCTCAAAATTTGGGATCGTCTTATGAAAGGTCGGCCTCAGACCGAGCGAAGAAACCGCGTCATAGACGCCGCGATGCGGCCCGTCGAGCACCTCGGCCCGCGTGGCGTAGACGCCGAACAGCGGATGCAAGACGCCGTCAAGCGACTGGTTCGCCGTCGGAAAGCCGAGCTCGCGGCCGCGCTGGTCGCCGCGCTCCACCACGCCGTCGATCCGGTGCCACTCACCGAGAACGAACGCCGCGTCCGCCGGGCGCCCTTCGCGCAGCGCCGCGCGCGCGCGCGAGGAGGAAAAGGCGACCTCCCCGCCGACCGGCGCGAGAGCGGTCGCCTCAAAACCGTAGCGCGGCCCCAACGCGGCGAGGGTCGCCGCATCGCCGGCCCGGCCGGCGCCAAAGCAAAAATCCTCGCCCACCACCGCGCGGCGCACGCCGAGATCCTCGCCAATGAAGCGGCAAAACGCCTCCGGCGTCAGCTGCGAGAAAGCCGTGTCAAAGCCGGCGATGATCGTTCGCCGCACGCCGAACGCCTCAAGCCGCCGCAGCTTGAGCGGCTCGAGCGACAGGCGAAAGGGCGGATCATGCGGCCGGAACATCGCGCGCGGATGCGGCTCGAAGGTCAGCGCGCCGAAGGTGAGGCCGCTCGCCTCGGCCTGCGCCCGCGCCGCGCCGAGCACCGCTTGATGGCCGCGATGCACGCCGTCGAAATTGCCGACGCCCACCGAGAGGCCCGAAGCCGGCGGCGGCGGCGGCGATCCGTGGGACGCTCTTACGATCTCCATCTCGGCCCTTTGAGCAACGCGCCGCGCGCCTGAGGCGGAACGGTCTACGAACGGCTCGGCGCCAGCACCAAAGCTTCGCCCTCAAGCACCACTCTCTCGCCCACGCGGCACACGCACTCAAGCGTGACGCGGCGCTTCACGGCGTCGATCGCCGTGACGGTGACCGTGGTGGCGACATCGTCGCCGGGCCGCACGGGCCCTTTGAAAGCGAGGCTTTGCTTAAGGTAAATCGTGCCGTGGCCAGGCAGGTCTTCGCCGATCACCGCCGAGATGAAGCCCGCAGACAAGATGCCATGTGCGACGACGCCGCCGAAAGGCGTGCTCGCGGCGTAATCAGCGTCGAAATGAACCGGGTTCTTGTCGCCTGAGACCTCGCCGAAAGCGTCGATCAGCTCTTGCGTCACCGCCGAGACGCGGGTGCGCGCCATGCCGATTTCCAAATCCTCGATCGGCGTGACCGCCATCCCTCATCCCTTTCCACACTCTCGCGCTCTACCCGCGCCTGCGCTCCCCAAGCGCCGCCGCGATCCGCAAACCTGTCCGACGTAACCGAGGGATCTCCGCCGAACAAGCGGCGCGCGGCCGCGTCGCCTCAGCGCAAGCGGCCGATGGCGTAGCGCGGCGCCCGCCCCTCGGCGCGCAGAAACGCCGCCAGGCGCGCTGGATCCGGATGCTCGGGATCGGCGCCCATGTCGTCAGCCGCCAAGCCGCCGGTCACGAAGAGCGCGTCGAGCCCCGCTTGCTCGGCGCCGAGCACATCCGTGTTCACGCCGTCTCCCACCGCCAGAATGCGCCGCGGATCAAGACCCGGCTTCAGCCGCGTCGCCTCCGCCATCGCGCGCTCATAAATCGGCGCGTGCGGTTTGCCGAAATACTCCGAGCGCCCGCCCGCCTCCGTGTACGCCGCAGCGATCGCGCCGGCGCAATAGAGCCGCGTCTCCGCGCGGTCGACCACAATGTCCGGATTGGCGCAAAGCATCGGCAGCTCGCGGGCGACACCCTCCGCGATCAACGCGGCGTAATCCTCCGGCGTCTCGGTCTCGTCATCGAAAAGCCCCGTGCAGAGGATCGCCTCCGCCGTCTCGAGCGGCGCGTGGATGATCTCGACGCCGTCCCAGATCGCGGCGTCGCGCTCGGGCCCGACGATATGGATGCGCCGGCCATAGCGATGATCAGCCAGCACGGCGCGCGTGGCGTCGCCGGACGAGACGATCACGTCATAGCTGTCGCGCGGCGCGCCCATGCCCGCGAGATGCTGGTGGATCGGCGGGTTTGGCCGCGGCGCGTTGGTCAACAGCACGACGACGCCGCCGCCCGCGCGAAAGCGCTGCAGCGCGGACACCGCCGCCGGATAGGGCGCGACGCCGTTGTGAAAGCAGCCCCAGACATCGCAAAAAAGCACGTCATACGCCGCGGCGACCGCGTCGAGCCGCTCAAGAATCCGGGTCTCGCCCCCCGCCGTGGAACCGCCGTCTCGCGCGTCGCCGACCATCGCTTCAGGCCCCCAAATACGCGGCGGCGCTCGGCGCGCCGCGGAATGCGGATGATATTAGAGACGCAATGTCGCCGCGCCGCCGCACCATAGACCCGCCGGGCTTTACGCGCCGGCCGCGCGCCAGGTCAATCGCTCGGGATGCGCTCGCCGGAGCGTTTCCGAATGAGGTGCGGCCACCTCGCGACGCGCCCGCCCGCCTCAGCCTGCCGCGCGACGCGTCGGCCTCGCGCGCTGTCCTTCAGTCCGGGCGGCCATGCGCCGGCGCCGGAACGGTCGCGCCGGCGAAAGAGCGGGCGAGGCTCGGCCAATCGCGAAATTCGCGATCCGTCGAGCCCTCGCCGAGCGGCGCGGCGCGTTCCGGCGCAATCGAATTCCGGCGTCGCTCGCCCCGCGCCTCGGCCAAGGCCCGTCCGGCGAGCACAGCGCGCCGCGCCGCCGCTTCAAGCTCCGCGAACGCGTCCTCATCGACGCGGATCCGCCGCGGCTCGGCCAAGGCGGCGCCTTGCAGCAACCGCGCGCCGGCCTCTTGCAGCGCTTGGGCGTCCTTGGCGCTCTCGACTTTCTCCACGATCAAAGTCAGGCCCTCACGTTCGAAGGACGTCATCAGCCGGCGCACCGCGCCAGGCGAGCCCGCCTCGCGCGCCAGCACCGTGGCGGCGTCGAGCTTCACATAGCGGAAACCGAGCTTGCTGAGGGTCTGGATGTCGATCGACCAATCCTCGATATGGTCGATCGAGAAGGCGAAACCGGTCTCGCGGAGCCGCTGCAGGATCGCGACGTCCGGATCGGAGATGCTGTCGATCTCAAGCTGACCGAACTCAAACACGATATGCTCCGCCAGCGCCGTATTGCGCTTTAGGAAGCTCAAGATCGTGCGCAGATAGGCTGGATCACGCAGCGAAACCATTGAGAGATTGCAGAAGATCGCAACGTCGCGGCCAGCGGCGCGCAGCTGTTCGGCCGCGGCGACGCTGCGCGAGAGCTGGAGATTGTCGATCACGCCGATGGTGCCGTCGGCTTTGGCCGGCTCGACATGATCCGCCGCGCCGGCGATCGCGCCGTCGCCGTCTTCACGCCGGGTGTAGGATTCAAAGAAGCGGGGCTCGCCCTCGGGCATGGCGAAGGCCGCTTGCAGCATCAGCGCGTAGCGCCCGCTCGCCGCCTCCGTCGCGGCTTCGAGCGGCGTCGCCGCGCCGTCCTCGTTCGACGCGCCGCCCACCGGCGCCGCGGCGCCCACGCTCACCGCATCGCCGGCCGCGCCCGACAGCGCGCCGCTCGGGGCGCCGGCGTTCGCGCGAAGCGCCGACGCCGCGCGCGCCAGGGTCGCAGTCGCATCCGCATCGACGCGGGCGCCTTCCACGTTCTGTTCGTTGACGCCGTGTTCGATGCTGTCTTCCTGGACGCTCTGGCCGAGAGTGCTTGGGCTCGGCGCGCTCTGGCTTTGAACGTCCAACCCTTGCGCCGCGAGGCCGCGCTCAACCGCTAAAGCGAGCTTTCGCGTGCGGGCGTCGAAACGCTCCAAGCGCGCTTCGAGCGGCTCGATCTCGGCGCGCAGGCGCGCCGCGAGCCCACCAGCGCCCGTCGCGTCGAACAAACGATCCTCGTCGCCCGCCCCGTCGGGAGCGCCGCTCTCACCCCCGCGAGCGCTCGGCCCGAACGCCATGGTCTCCAACGCCGCGACCCGAGCGACCAAGGCGCGCGTCGCCTCCTGTTCGCGGAGCGCGGCGTCCTCGACGATGCCCGCGAGCTCCGTCAGCAGCTCCCGCAAATCATCGGCGTCGGCGTGCAACGCGTCGGCGCGCTCATGCAGGCCGGTCAACTCCTCGGCGAGAAGCGGCCGATCGCCGGAGGCCAACGTCCAATTCCGCAGCGCGATCGTCATCGCCGCAAGCGCCAACCCAGCGGACGCCGCCACCGGCGCGGCGACGCCCAGCGCCGTCAGAGCCGCCGCCGCCGCGACGCCGAGAAGAAGCGTGACGATGGGAAATCCGATGAGTTCCGCAACACGCGTCATGTCCGTTCCATTTCCGGCGCGTCACCACCGGCCGAGGCCGGCGCAGCGCCTAACTTTTCTTGTCACGACCTTAACTTCTCGCCACAGACTTACCAAAACGTTAAGTGTCGATCCCTCTACTCCGAGCCCCTCAAACAAATGCGAGTGATGTTCTCAAACATAATCTATTAAGAGTGATTAATTTCAATTTACGGTTTTCACGGCGTGGCGGCGCGGCGGGCCAGGTTTCGCCAAAATACGACCATGATCGCAGCAAAAGCCGCAGGACAACGCGGCCCGAGCGCCTTAGATGCGGCGAGAACAAGGCGATGCGCACCAGACGCCGCCTGGTCCGCCGAATCAAAAAGGACAGGGCGCGGCCAAATGCAATGGCGCATCACCGCGCGGATGCGTCATCCGGAGCGCGGCGGCGTGGAGCTGCAGGCGCGGCGCGGCGCGGCGGATCTTCTCGGGCGCGTAAAATTCATCGCCCAGAATCGGATGGCCGATCCAGGCCAAATGCACGCGCAGCTGATGCGTGCGGCCGGTGACCGGCGTCAGCTCCAGCCGCGTCGCGCCATCCTCCACGGCGAGCCGCCGCCAGACCGTTCGCGCAGGTTTGCCATGCTCGAAATGCACCATCTGCAGCGGCCGGCGCGGCCAATCCCCACAAAGCGGCGCGTCGATCTCGCCCTCCGCGCCGCGGACCACGCCAGCGACGCGCGCCACATAAGTCTTCTCGATCTGCCGCCGTTCGAACCGCCAGCCAAGCGCCCGATGCGCCGCCGCGTCCCGCGCCATCACCACCACCCCGGAGGTCGGCCGATCGAGGCGATGAACCGTGCGCGCTTCAGGAAACGCCGCTTTCGCCCGCGCCTCGAGGCAATCCTCCATCCCCGCCCCTTTGCCCGGCACGCTCAGCAGCAACGCCGGCTTGTCGAGGGCGAGAACCGCGTCATCAAGATGCAGCACGCAAAGGCCCAGATCCGCCGGCGGGCGATAGTCGAGCGGGCTCGGCGCGCCGGCGGCGGCGATGATCGACGCCCAGCGCGGATCGTAATCGGGCTCTTCGGGCGCGTATCGGCGCGACATGCCTCGTCCTCGATCCGCGCGGCGCCTCAGCGCGGCAGCCGCGCCGCGGCGCGCAATCCGCCGAAGGCCGGGCTTTCATCCAAGGTGATGTCGCCGCCATGACCGCGCACCGTGTCCAGCGCCAAAGCGAGCCCCAGGCCGACGCCGCCGGCGTTGTTGCGATTGCGGCTCTCATCGATCTGATAGAACGTACGGAAGGCGTCCTCGCGCTTTTCAGGCGGAATGCCCGGCCCTTCATCCTCGATCGCGAACTCGATGAAGGAGCGGCCCACCGTCAGCGAGACCAGCG
>JBCBCG010000227.1:0-5606 GCA_038530925.1 Pseudomonadota bacterium
CGAACGCCCTGATAGGATGATGCGAGCGGGCCGAGGTCGTCTTCTGTCAAGCGGCGCGTCAGCGCTTGCGCCCAGGCCGAGAAGATCAGCGGCTCGGCGAGAAAAGCGTCCATATCGCCGTTTCATCCGACTCATCACCGAGGTGCGTGTCAGACGCGCCCGGAACGAACATGTAGTCACGGCCCCACGAACCGCCACCAACGCCGGCGCCCATGCGCCCAATACCACCAGCGATGTTGTCGAGCGCATTATCATTCGAGCCGATCAAAATCGAACCAAATGACGACGAAATTTTCACCCAATTTTCATCGATGTAGTCATCGCCGTAGCCTTCCAGCTCAACGCGAACTTCGATCGTGATGCCATTATCCAGCGTACCCTTCGCTTTGAACTGGATCTCAGCTTCATTGATTATGTGAAAATCCTTGTCGACATTACCTTCGTCCAAGCTTTCGAGGTAGTCCGACGCGCTGTCAGAGCTTCCGGCTTGCGCCTTATTCTCGGAGTACGGACCAACACCAACACCGGCGGTCACGTCGCCGACGATCGACAGCTTAATATCATTCGCCATCGCCGTGCCGGCGAAGGCCGCAGCGACCAGAGCGGTCGTTCCGAACAGAACCTTCTTCATTTTATCCCTCGCAAGTCTCTCGAGTGTAGCGATTTCGCGCCCCGGTCACTCGGGTGCTTGGGCACATTCCGTATCGGGCCTCGGAGGGTCAAGGCGCGTTTAGGATGCGCATTGGGGTGGTCAGGGGATGTGCCGCGTTCGCCACAAACTGTGCCACAGCTGGGCGCTCTCTTCCGAGTCGCCGGGCGGCCTTGGGCCATTTTCCACAGTGTCGCGGCGTCGTTCGAGACATGCGCGCGCCTTGCTTTAGAGCGATTGTTGCTTAAGGTCCGGCTCGCGCCCGCTCCTGGGCGCCAGGATCACATGGATATCGGATGAGAGTCGCCGCGTTTTCACCCCGTTTGCTTGTCGCCGCCGCCCTCATTTTCGGCGTCGTCGGCTGCGAAAGCCTTGGAATAGAGACGCGCGAAGCGAGTTCGACGCGCAACTTCGAGCCTGGCGACTCGCAAAGCCCGCTCGACGGTGAGCGAGGCTCGATCTTCGGCGATGATGGCATCGGCCTCGACATTCTCGGTGGCGGCGACGAAACCGCCGGCGCGCAGCTTCCGGTGAATAAGTACCTTTGGCGCGGTGCGATCGAGACGCTTTCCTTTCTGCCGCTGACCTCGACCGATCCCTATGGCGGCGTCATTATCTCGGATTGGAGCGCGGCTCCCGAAAACGAGAGCGAGCGCTTCAAAGTCACAACTTACATAACGTCTGCGGCTCTTAAGCCACAGTCTCTGAATGTAGTGGTGAACCGTCAGACACGGTCGGACGCCGGCCAATGGGTCACCGCGCCGGTCTCGGGCGACACGGCGCGCAGTCTCGAGGATGCGATCTTGACGCGAGCGCGCCAGCTGCGCAGTTCCGATAGCCTTGAAGAAGGCTGATCGCGCTTCCTGAGGCGCGCTGCGGTTGGCGACAGCCGGCGACCTGGCTCCAGCGCGCGCTTTCGGCTTACGACGCTCTGGAGTTCTACGATGTCGCGATACAACGCGCGCGAAGCGGAGCCGCGGTGGCGGAAGATTTGGGACGACGCCAAATGCGACCGCGCCACCCGCGACGAAGATCGACGAAAGTACTACGTGTTGGAGATGTTTCCGTATCCCTCTGGGCGGATCCACATCGGGCATACCCGCAACTACGCCATGGGCGATGTCGTCGCGCGGTATAAACGAGCGCGCGGGTTCAATGTGCTGCACCCGATGGGATGGGACGCGTTCGGCATGCCTGCGGAGAACGCCGCGATGGAGCGGGGCGTTCATCCTGGCGCTTGGACCTACGACAACATCGCCGTCATGCGCGATCAGCTCAAGCTCATGGGCTTGTCCATCGACTGGGAGCGCGAATTCGCAACCTGCGATGAGAGCTATTACGCTCAGCAACAGGCCTTGTTCCTCGACATGCTGGATCGAGACCTCGTCTACCGGCGCGAATCTACCGTCAATTGGGACCCGGTGGACCAGACCGTTCTCGCCAATGAGCAGGTGATCGACGGCTGTGGATGGCGATCCGGCGCACCGGTCGAGAAACGGCGGCTCACGCAGTGGTTTTTCCGAATCACAGCGATGGCTGACGAGCTGCTGGATGCGATCGACACGCTCGAGAGCTGGCCCGACAAGGTGCGGCTGATGCAAAGCAACTGGATCGGGCGCTCCTCCGGCCTTGAGTTTGACTTCGCCCTCCACGGCGCCGCCGACGACGAGACGCTTCGCGTTTACACAACGCGCCCAGACACCCTGTTCGGCGCCGCTTTCTGCGCCGTCTCGGCGGAACACCCGATGGCGAAGCGCTTTGGCGCCGCCGATCCAACGATCGACGCGTTCCTTACCGAATGCGCGGCGATGGGCACGTCGGAAGAGGCGATCGAGCGGGCCGAGAAAAAGGGCGTCCGCCTGCCTATTGACGCGGTGCATCCCTTTGAGCCTTCGCGGCGCTTACCCGTCTATGTCGCGAATTTCGTGTTAATGGAATACGGAACGGGCGCGATTTTTGGCTGTCCGGCCCACGATCAACGCGATCTCGACTTCGCGCGAAAATACCAACTGCCGGTCACACCCGTGGTCGCGCCGGACGGCCTCGATGCCGACGCGGTGACCGTCGGCGACGAAGCGATCACCGGCGCCGGGCGCATGATCAACTCCTCGTTTCTTGATGGAATGACCGTTGAAGAGGCCAAAGACGCCGTAATCGCCCGCATTGAGCAGGCGGGATCGGGAGACCGCAAAGTCAACTATCGGCTCCGAGATTGGGGTGTTTCCCGACAACGCTATTGGGGTTGTCCGATCCCCATCATTCATTGCGACAGCTGCGGCCCCGTGCCAGCGCGGCGCGACAGTTTACCGATTCGTTTGCCGGAAGATGTCCGCTTCGACCAGCCCGGCAATCCGCTGGACCGCGCGGAAGACTGGAAATCCGTGCCATGTCCGCTCTGCGGCGCGCCAGCGCGCCGTGAGACCGACACGATGGACACTTTCGTCGACAGTTCCTGGTATTTCGCGCGGTTCTGCTCTCCTAAAGCCGAGACCCCAACCAATGCCAAAGACGTCGACTATTGGCTTCCCGTCGATCAATATATCGGCGGCGTCGAGCACGCGATCCTACATTTGCTCTATTCGCGGTTCTTCGCGCGGGCGATGAACGACACGGGACATCTACCGGAAAAAGCGCGCGAGCCGTTTCGGGCCCTCTTCACCCAAGGCATGGTCTGCCATGAGACCTATCAAGCCGCCGATAAGCGCTGGTTGAGTCCCGAAGAGGTTGAGCGGACGACGCAGGCTAACGGCGCCGCTGTCGCCGTTGAACGCGCCACAGGCGACGTCGTCGCCATCGGGCCTTCGGTTAAGATGTCAAAATCTAAGAAGAACGTCGTCGCGCCGGAAGATATCATTGAACAATTCGGTGCTGACACCGCCCGCTGGTTCATGCTGTCAGACAGCCCGCCTGAGCGCGACGTCGAATGGAGCACGTCTGGCGTCGAAGGCGCCTGGCGCCATTTGCAGCGCGTGTGGCGCTTGGTCCTCCAGGCTGAAGAAAGCGCCGCCGCTTCAGTCGAGGACGCCGGACCGAGCCTGAAGGCCGCGCATCGCGCGGCGGCGGCCGTCACGGAGGACATCGAAGCGTTCCGCTTCAACCGCGCCATCGCCCGGCTCTATGAGCTCACCAACGCTATCGCCGCCGCACCGCTGGCCGAACCAGGTCGCGGCGACGCTGTCGGCGTTCTCATCCGCCTCATGTACCCGTTCACACCGCATTTCAGCGAGGAAGCGTGGTCGCGCATCGCCGGCAGGCGATCCTCAGGACCACAGATGCTGGCTGAATCGCCTTGGTTCGAGCCGAAAGCAGCGTTTCTTGTGGATGATACGCTCACCCTCCCGGTACAGCTGAATGGCAAGAAAAGAGGTGAGATCACTGTTTCAACCGCTGCGAGCGATGATGAGATTCGCGCCGCGGCGCTCGCGCTGGACAGCGTCGTCAAGCAACTGGACGGCGCCGCGCCGAAAAAAGTGATCGTGGTGCCGAAGAGGATTGTGAATGTCGTCGCGTAACATCATCGCCGCCGCCTTGCTGCCGATTATGCTCAGCGGCTGCGGCTTCGAACCGATCGCAGCGACCAAGACGGGCGCCGTCGGCGAGCAGGATTTAAGCCTCTCTCAGCTTTCCATCGACAGCGATGATGAGCGCTTCAGCTACCGTGTGCGCCAGGAACTGCTACGATCGATCAGCATCGACCCGGAAGCGGACCAAACTCTTCGTGTCTCGAGCAAAATCGACCGCGAGGGGCTCGCGATCGAACAGGACGACGCGGTGACGCGCCTTAACTTGATCGCGCGAACTGAATACGCACTGCGCGAAGCGGCGCCCGAACCGGACGCAGACGGAGTCGTTAGCGAGGCTCCGCCGCCCCTGCTCGGCTCGACCCGCGTCGTAACCGCGGTCAACACAACGGCCTCGCAGTTCGCAGCCACCGTCTCGAGACGCGAAGCGGTTGAACGCCTCGCCAGCGAAACTGCACTGCGGATCATTACGTTCCTAAGAGTCAATCGATCTAACGAAGATGGCGACGAGAGATCCTGATCTCGCCGCCTACTCCGAAGGAGCAACCTTCCGGACGCCCATCCTCTTTTTGTATGGGTCCGATGAGAGCCTCGTCGCGTCCGCTGTAACCGATCTCGCCAAGAAGATCCGCGACGCGCGCCCTGATCTCGAAACGCCAGAGCGTCTGGCGGCTCCTGCGATGCGAAGCGACGCCGCGCAGCTTTACGATTTCTTCGACGAGCAACCTCTGCTGGGCGGAGCGCGCTTTCTCATCATAACCGATCTCACCGAACGCGACGGGAAAACCGTGATGGCGGCGTTCGAGCGCGACGCGCCGTCTCCCGGACCAATGGTTCTTTTCGCCACCCATGGCCTTCGCGCGCGCTCGAAGATCATCGACGCGGCCCGACGATGCCCTTTCTGCGATCTCATTAGCGTCTATGAGGCGCCGCTCACCAAACAGGCCGCCGCCTCCATCCTGGACGCCGCGCGTTTGCAGCCAGCCTCCGATGACGCGCTCACCCTCGCGCACCGCCTTCTCTCCACGCTCGACCCCGCCTCGCGTCACCAGTTCATCGAACAAATCGCCCTTTACTGCACCGGCGCGCAGTTTGAAGCAGATGATCTTGTCGCTTGTTTTCCCGAGGCGCGAGACCACGATCCGTCCTCAATCCTCGACGCGATCTTGTCGGGCGGCGAAAGCGACCTCATCGCCTGGCGCCGCGCCGGCGCTGCGGAAGGGTCAGACCCAATCCAACAACTGGCGATGACCGCTCGCGCCTTAACTGACGCGAGACGCGCCTTGTCGCCGGTCGGCCCTCCCGTGTTCTGGAAAGTCGACAAAACCGTGAAAGCCGCGGCGCGGCGCCTCTCCCACTTCGACATCGCCCTAAGTGAAGATTCGGGCCAGCCGTAGCAGAAGGCGCTCAAGCCGCTGGGCTGTGAGCGCTGCGCC
>JBCBCG010000228.1:0-5566 GCA_038530925.1 Pseudomonadota bacterium
GCGCTTTTGATTCTGGTCACCGCGCTCTACGCGCTGATGGGCGTGCTGGATTTCGATTGGCGCCCGCCGCCCGCGGCCGCCTCCCTCGAAGATAGTGATCGCGCCATGGCGCCCTCCCGTCATTGTCCGGTCGCGCGCCGACGGCGCGCCCTGCGATGGGCTGGGCGCGCCCTGTCAGCGCGCCCAACCGCAATGGTGGAAGTCGCGCCGGCTCCGGGGCGGCCGCCGGGTTGCGATCCGGCGGCCGAAGGATCCGGCGCGGCGCGCCTTAAGCGGACGCGTCGTCGTTGGCCGGCTCGTCGGGAACCGCATCGAAGATGCGGGCGATCGAAGCTGCGATAGCGTCCAGGTCTTCGGCCGGCGCCGGCGCCGAGGCCGGCGCGGCGTCGCCCTGCTCCGCCAAAGTGGCGATGTTATCGCCGAGCGCGGCGTCGCCTTGCTCGAGCTGGAACGCTTGGATCGCCGCGCCATTCGCATCGCCGATGTCGTCGCTCGCCTTGATCAGACCGCTGAGATCGATCGGGATCAGCACCTCGTCGATCACTTGGATCTTCCCGTTCGCCGCCTCGATGTTTTTGTCGGTGACGCGCGGGTTCTCGAGGCCTTTATCGGCGTCGATCAAATGCCGGCCGCTGACATGGAAGCTTTGCGCTTGCCCGTCGACGACGAGCAGCGTCTCCACATCGCCTTCTTTGCGAATTTCGCTGAAGGTCTTCTCGCCGGCCGAGACGTGATAAGAGAGCACGTCGTTCAGCGTGGCGACCGCCGCGCCCGTCGAGCCGGTGAGAGCGGTCAGTCCGTCGACCAGCGCGTCGAACGCCTCCTGCTCGTCATGGCCTTTGTAGCCGAACTGCTCCGCGAGCGAGAAGAACGCCGCATCCGTCGGCGCGAACACCGTCAGATCCGCGTCCGGATTGGCCGCCGCGCCCAGCAGGATGCTGTCACCCTGCTCAGCGGTCAGCGCCAACGCCTTGACGAGGATGTCGAAATCACCGCTGCCGGCGGCGATCTCGGCGATGGTGTCCATCGGCTTCGGCGGCGTCTGCGAGGCTTCGATCAGACCGCTGAGATCGATCGGGATCAGCACCTCGTCGATCACTTGGATCTTGCCGTTGGCCGCTTCGACGTTGCGGCCGACGACTTGCGGATCCTCAAGACCGTCATCGGCGTCGATCAGATTGCGGCCTTTGACATCGAAGCTTTGCGCTTCGCCGTCTACGACCAGCAGGGTTTCGACCGAGCCTTCCTCGCGGATCTCGCGGAAGGTCTTCTCGCCGGCGGACACGTGGTATGAGAGCACGTCGTTCAGCGCCGAGACCGCGGCTTCGGTCGAGCCGGTCAGCTCGGTCAGACCTGCGACCAGAGCGTCGAACGCCTCGTCCTCGTCGCTGCCGTCGAAGCCGAATTCTTCGGCGAGCGACAAGAACGCGGCGTCCGTCGGCGCGAACACCGTCAGATCCGCATCGCGGTTGGCCGCGGCGCCGAGCAGGATGCTGTCGCCCAGCTCCGCAGTCAGCGCCAGCGCTTTGACGAGAATGTCGAAATCGCCACTGGTGGAGGCGATCTCCGCGATGGTCGGCTTATTCGCCTCCTCGATCAGGCCGCTGAGATCGATCGGGATCAGCACTTCGTCGATCACCTGGATCGTGCCGTTCGCCGCCTGCACGTTAGGGGCGACGACTTCCGGGTTATCGAGGCCTTTATCGGCGTCGATCAACTGCGTGCCGCGCACCCCGAAGCTTTGAGCCTCGCCGTCCACCACCAGCAGCGTCTCCACATCGCCTTCTTTGCGGATGTCGCCAAAGGCCTTTTCACCGGCCGAAACGTGATAAGAGAGCACGTCGTTCAGCACGGCGACCGCGGCCTCCGTCGATCCGGTCAGATCGGTGAGGCCGGCGACTAGAGCGTCGAACGCCTCATCTTCGTCCCGCCCGTCGAAGCCGAACTCTTCAGCGAGCGAGATGAACGCTTTATCCGTCGGCGCGAACACGGTGAGATCCGCATCCGGGTTCGCCGCGGCGCCCAGCAAGATGCTGTCGCCCAGCTCCGCCGTCAGCGCCAGCGCTTTGACGAGGATGTCGAAGTCGCCATTAGCAGACGCGATCTCGGCGATCGTCTCCGTCGGCCGGTTGGCCTCCGCGATCAGTCCGCTGAGATCGATCGGGATCAGCACTTCGTCGATCGCTTGGATCGAGCCGTTCACCGCGTCGATGTCTTTGATGGCGATCCGCGGGTTCTCGAGCCCGTCATCGGCGTCGATCAACTGGCGTCCCTGAACGCCGAAGCTCTGCGCTTCGCCGTCGACCACCAGCAGCGTCTCGACTTCGCCCTCATCGCGGATCTCGCGGAAGGTCTTCTCGCCAGCCGAGACATGGTAGGAGAGAACGTCGTTCAGCGCGGCGACCGCCGCTTCGGTCGATCCGGTCAGATCGGTGAGGCCGGCGACCAAAGCGTCGAAGGCTTCGTCTTCGTCACGCCCTTCAAAGCCGAACTGCTCGGCGAGCGAAAGGAAGGCTTTGTCGGTCGGCGCGAACACCGTCAGATCCGCGTCGCGATTGGCGGCGGCGCCGAGCAAGATGCTGTCGCCCAACTCCGCGGTCAGCGCCAGCGCTTTGACCAGGATGTCGAAATCGCCATTGGTGGAGGCGATTTCCGCGATGGTCGGCTTATTCGCCTCCTCGATCAGACCGCTGAGATCGATCGGGATCAGCACTTCGTCGATCACCTGGATCTTGCCGTTCGCCGCTTCGATGTCGCGCGTGGTGATGCGCGGATTGTCGAGTCCGTCATCGGCGTCGACCAGCTGGCTGCCCTTGACGCCGAAGCTCTGCGCTTCGCCATCGACCACCAGCAGCGTCTCGACCGAGCCTTCATCGCGAATGTCGCGGAAGGCCTGGGCGCCGACGGAGACGTGATAGGAGAGCACGTCGTTCAGCACTGCGACCGCCGCTTCAGCCGAACCGGTCAGATCGGTGAGGCCGGCGACCAGAGCGTCGAACGCCTCATCCTCGTCCTGGCCGTCAAAGCCGAATTCTTCAGCGAGCGAGATGAACGCTTTGTCCGTCGGCGCAAACACGGTGAGGTCTGCGTCCGGGTTGGCCGCGGCGCCGAGCAGGATGCTGTCGCCGAGATCGGCCGTCAGCGCGAGCGCCTTGACCAGGATATCGAAATCGCCGCTCGCCGTGGCGATGTCCGCGATCGTGTCGGTCGGCTTGTTGGCGTCGGCGATCAAGCCGCTGAGATCGATCGGGATCAGCACTTCGTCGATCACTTGGATCTTGCCGTTCGCCGCCTCGATGTTGCGATCGGTGATGCGCGGGTTCTCGAGCCCGTCATCGGCGTCGATCAACTGGCGTCCCTGAACGCCGAAGCTCTGCGCTTCGCCGTCGACCACCAGAAGCGTTTCGACCGAGCCTTCATCGCGGATCTCGCGGAACGCTTTTTCGCCCGCCGAGACATGATAGGACAGCACGTCATCCAGCACGGCGACAGCCGCCTCGGCGGAGCCGGTCAGATCCGTGAGCCCGGCGACCAGCGCGTCGAAGGCTTCCTGCTCATCGCCGCCCGTGTAGCCGAATTGCTCGGCGAGCGAGAAGAAGGCCGCATCGGTTGGCGCGAAGACGGTCAGATCGGCGTCTGGATTGGCCGCAGCGCCGAGCAGAATGCTGTCTCCCAGCTCCGAGGTGAGCGCCAGCGCTTTCACCAGAATGTCGAAATCACCGCTGGCGGCGGCGATGTCGGCGATGGTGTCGCCCGGCTTTTGGCTGTCTTCGATCAAACCGGTGAGATCGATCGGGATCAGCACTTCGTCGATCGCTTGGATCTTGCCGTTATCCGCATCGATATTGCGGATCACCACGCGCGGGTTCTCAAGACCGTCATCGGCGTCGATCAACTCGCGGCCGTCGACTTTAAAGCTCTGCGCCTCGCCATCGACCACGAGCAGGGTCTCGACCTCGCCTTCCTTTCGGATCTCGCGCAGCGTCTTTTCGCCCGCGGAGACGTGGTAGGAGAGCACATCGTTCAGGGTCGCGATCGCCGCCTCGGCCGAGCCGGTGAGATCTGTGAGGCCGGCGACCAGCGCGTCGAAGGCTTCTTGCTCATCATGGCCTTTATAGCCGAACTGCGCGGCGAGCGAGAAGAACGCCGCGTCCGTCGGCGCGAACACGGTCAAATCCGCGTCTGGGTTTGAGGCCGCCGCGAGGAGGATGCTGTCGCCTTCCGTCGCGGTCAGCGCGAGGGCTTTGACCAGGATGTCGAAATCGCCGTTGGCGACCGCAATATCGGCGATGGTGTTGGAAGGCTTTTGGCTGTCCTCGATCAGACCGCTGAGATCGATCGGGATCAGCACTTCGTCGATCGCTTGGATCTTGCCGTTGGCCGCATCGATGTTCTTGGTCACGATGCGCGGATTGGGCAGGCCGTCATCGGCGTCGATCAGGTTGCGACCGTCGACATGAAAGCTCTGCGGCTCGCCATCGACCACCAACAGGGTCTCGACATCCCCGTCCTTGCGCAGCTCGCGGAGCGTCTTCTCGCCCGCGGAGACGTGATAAGACAGCACGTCGTTCAGCGTCGCGATCGCCGCGTCGGCGGAGCCGGTGAGATCAGTGAGCCCGGAGACGAGCGCATCAAACGCTTCCTGCTCGTCATGGCCTTCATAGCCGAACTGCTTGGCCAGCGAGAAAAAGGCCGCGTCCGTCGGCGCGAACACGGTGAGATCCGCATCGGCGTCGCCCGCGGCGCCGAGCAGAATGCTGCCGCCCTTCTCCGCGGTCAGCGCGAGCGCTTTCACCAAAATCTCGAAATCACCGCTCCCGGCAGCGATCTCAGCGATCGTTTGTCTCTGAGGGTGCATGTCTTTCGCGTCCTCCACTGTTTTGACTGTTCGCGTGAAATGGGAGGTGTGGAATTTTTTTCCACGAAGAATCTCGCGCATTAAGATCACGAAAAAGTGAAGGGCGGATCGAGCGTGAATGGCGCCGATCCGCAGCTGGGGGAGCGGCGCCCGAGA
Organism: Pseudomonadota bacterium; assembly: GCA_038530925.1. Classification (GTDB taxonomy): domain Bacteria; phylum Pseudomonadota; class Alphaproteobacteria; order Rhodobacterales; family Rhodobacteraceae; genus JALEGB01. Next base: position 5,015 of record JBCBCG010000228.1, read on the forward strand.
TGCGGGCGTATGCACGCTGTGGCGGGCGGCGACCGCATCACGTGTCATGGTCGATGAGAGGTCAGAATAAGAAGTTAAGTACTTGTTTTCTAGAACTTTTTATATCAGACGCCAACGCTCAGCGGGCGAGGGGCGGGTGGCCTTGATCTCGCCGTGGTCTCTCGCGAGCGCGCGGATCGACGCGTTTATTGTTGCGACGAGTGGGGGAGGGGGGCGCTGGCGATGAGCGCCAGCCTCGCCAAAAGGTCGACCATCGCCGCGGACGCCGCCGCGACGAAGGCGCTCCTGATCAGGAACAGCGACGCCGCGCCGACGCTGGATGGCGCGCTGACCGACGCCGCCTGGAGTGAGGTAGGATGCGCCGACAGCGCATCCTACCGTTGCTTGATGGGCGCATGAGCTCTCTCAGTGCGATCAGCCTTGATAGAGGCTTCCGTCCGGCGGCAGGTCGCTCACTGGGATGGTGACGGCGTTGGCGCCGAAGCCGAACTGAAGAACCTCCACCTCTTCTAGCCAATTAATGCCTGAGAGCACGTCGGCGCCGCCTTTCGC
>JBCBCG010000229.1:0-5562 GCA_038530925.1 Pseudomonadota bacterium
GTGTGATCTTTATGGCGCGACGCTCTCGGTGTCGTTGATCGCTTTTCTGAGGCCGGAGATCGCCTACACCGGCGTCGAGCCGCTGATCGCACAGATGCGCCAGGATGTCCGCGACGCGCGCGACGCGTTGGCGCGAGCCGACGCCGCGCCGGCGCCTTGGGCGTGACCGCCCGGGCGGGCGAGCCGGCGCGCGGCGATCAGCGCTGCGCCAACCCGTTCAGATAAACATCGATCATCTCGAACGCGTGGGATTCGAGATCCTCCTCCGCCGCCGCCGCCGCGCTGGTCGCCGCCTCGTCGCGATCCGCTTTGGTGACGCGGTCGAGATGCCCGGCGAGCGACAGCGCCAAGAGGCCGTGCAGCGCGGCCCAGAGCGTGCGCGCCGCGCGCCGCGCCTCCGCGTTCGAGCGCACCGCCGGCCGCACCGTCTCGGCCAGCAGCGCGAACAGCCGCGTCTGCAGCCCGCGATACCACTCGGGCGGCTCGCCCTCGGCGTCGCGTTCGAAGATCGCCGCCCAGCTCCGCGGCCGCGCGGTGGCGAAACGCAGATAGATCTCGGCGAAGGCGCGCAGCATCAGCGCCGGCGTCGCGCCGGCGGCGCCCAGCTCCGCGCGCCGCGCCTCGAACGCCGCGCTCAGATCCGCCAGCTCGCGCGCGTTCGCCTCAAGCGTCACCGCGTCGATCGAGGGCGCGATGGTGTAGATCGAGCCGACCGACCAGCCGAGCTCCGCCGCCAGCGCCCGCGCCGTCACCGCGCCGAGCCCCTCCGCCTCGATCATGCGCCGCGCCGCGTCGATCAGGCGCTCGCGCATCGCCTCCGTATCCGCCGGGCTGCGTTTCGACCTCGCCATCGGGTCTCCGATCGCTCCTGCGCGCCACGCCTTGCGGGCGGGCGATTTGAATTTTGAACACTGTTCGTAAATCTTGAAACGCGGCCGGGTTCAAGCTGAAGAGGGGCCTGCGACAGCGCAGACGCCGCGAGCCGCGGCGCGAAAGCGCGGGAGACGTCGGGGCGTTCGCTGGCTAGAGTGGCGCAGGCGAGAGGCTTTGTCGGCGCGCGCCGGCTGTGGAGGACGGACGATGCGAAGCCTGGTGTTCAACGTCCTTTTCTACGCCTACTCGCTGGTGATGGCGGGCGTGCTCATTCTCCTCTCCGCGTTCGGCGCGGGGCCTAACACGGCGCGCGGCATGCTTCGGGCCCACGCCAAGGGGGTTCTGTTTCTCACGCGGACGATCCTCAGCGCGCGGCTCGAGATCCGCGGCAAGGAGCGCTACGCGGCGCAAGGCGGGCCGCAGCTGATCGTCAGCAAGCATCAGAGCGAGCTCGATCCTTTCATGCTGTTCGTCGATCACCCGGAGCTGGCGGCGATCGCGATGGAGGAGCTGGCGCGCTATCCGTTGATCGGGCCGGTCGTGCGCAAGCTCGGATACATTCAAGTGTCGGTGGAAGGCGCGAAGCTGCGCCAATTGCGCCAGGTGATCGAAGGTTCGCGCGCGGTGGCGGCGGAGGGGCGGCCGATCCTCATCTATCCGGAGGGTGAGCTGATGCGCGTCGGCTCGCGCCAGCGCTACAAGACCGGTGTTTTTCATATCTACGAAGCGACGGGTTACGCGGCGACGCCGGTTGCGCTCTCTTGCGGGCTGGTTTGGCCGAAACGCGAATGGACCAAACACGCCGGCCAAACCGCGGTGCTCGAATATCTAGAGCCCATTCCGCCCGGTCTCGATAAAGAGCGGTTCATGGCCGAGATCGAACGGCGCATCGAGGAAGGCTCCATGGCGCTGCTGCGCGAGCACGCCGATCCGGCGACCCTCGCCATCGCGGAAGAGCGTCACGCCAAAGGATTGACGAATGAGGATGATGTGACCGTGGCGGAGCTTGAGGCCGACGCCGTCGCCGCGGCGGCCGATCCGACCGGCGCCGGGTCGGCGACAGCCGACGCAGCGCAAACTGATCCACGCGATCCTGCGGCGCGCGCAGAGAGTTCGGTCGAGGACGGCGCCCGTGCCCGATCGTGAGCCGCGCGCCGCCGGCGCTGAGAGCACTGCGCCGATGCTCACCGCTCGGCGGTTTCTGCCGCTTTTTCTGGTGCAGGCGCTGGGCGCCTTCAACGACAACGTCTTCAAGAACGCCTTTATCGCGCTCCTGACCTTCAAGCTGATCGACGAGCTGGCGCTCGAGATGAGCCTCGTCACGCTCACCTCGATCGCGGCGGCGATCTTCATTCTGCCCTTCGCCCTCTTCGCGCCGATCGCCGGGCAAATCGCTGATCAGATCGACAAAGCGAAGATGATGCGGGCGGTGAAATTCATCGAGATCTTGCTGATGTTCGCCGCGGCCGCGGCGTATCATATTCAGAACCTCCAGTTCCTCTATGTGCTGCTGTTCTTGATGGGCGCGCAATCGGCGCTGTTCAGCCCGATCAAATACGGCGTGCTGCCGCAATATCTGCCGGCGGATGAGCTTGTGCGCGGCAACGGCTTGATCCAGGCCGCGACGTTCCTGGCGATCCTGCTCGGCACCATCGCCGGCTTCCAGCTGATGAAGACCGATGCGGGCGTGCTGCTGGTCTCGGCGGCGGTGATCGGCGTCGCTGTGGCGGGGTTCGTCGCCAGCCTCTACGCGCCGCCGGCGCCGCCCGCGGCGGAGGAGACGGCGCATATCTTGCCCTTCTACGGCTTGCGCGCGCTGCCGCAGGACGACGCTGCGCGGCGCGGCGCGATCATCTTCGGGGCCCTCGCCGCTGTGCTGACCGTGCTGGTGTTCCTTCTCATCGGTCCAGAGGACGCGATGGGCGAGGATCGCTGGCTGCTCGCGCTCGGCGGAATTTTATTCGCCGCAGCGCTCTACGCGCTCTGGCCCTCGATCGGCGCCGCGATCGACGCGGCGCAGGAGCGTCCGGTGGTGTGGCGCACGATCCTGGCGATCAGCTGGTTTTGGTTCACCGCGGCGAGCTTCATCACCTTGTTGCCGGCTTTGGTGAAGGAGACCATCGGCGGGAACGAGGATGTTGTGACGCTGCTGCTCGCCACCTTCTCGATCGGCGTCGCCATCGGCGCGAGCCTGGTCTCCTGGTTGCAGCAAGGCCGCATCCAAGTGGGCGTCGCGCCGGTGGGCGCGCTCGGCATCGCGGTGTTCTCGATCGATCTCTATTTCGCGCTCGGTCTCTCCTCGCCGCCGGCGGCCGATGCGCCGCTGATCAGCGCGGGCGTGTTTCTCTCGACCTTCACCGGTTGGCGCGTGTTGGTGGATTTCATCGGCCTCGCCATCTGCGCCGGGCTTTACGTCACGCCGCTGAACGCGATCTATCAGCATAACGCGCCGCCTGAAGCGGTGGGCCGAGTGGTGGCGGCGTCGAATATGATCGACAGCGCTTTGATGGCGATCTCAAGCGTGGTGATCATCGCGCTGCAAGCCGCGGGCCTCGCGCCGCCCGCGGTGATGGCGTTGCTCGGCGCGACGGGGCTCGCCACCACGCTGGTCGTGGCGCGCTGGTCGCCGGAGACGCGGCTTGGGCGCGCGGCGCTGTCGCTGTTCCCGGCCAAGGCGGCGAGCGGCGGGCGCTGAAGGAGGGGCTTATGAGCAACGGGCGAAGCCGGGAGGACGCGGCGCGTGAGGCGGCGGCGGATGCGCGGGCGCGGCTCGATCAGATGCGCGAAGAGGCGGGCATGCCGCTGCGCGGCGATGAAATCGCCCAGCGCGCCGGCGGCGAGACGCCCATCGGCGAGGATCCGCCGCTCGACTGGCGGCTGACGCCGCGCAACGTCGCGCTGCAGATCGGCGCGGTCGCGCTCTTCGCCGGCGTGGTCTGGTTCCTCGCGATGCTCGTTTATGACAGCGTCGCCGCGCTCTTCGCGCATTACGGCGGCTGAGCCATGGCGCGGCGCGGTCGCGGGCGAGGCGCGGAGGGCTCGAAGCCGGCGCCCGCCCTGAAACCAGGGTTCTGGCGTGAGAAAACGCTGGAGCAGCTTTCGCCCCAAGAATGGGAGGCGCTCTGCGACGGCTGCGGCAAATGCTGCCTTCTGAAGCTCGAGGATGAGGAGAGCGGCGAGGTCACTTACACCTCCGTCGCCTGCCGGCTCTTCGACAGCGAGACCTGCCGCTGCGGCAATTACGCGCTGCGCAAAACGCTGGTGCCGCAATGCATGGTGCTGACGCCTGAGGTGGTGCGGGCCGAGAAGGATTGGATGCCGCGCAGCTGCGCTTATCGCCTGATCGCCGACGGCTACGATCTATACGCTTGGCATCCGCTCCTCTCAGGCGATCCGAACAGCGTGCATGAGGCGCGGATCTCGGTGCAGGGCTGGACCACGCCTGAATACGAGGTCGAGCTGGACGAGCTGCCGGATTACGCCATTATCGAGACGCTATGACGCAAACCGCTCTTCGCCGGCTGCGCCGCTCATCGCGGGGCGGGTCAGCGATGAGCGGCGCAGCCGGCGAAGAGCGGCGCGACATTGCGGATATGGCGCTCGAAGATCTCCGGGACGAGCGTCTCCACCAGCGCGCGATCGGGCGGATCGGCGGCGGCGAGGGCGCGGCGCAGGATCTCCGGCGTCAGCGCCTCAAGCGCCGGCGCGGAGAGCGCCGCATAGCTCAGATGCCACGGCTCGGCGCACATGCCGCCGCGATCGACATCGTAGGGTCGATGAAACCCGAAGCGCGCGGCGTTCTCGTCGAGCCACTGCCGGAGCGGATGGAACGGGCCGCCCGGCGCCGTCTCCCACGGCAAGAGATCGACGCGGTGACCGGCGTCGACGGCGGCGCCCTCGACCACGTCGATCTCCGTTCCCCAATGGTGGCGGCTGCCGCCGGGCAGGGCCGACCAATTCAGGATCGCCCAAATGCGCGCCTCCAGTCTCAGCGCCGCGCCGTCGAGCGGGACGCCCGTCCGGTCGTAAAGCGTCGCCTTCAACGTGTATTTCCGGCGCCAGATCCGCGCTTGGGTCTTCAGATCGCGAAAGCTGCTGAAGGGGCGGAGATCGAGCCCATCCCGCGCCGCCGAAGCGCGCATCGCCAGAAATGCGGCGCCGACCTCCTTAACCGCGGCGAAGCGCGGCGCGTCGTACTGGCGGACATGATCCCGGGCCGCGCCCGTCAAACGCTCTGGCGTCCAATCGAAGCTCATCGCTCGCCGCGCGGCGCGCTCATGCGCCGTCGCCGCGCTCGAGCGGCAGGCCGCGGGCGAGCCAGCCGGGCCCGGCCGGCGAGCCCGAGACCCCTTCGGCCACATGCCGCGCGCCGCTCAGCCCCATCTGAGACAGTTGCTGCAGCACCTGGCCCGTGCGTCCGCCCGAGGCGCAAATCAGGATCACCGGCGTCGCCGGTTCCGCCCGCAGCCGCGCCAAAAGCGTCTCGCCGAACCTCGGATCCTGCAGCGACAGCCGCTCTGCGCCTTGCGGAACGCCGGTCATCGTCCATTCCTGCGGCGTGCGGATGTCGTAAAGCGTCGCTTCGCCCGCCATCGCCGCGCGGTGCGCCTCATCCGCGGCGACAATGCTCGGATCCGCCGCAGAGGCGCCGTCCGCGGCGCGCGCCGCGACATCATTCCAAGGGCTGAC
>JBCBCG010000230.1:0-5424 GCA_038530925.1 Pseudomonadota bacterium
CGCAGGCTTTCGCCGGTGGGGTTGTATGGAAAATTACCCCCGAGACCCTTTCTGGGACCGCAGGGCCGGTGCCCAACTTTTTAACAAATCTGGTTGGTGGCAGCATTACAGTTGCTGGCCTTGCGCCGGCCAACTATGAGGCGCTTTCTCAAGATTTTCTCTCTGGGGCTGGCGATGCATTGGCGAACGGCACAATATTTCTCGGAATTAAATTTCCTGGGGAGACTACAGCTACTGTCGCCACATACACGCCCTCGACCGGTGCAGTTGAGGTTGGCAAAGGTGTTGCCGCGCCATTTGGTCCCAAAGTAACCCCTAGTCTATTGTTTGGAAACTATCGCGCAATTCCGCCGGTGACCGAAAGCGGCGAAGGCTTTTCTGCAAATTTTGGAGCGCTTTTTAGTGTCAAAGGCGCCAGCCAAGCGATTGGGGCAGGGCTCGCTGCTGGCGTTGACGCCGCAGTCGCGCCCATCTCCGCGGCGCTTGCGAAAACAGGTAAAGGGCTTCCACTAGCGTTGACGGTTGAGGCTGTATCAACATTAGTCCAAGCAACTTTACAAAATGGAAACTACAGTGTTGGCCCCGCGTGGCGTGGCTCAATTTCCACTGATCTTTCGAGTGTAACGATCACAGGCACCGGTGGCTCAAGCACGATCAATATGAATGACTTTGCTGATCGAGCAATTGCGGATTTTGTATTCGGGTTTGGAGATTTTCTCAGCGATGACGTCCGCGCCTCAAAAATCGGTCTCATGCTAGAGGCTGGATACTCATATTTTGACATTGCCCCCACTTTCGGCGGCTGGGACACGTTCTCATCCAGCACCGGTGAGGTGGAGACTGAGCCGAGGCAGAATTTTGGCAACCAAGGCATTGACCTCGTAAATTATTTAAACTTGTGGGGTGAGCGAATCGCTGAAGAGTTCACGGGGACTAACGACGTCCCACTTACATTTACTCAAGATCTCTTTCAGAATGATCAATCACTCCCTTCCAAGTTCTTCCGGCGGGACTACGAGACAATTTCAAATGGAGCAGAGGCTGTCGAAGTTGTAGCCGCCCTCAAGGCAAATCTTAGCGAAGCCGAATTCGAAGAATTTTTAGAGGGACTTCGTCCGCGCGCTGAGCCCTTGGGCCTCAACTTAGGGCTTGAGGAGCTAAACCCCTTACCTAGTGAATCTCTTAGCCCTGAAGCTCAAACTGTCCGGGAGTTTTGGGAGCGAGATTTCAATAGAGAAAGCGACCCTGGGCCAACGCGAAAAATACTTGAGATTTCAGATGATGAATATTTATCAATTCGAGAATCTCTAGGCATTGATCAACTGGCGTCCGATGGTGAAACTTTCCTTGTTCCTGATTTCATATCACCTGAATTGCCGCAGGGCCCACCGGCGATTGAAGACCTCCTTCCAGAAGGACTCATTACCTTCTTGGAGGGTGAGCTTGGCGCTGAGATATCAGAGGGGCTGGCAGAGCCTCTTTCACAGGAAGATGGTAACGAGTTTCACGCCGACGACAGCGGTTCCGAGTATACTGGCACGCCGCTCGACGACATTTTGTTCGGCGGAGCGGGCGCTGACGTTCTGTCTGGCGGCGCTGGGTCGGACGCGTTCGTCACCGATGCGACCACCGATGTGCTCAGCGGCGGCGACGGCGGCAATGATATCGCAACTTATCTCGGCGCGAACCAAGGCCTTACGGTTGATTTCGGCGCGCTTGAGACCGTCACTGGCATGGAAGGGTTCGGCGCAACCGATTTCAACGACACCGTCACCGCTGGGCAGAACACCACGGTTCAAGGCTTCAGCGGCGATGACACGATCACGGCCGCCGAGGGTTCCACGGTCTACGGCGATTATTCCGACGACTTTGTCACGCGCTATGGCGACACCATCCTTTTCGATCCCGAGAATCCCGACCAGCCACGCGAGACGCCGGCGGGAAGCGATGACATCACCGTGAGCAATCTCGACACCGCGACCGTCTTTGCGGGCGGAAACGACGATACTGTGACGGTCGATGTCGAAGCCTTCGGCACAACGGTCGCGAATACAGGCGATCTAAACTTCAGCGGCCTTTTGTTGGATGGCGGCGAAGGCGGCGAAGTTGAAGGCGACACGCTGGTCATCAACATCACCACAGAACTTGATGAGGTGCCGACTTTGACCTTGGGCCAAGGCCCGGACAGTCCAATCCGCAACTTCGAGAATGTGATTGTGAACTATGTGCTCGCGCCGGATGACGATGCGCAAGACGATGGAGGTGATGGAGGTGATGGAGGTGATGGCGGCGATGGCGGCAGCGGCGGCAGCGGCTCGATCACACTGACGCGCCTCGACGTCACGGCGCGCGACAACGGAACAATTGATGATGACTTTGTTCAGATCGGCGATCAATTATTCGGGCTTTCCTTCTCGGATCAGACTTTCACAGCGTTCTTCCCTGAGGGCGCAGGCCTTGATGTCGGCGTAACGGGTGTCGCCGGCGAGGACGGCGCGGCGACTGTCCTGATTACTGGACCCGATGGCCAACCGCTCGACACCACAGAGCTCGCGCCACGAAATGAAGCGCCCAGCGGTTTCAGCTTCTCCGGTTCTCCCAGCTCCGGCGCATCAAGCGGCGATGGCGAATACACACTGCCAAACGGCTTGGACACTACGAATGAAACGCCGCTCGGACGCATCGAACCAACAGATGGCGACTCCTTTGAGGGTGATGACGATGTCGAATTCTTTCTCACCAACAACCCAACCGACGCCAACGGCAATGAGATCTTCCGCATTGATGACAATGGCAATATCTTCGTAAACGCTGGCGTTGATCTAAACTTCACTGAGCCGACGACGTTCAGCGTCGATGTGAACGTGGACGATCCAACCGTCGGATCGCCGATCGACTTCACTCAAACGATCTCCCTCGTGGTGAAAGAGAACGAGGCGCCCAGCGGGCTCACGCTAGAGAACCCGGTCGCCAGCATTCCGGAGGGGCAGTCGACGCCGCTCAAGCTCGCGGATATCGCGATCGATGACGACGGCCTTGGCGAGACGACCATCACGCTTCTCGGGCCCGACGCCGGGCTGGTCACGCGCGCTGAAGACGGGCTGTTCTTGAACGACTTCGCCCAGCTCGATGGCCGTGAGAGCATCACGGTCACGGTGCAGGTCGAAGACCCGACGGTTCCTGGGTCGACCCCTTTGACCGCGACGCTGACCATCCCGATCGTGGATGAGATCCCTCCCGAAGAGGAGCGCCCGCCGATCATCGTCGATGGCGAAAACAACTTCGGTGATGAAAATGACACTGTGATCGTCGACGCGCCGAACGAAGAAACGAACGCAGGCGGCGGAGACGACGATATCCTCGGCACCAACGGCTCCGACGTGATCAATGGGGACGATGGCAACGACGTCATCGATGGCGATCTCGGCGACGATACGATCCGCGGCGGCGAAGGGGACGACATCATCGACGGCGGGGAGGGCGACGATTCCCTTTCGGGCGGCAACGGAAACGACAGCCTGACCGGCGGCCTTGGCGACGATGATCTCGCGCCCGGCGCAGGCGTGAACACGGTGGACGGAGGCGAGGGCGACGACACTGTCCTCTTCGAGGACGACATCAGCGCCTATCAGATCACCAGCCCTGCGCCAGGCGTGTTTGTAATCGCCTCGGGCGACTCCGAGACGACAGTGAGCGCGGTTGAAGAATTCGTCTTTAATGGACGGAGCTTTAGCATCGCCGATCTGGAGGCGCTTGTCGCTGAGGGCGACGCGGCGACGCCGCCGCCGATCGTGACGGGCGCTGAAGTCATCAACGGAACACCTGAAGAGGATACGCTCTTCGGTTATGACGGCGACGATGTGATCACCGCCTTCGCCAGCGACGACGAAGTTTTTGGTGGCCGCGGTGATGATGATATCTTCGCGGGCCAAGGAAACGATGTCGTATTTGGCGATCGCGGGGATGACACGATCTTCGGAGACCTTGGAGATGACGAACTCGATGGCGGCGAGGGTGATGATATCTTGGTCGGCGGAGACGGGGACGATGAGCTTCGAGGCCAATCAGGCGATGATCGCCTCATTGGCGGCGACGGCGCGGATGTGATCGATGGCGGCGACGGCTTCGATACGGCGGTCTTCAGCAAATCCCAGGCGGATTACGAGATCATCGAGGATGCTGAAGGCGTCGCGGGGCAAACATTCGTCATTGATCGCGACACAGGCGAGCGCGACACCTTGTTCAGCGTGGAGAACCTTGAGTTTGAAGCGCGCGAACTCGATCCTGGCCAGAACCGTTTGATCTTGACGCCAGGTGACGATCGAGGCGTCGATGGTCTGGGCTTTCAAGTTCCTCAAACGCCAGATCTCGAGGTGATCGCGCTCGATGGCAATGATCATATCATTGGCAACGAACTCGACAATGACATCAAAGGAAACCAGGGAGACGACTTACTGACGGGTGGTGGCGGCGTCGACGAATTGTTCGGCGGCCAAGGCGATGATGACATCTTTGGTGGCCAGGATGGCGATATCATCTTCGGCGATCGTGGTGATGACGAAATCTGGGGGGATGGCGGTGCCGACACGATAGATGGCGGCTTCGGTCAAGACAGCGCCTTCTTCGCAGGCTCGAGCCAAGACTATATCATAGAGCGTTCCGATACCGGCGCGATCACAGTCGGCTTACGCGATCCGAATAATCCCAGTGTAGCCCTCGCTGGCGAGACGGACACGCTGACTAGCGTCGAGCGCATCGTGTTCGAGGATGATGAAGCCCAGACGAGCGAGGCGTTTCTTACAAATGCCATCGCGGTCCCCTTTAACGGCGATGATGAGGGAACCAATGGCAGCGGTCTGCGCCTGTCTTCGGTGGGCAGAACCTTTGACGAGAACGGCGATTTGACGCGCCCGGTTTGGCGCATCCGCAATTCGTCCGATGAAGATCGTGCGGTGACGCTGACTGGCATCGACACGGGTATTTTCATGGGCACGCCAAGCGTTGAGTTCGTGGCGCCGGCGAACACCGAGATCTACTTTGTCGGCGACGCGTTCGAGTCGGGCGACACGCTGATCGGAGCCGAAGCGCGCCTGACGAGCTCTTACACCACGCAACTCTCGAGCGAGGGAACCGAACCCGAGGTCAAAGCCTCTGGTCCGCAGCAATTCGACTTCGCAAGCTTCGCCGCTCAAGCCGTCGCGAACGGGTCCGAACCGGCCCTGCGCCTGACGGGCCTCACACCCGAGCCCGCCCCGGTTCCAGATCCCGCCCCGGTTCTAGATCCGGCCCCGGTTCCAGAGCCGACGCCAGAGCCCATCCCAGAACCGGCGCCTCCCATCGATGACGACGGCGTCATCGAGATCGACGGCCCTGGCAGAGTCAACGATGTCCCTGGTTCCCAGGAGTTCATCGGCGACGACAGTC
>JBCBCG010000231.1:0-5395 GCA_038530925.1 Pseudomonadota bacterium
CAGAGGGATATTGCGCGCCCGCGCCGCTGATCAGCGCATATGCGGCGGGCGGCGTTGGAGCGGCGGCCAGCGCCGCGTTTTGAGAGTTGGTTTATGGAAAACATCGTCCTGGTCATCCACCTTCTGCTCGCGCTCTTGCTGATCGGCGCAGTTTTGCTGCAGCGCTCGGAGGGCGGCGCGCTCGGGATCGGCGGCGGCGGCGGCAATGTGATGTCGGGGCGCAGCACGGCGACCGCGCTGCAAAAAGCGACATGGGGGCTCTGCGCCGCGTTCATCGCCACGTCGATGGTGTTAACCTGGTTCGCTATTGATCAGGCTCAGGATCGCGGGCTCGGCCTTGGCGGCGAGCGGCCCGCGGCGAGCAGCCCGGCGGCGCCGGGCGGGCTGTCGGATTTGCCCGATCTGAGCGGCCGGCCGATCGCGCCGGCGACAGAAGGCGGCGCGGCGCCGTCCGACGCCGGCGCCGATGCGCCGGAATCGGATTCGCCTGCGACGACGCCGGTGGATGATTTGCCGAGCCTTCCGGATCTGCCGCCGCTCGGCCAGTAACGCTGTTTCGCGCTGGCGGCGCGGCGCGGGCTCGTTCCGCTGCGCCGCGCGGCGGGATGGCGCCGTCTTTGCCCATGCTCGCTGAAAACGAGAGCGCTCCGCCGCAGGCTTCATTGACCGCGCGGCGCGGCGCCATGTTATCGGCGCTGAAGAAATGGGGCGCGGCTCACGGGGCGGAGCGCGGGAAGAGGCGAGCGGATGGCGGCCAAATCAGCGGAGGTCGGCTTCTTCGGCCGTCTGGCGCAGAGCGCGATGGGCGGCGTGGTGTCGTGGGCTGGCGGCGCCGAAGAGGGCGGGAAGCCGAACCCGCGCGGCGCTTGGCGGCGCGCCCTGCTTCTGTTGATCATCGCTTTGGCGCTGCTCGCGCCAGGGATCGCCTCCTTCGGGCCGACCGATCGCGACGAGTCGCGCTTCGCCCAAGCCACTAAGCAGATGGTGACCAGCGGCGATTACGTCGACATCCGCTTCCAGGAGGAGGCGCGGCATCAAAAGCCGGTGGGCGTTTACTGGGCCCAATCCATCCCAGTGAGCCTTCTTGGCCCTGAGCGGGCGGAGATCTGGGCCTATCGTCTGCCCTCGCTCCTCGGTGCGGCGCTGGCGGCGCTGCTGACCGCTTGGGCGGCGCGTCCGCTGGTCGGGCCGCGCGCGGCGTTTCTCGCCGGAGCGATGACGGCGGGCCTTGTGGTTCTGAGCTTTGAGGCGCGCACGGGCAAGGCCGACGCGATGCTGCTCGCCGCGGTGGTCGCGGCGCAAGGCGCGCTCGCGCGGCTCTGGTTCGGCGTGAACGACGACGCGCGCGAGCGCGGCTGGAACATCTTTTATTTCTGGACCGCGATCGGCGTCGGCTTTCTCCTCAAAGGGCCGATCATCCTGATGCCGGTGCTGGGAACCATCGCTTGGATGTGCGCCTGGAGCCGCAGCCTCTCCGGCCTTGGGCGGCTCGGCTGGGCCTGGGGGCTGGTTTGGCTGCTGTTGCTGGTCGCGCCTTGGTACGTCGCCATCGGCGTGCAGACGGGCGGCGCGTTTTTCGACGCAGCGCTTGCCGAGGATCTCCTCGGCAAAGTCGCCCAATCGCGGGAGCGTCCAGGCCTGCCGCCCGGCGCGCATCTCCTCGCTTTCTTCGGCGCCTTCTGGCCCTGGACCGCGCTGGCCCTGATCGCGGTTCCTTACGTTTGGCGCTGGCGGCGCGCGCCGGAGACGGCGTTTCTTCTCGGCTGGCTGATCCCGACTTGGATCGTCTTCGAACTCGTGGCCACCAAGCTCGTGCATTACACGCTGCCGGTTTATCCAGCGATCTTGGCGCTGACCGCCGCCGCCGTGCTCGATGGCGGCGCCAAAGCGAAGGGCTGGCTCTTCTGGATCGCCGCGACGCTTTGGGCGATTCCGGCGCTGGCGCTGCCGATCGCCTTTTGGATCGGCCCGAGCCTGATCGAAGGGCGGCTGATTTGGGAGACGACGCCGCTGGCGGTCGCGGCGCTGATCGCGCTGTTCGCCGCCTGGCGCTGGCTGACCAAAGGGCTCTGGCTCGGCTTCGTGCGCGCCGCGCTGGTCGGGGCGGGGCTGACTTACGCCAACGCCTACGCCTTCGCTTTTCCCGCGCTCAGCCAGATTTGGGTGAGCGAGCGGCTGGTCGCGCTGTCCGAGCCCTGGCGGGCCTGCGCCGCGGGCGAGGGCGAGCCCCTCGCGCCGCTCGGCGCGGTGCGCTACCATGAACCGAGTCTGGTGTTCTTGGCCGGGACCGACACGGCGCTTTTGGGGCCGGAGGAGGCGGGTCGCTGGCTCGCATCTGGGGCCGGGGCGCTGGTGTGGATCGAGGCGCAGCGCGATGATCGCTTCCGCGCGGCGCTGGCGGCGGAGGGCGCGGCGCCGCGCTTGCTAGCTGAAACGACGGGCTTCCAGTACAATGGCGGCAAGTCTTTGACTTTACGTCTTTACGCCCGAGAGGGTGATGAGCGGCTCGGGGCGCGCTGTCCTGAGACGGCGCAACAGGCCGCCGCCGCCGCGGGGTGAGAGACGAGATGAGCGAGATCGAGGCGAAACCGCAGAGAGCGCCGGCGCCGCGCGCGCCCGACGGGCGCGAGACCGCGCCGCTCTTCACCGTGGTCGCGCCCATGAAGAATGAAGCCGACGCGGTCGCGCAGCTCGCCGAAGAGATCGAGGCCGCTTGCGCGCCGCTCGGTCCGTTCGAGGCGATTTTCGTCGATGACGGCTCCGATGACGAGACGGCGGCGAAGATCGATGAGGCGCAAGCGCGCCATCCTTGGCTCCGCCGGGTCAGCCATGTCTCAAGCTGCGGCCAGTCCGCCGCCGTGCGCAGCGGCGTGCTGCATGCGCGCGGGCCGATCATCGCGACGCTGGACGGCGACGGGCAGAACCCGCCTTCGGAGCTGCCGAAGCTGGTGCGGCCGCTGCTCGAGCCTGGCGGCGCGCGCATCGGGCTCGTCGCGGGGCAGCGCGTGGGCCGGCAAGACAGCCTTTCAAAGCGCGCGGCCTCGCGCTTCGCCAACCGGCTTCGAAGCTGGATCCTCCGCGACGATACGCGCGATACCGGCTGCGGGCTGAAGGGCTTCCGGCGCGAGGCGTTCTTGGCGCTGCCCTTCTTCGATCACCTGCACCGCTATCTGCCGGCGCTCTTCAAACGCGAAGGCTGGGAGATCGCGCATGTGGACGTGTCGCATCGCGCGCGGGAGCATGGCGTTTCGAAATACACCAATATCGGCCGCGCGATCGTGGGCGCGACGGATCTCGTCGGCGTCTGGTGGCTGTTGCGTCGGCGCAAGCTGCCCGTGATCGCGTCGATCAGCGAGGCGCGGCGGCGCGACGGCGCCTGAGGCGCTGGAACGCAAGCATGATCAGGCGGCGGGAGAGCCCATGGCCGAAGCGGAGACGCATTGGGTTTTAAGCCTGCTCTTGGTGGAGAGCTGGCCGCAAGCGCTGCTCGCCCTCTATGGGCTGACCGCGCAGGCGCTTTTTATGAGCCGGATGATGCTGCAATGGATCGCCTCCGAGCGCGAAGGCCGCAGCGTCGTGCCGGTCGCTTTCTGGTGGCTCTCTCTCTCCGGCGCGGCGATGCTTCTGGTCTACGGCGTTCTGCGCCAAGACATCGTGATCATTCTGGCCCAGGCCTTCGGATTGGTCGTCTATGTGCGCAATCTCATCCTGATCGCGCGCGAGAAGAGGGCGGCGGCGGCCGAGCCGGGTTAAGGCGCGCCGCGGCGCAGGTTAAGCGCCTTTTCGCAGCAGGAACACCAAAGCGCCGTCCGCGGCGGCGCCTTGGCTGAGCAAGTCGTGTCCTTGCTCGGCGCAGAAATGCGGCACGTCGATCACCGCGGCCGGATCATCCGCCAGCACGCGCAGCACAGCGCCGCTCGGCAAGGCGGAGAGGCGTTTGCGCGCTTTGAGCACCGGCAGCGGGCACAGCAGCCCGCGCGCGTCGAGCTCAGCATCGACCGTCGCGCCGGTCTCGGCGGCGGCGTCCGTCGGCGCGGCGTCCTGAGGCGGCTTGGCGGCGCTCATCTCGTGTTCCTTTCGCTGGCGCGCCCGACGATCGCGCGGGGATGGAGTGACGCCCAGAGTTTGGCGGGCGGGGCGCGGCCTCGCAAGGCTTCGGCGGCGCGCGCCTGCGCTCTTCCCCTCGCTTCGGAGAGATGCTTGAGAAGGGTCTGCGCGCTGGCCGCCTTGGCGCGCGTCGTTTCAACAGCTGAGAAGGGCGCGCATGCCGCTTCATCGCGCAATCCATATCGGAGGCGCCGGCGCCGCGCTTCGGCGCGTCGGCCAGGCCGCAGCGCTGGGCGCTCTGATCGTCTGGGCCTGGATCGTCTGCGCCGGAGGCGCCTTGGCGCAGGACGCGGAGACGCCGCCGGATCTAACTTACGTCGTGGTGGATGGCCGCAGCGCGCCGGAGCCGCTGTCGGACGCGCCGCCGAACGCCGAGCGCGGAGAGGCGCTGTTCTTCGATGCCGAGGCTGGCGACTGCGCGTCTTGCCACGCGGCGCCGGGCGCGCCGCGCCAACCGACCGAGCCGGGCCCGGCTTTAGGCGGCGTCGGCGCCCGGCTCTCCGCCAGCGCGATCCGGCTCTGGATCATCAATCCGCGCGTCTTGGTCGAAGGCAGCGCGATGCCGGCCTATTACTCCCTCTCGCCGACGGACGCGACACCGGGCGCGCCGGCTGACGCGCCGCCGCGGGCGGAGCCGCGGCTCGACGCCGCCTCGATCGAGGATTTGGTCGCCTATCTTGAAACGCTGAAGTGAGCCGCCAAGCGCCGATGCGCGAGCGAGACGCGCGCGGCGCGGGCGACAGGCGCTCGCCTGAAGCGGTTTGCCGCCGCCCGTCGATCCCCTAAACAGCGAGATGCGGTCGCGCGCCGAGTCGCGGCGCAGGAGAGGCGCCGGACGGGCGCCGCGGCGGATGGCGAGACCGAAGGGACGGGCGTCAGGCGGGACGGTAGCGGCTGGGAGTGGCGGTGAGCGCGTCGCGGGGACGACGCCGGCGCCGCGCGTTCGGAGGATGTGACGGCGATGTCTCTGGAGATGTGGCTCTCGCTCGGGCGAGACCTCGCGGGCGTGGCGTTGGTCGCCTCGGCCGTCGTGCTGTCCGCCGCGCTCTTCTCGGGCTCTTTGGCGGGACTGGCGGCGTCTTTCGCCGTCATGGCGCTCGGCGGTCTCGCGACGCTCGGGCTCTATGGGGTGGCCGCCGCGGCGACGCCGCTGTCGCCGCCGCTTCTGGCGGGCGGCGCGCTGGTTCTGGTCGCGCTTGGGGCGATCTACGCCGCGCACGCCTTTGGCGCGCGCGGGCTGTGGGTCGCGGGGCTGCTGGCGGCGGGCGCGCTTTTCGCGATGATCTTG
>JBCBCG010000232.1:0-5347 GCA_038530925.1 Pseudomonadota bacterium
GCATGCTTCGAGGCGTTGTAATGCGCGGTTGCGCCGAAGCCGCGATGCGCCGCGACCGAGGCCATGTTCACGATGACGCCGCCGCCTTGGCGTTTCATCTCCGGCAGCGCGTGCTTCATGCCGTAGAAGACGCCGTCCACATTCGTCGCCATCATGTCGCGGAAGTTCTCGACGGCGATCTCCTCCAGCGCGCCGGGCGTCATGAAAATCCCAGCGTTGTTGAAGAGCACGTCGATCCGGCCATACGTCGCGACCGTCGCTTTGATGAAGGCCTCGACCTCGGCCGGTTCGCGCACATCGGTTCGCTTCCAGGTCACGTCGCCGCCAAGGGCGCGGATCTCCGCCTCGACTTTGCGTCCAAGCGCGTCGCGGCGGGCGCAGAACATCACCTGGGCGCCTTCGAGCGCGAAGGCGCGCACCGTGGCGGCGCCGATCCCGGAATTGCCGCCGGTCACTGCGATGACCTTGCCGGCGAAGCGGCCTTTGGGATTGACGCTGGTCGGCGCCGCGGCGGGGTTCATGCTGTCAGCCAACGCTGCGCCGGCGGAGGCTGCCGTGGCGGCGCCGGCGGCGGCGGCGCCCCACAGGAGCGCGCGGCGCGATGGGTCGCGCGGCGCGGCGCGGGTCGAAGCGGCGTCGGCGCGGCGGGAGGAGAGCTCGTTGGTCATCGCTTTGGTCCTTTCTCATCTGCGCCGCATCAGGCGGCGCGATGAGAGGATCCTGCCCGGCCAAGCCGCGCCCGGGCGCCGCGAGACTTGCGGCGCGATAGGCGATTCTTGCGCATTTGCGCCGATGGCCGGCGGCGCCGCGGCGGAGGCTCGCCCGGAATGGCGAGCCCGGCGGCGGACGCCGCCCCTTTTCGGTCCATAATCTCTGCTGGTTTTCTTTCGGATCAGCGGAGCGAAGAGAGCGAGCACCATGCGGATCCTGCGCAGCGCACCCAGTGATCGCGGGCAAAGCGTGATCGAGCAGCGGCTTGAGCGCCTGCCGCGCGCGGCCATCGCCGTCTTCGCCTTGCGTGAGGCGTTGCGCGCGGCGCCGCTGATCTCCGCCAAACGCGCCGAAGACGCCGCGCGCCTCTCGGCGCTCAGTTTCCGCGCTCTGCTGACCGCGGGCGCGGCGATCGAGGATCCCGAGGCGCGCCGCTCGGCGCGGATCGCCTCCGACGCCGTCTTCTCCGCCGCTTGCCGTGAGACGGTCGCCTATCCCGCGCTTTACGCTGCGGCGCGCGTCGGCGTCGCCGTGCTGGCGCCGACCGCCGCGGCAGCCGCCTACGCCGGCTTCGCCGCCGCCTGCTCCTCGGCCAGAGCCGCCGCATCGCGCGCGGCGCTGTTGCCGGAGGCGGCGCAGGAGCTCGCGGAGCTTGAAGCCGGCCGCGCCGCGGAGACGCTGCGCGCCGCGCCGCTTTGGCCCTTCGGAGCGCCGGAACCGTTCGACCGCGCCGTCGAGCGCCTCGCGGCGGCCTGCGCCGCGCCGGACGCCCCGGCCGCCGGTTGGATCGGTTGGTATCGCAGCCGCCTTGGCGGCTGGCCGGCGCTCAACGATGGAGAGCGCGCCGCCGCGCTCTCCGCCTGGTCGGTTCCGCCGCAGGGGTGACCCGCTCGAGCGGCGCGGTTCGTCAGCCCGCCAGCATCTCCTCCACCGCGAGGTTGAACCGGGTGAGCGCGCCCTCGAAGCGTCCGAACAAATGGCTTGGATTTCCGCGCGAGGCGAAGCCGGCCTGGATCTCCTCGCCCAGCTCGAAATCCTCGAACAGCGTCACGCGCGTGATCTCTTGGTTCTTCTTCCAATGCGCGCGCATCTCGTCCGTGTCCGGCGCGCTGTTCGGGACCAAAGTGGCGATGCGCACCATCGTCCGATCCGCCGCGCGCGGCTCGAACTGCGTCCAAATCACATGATCCTGCTGCGCCAAAAGCTGCGTGTTCGGCAGCGCGGTGTAGAGCAGATTGGCGTCGCGCCGGATGTCCCAGTCCGCCTCCGGCGTCTCGCGCAGATCCGGCATGGTGCTGCGCGGCAGAACCGAGCGAAGATGCGGGCCGAACAGCCGATAGGTCGAGAGATTGTCCGGAAAGTACGGCGCGATCGTCGCTTTATGCGCGACGCGGAAATGATACGCTTCAAGGCCGCCCTCGACGAGCACCTTCCAATTGGCTTTCAGCTCATACGAGCCTTCCTCGGCGATGCGATGCTCCGCGAGGCCGAGCCAGGCGAAATCCTGCGCGAGCGGTCCGAGCCAGGCGTCGATGTCGAGCGCGGCGCCGCCTACCTCCGGATCGGCGATGATCCAGAGGAAGCCATACGCCTCGGTGAGCGGCAGGCGGCGTAAGCCGCGCTCGGCGCGCGGCAGATCGGGAAAGCCCTGCGCCTCATGCGGCACGCCGCGCAGCGCGCCCTCATTGGTGAAGCTCCAGCCATGGTATGGGCAGGTGAAGATGCGTTTGCAGCCCGTCGCCTCGCGCTCCAGCGTCGCGCCGCGGTGGCGGCAGACGTTTAGGAAGGCGTGCGCGACGCCCTGGTCATCCCGCGTCAGCAAGAGCGGCAGGCCGAAGAAGGACTTTGTAAGAAAGGCGCGCTTGCCTTGCAGCTCGGAGGAATGGGCCGCGACCACGGGTTTGCGGCGAAACACCGTCGCCAGCTCGCGCTCGAACCGCTCCGGGCTGGCGTAGCGCGAGATCGGCGAGTGCGCGATCTCCGCATCAAGATACGCCGATTTCTGCTCCGCCAGGCCTATGATCTCCTTGATCAAGCCGATCTCTTCACTGCGCTCCATCGGCGCCTCCCGCTGTCATCCTCCCAGCGCGCCGTCCCATCGCGGCGCGTCCGAGCGCAACAGTGCTTACCGATCGGTAGGCTGTCAATCGCCATCGCGCTCCGCGCAATGCGACCAAACGCAAGCTGAGATTTTAACGCGCGTCGTTTAGGGGCTTACGGGACGCGGCGCGCGCGCCCGATCGCGACGGCGCACGGATGGGTCGAGCGTGCATGGAATCGACGCTGGCGGGCGAAACGCCGCGACGGCATGAGGAGTGGAGGCGAGGATGACGCAGTACGATATGGTGGTGATCGGCGGCGGCCCGGGCGGCTATGTGGGCGCGATCCGCGGCGCGCAGTTGGGCCTGAAGGTCGCCTGCGTCGAAGGGCGCGGCGCGCTGGGCGGCACCTGCCTCAATGTCGGCTGCATCCCCTCCAAAGCGCTGCTGCACTCCTCCGAACTGGTGCATGAGGCGCAGCACCGCTTCGCAGAAATGGGCATCAAGGCGAACGGCGTCTCGGTCGATATGGCGCAGATGCACGCCTACAAGCAGTCTGTCGTCGACAGCAACACCAGCGGCATCGAGTTTCTCTTCAAGAAGAACAAGGTCGACTACATCAAAGGCTGGGGCTCGATCATGAGCCCAGGCAAAGTCGAAGTCGCGCTGAACGAAGGCGGGGCGCAGGTGCTTGAGACGAAGAACATCGTCATCGCCACCGGCTCCGAGCCCTCGACGTTGCCCTTCGCCGAGGTGGACCAAAAACAAGTTGTCGACAGCACCGGCGCCCTCGCGCTCGAGAGCGCGCCTGAGCATCTCGTGGTGATCGGCGCCGGCGTCATCGGGCTTGAGCTCGGATCGGTCTGGAGCCGGCTCGGCTCGAAAGTGACCGTGCTCGAATATCTCGACGTGATCACGCCGACGATGGACGCCGAGGTCTCCAAGCAGTTCCAGAAGATCCTGAAAAAGCAAGGCATGGAGTTCACGCTCGGCGCCGCCGTCAGCAAGGTCGAGACCGGCAATCGCGTGAAGGTGGGCCACACCCTGCGCAAGGACGACAGCGCCCATGAGATCGAGGCCGACGTGGTGCTGGTCGCCACGGGCCGTCGCCCTTACACGGAAGGCCTGCGCCTCGCCGAGGCGGGCGTCGAGATGACCGAGAAGGGCCTCGTCAAAACCAATGGCCGCTGGGCGACCAATGTGCCGGGGATCTGGGCCATCGGCGATGTGACCGACGGGCCGATGCTGGCGCATAAAGCCGAAGATGAAGGCGTCGCCGCCGCCGAGGAGATCGCCGGCAAGCATGGCCATGTGAATTACAGCGTGATCCCGTCGGTGATCTACACCTCGCCTGAGGTCGCCTCGGTCGGCGAGACCGAAGAGGAGCTGAAGGCGCACGGCCAGGCCTACAAAGTCGGCAAGTTTCCGTTCATGGGCAATGGCCGCGCCAAGGCGCATCACGCCACGGACGGCTTTGTGAAGATCCTCGCGGATGAGGCGACGGACCGCGTGCTGGGCGCCCATGTGATCGGCCCCTTCGCCGGCGATCTCATCCACGAGGTCTGCGTCGCCATGGAGTTCGGCGCGAGTTCGGAGGATGTGGCGCGCACCTGCCACGCGCATCCGACCTTCTCCGAAGCGATGCGCGAAGCCGCTATGGCCGCCGCCTTCGGCGCGCCGATCCACGCCTAGTTTGGCGGGCTGACGGCGTCGATCGTCGCGAGTGCGCGCTCGCGGAGATCGGCGCCGGCGCAAAGCCGCCATTCCGCGGCCAGACGTCGGCGCTAAGGCGTCGCGGGGGCCAGGCGTAGGCGAAAGCGCCTGCGGCTCCCGGACCCTCCATCTCATCGCAGCGTTGACGCATCGTCGCGTTTTCATGACGGAGGATCGGCGGCGGGATGCGCCAGCCACCCGAAGGCCGCTCAAGTGCCACTCCAACGGGTTTGTTCGCCAGGCGCGCGTTGGTTGGGCGCGGAGCCGAGCCGCTGAACTGGCTGAACCCGACCCAAAAGGCGCAACGCGTCTAGAGCGCGTTGGGCGGATTTGGAATCCTTGGCCGTGGTTCCCATCGAGGTCGGTTTCTGATTCACGGTTCTTGCTGGAGTGGAGGCCAGCAAGGATGGCTCGACCTTGTTCGATGGAGTTTCGGGAGCGCGCCGTCGCGCGCGTCGAGGCTGGCGAAAGCCGGCGCTCGGTGGCGAAGGCCTTGGGCGTCAGCCCGTCGGCGATTGTCAAATGGGCGCGGCGTCATCGCGAGAGAGGCTCTGTCGCCCCCGACAAGATGGGCGGCGATCGCCGTCCCAAGATTATCGGCGATCATGCTGTCTGGCTGCGCGAGCGCATTCGTGCGGACGACTTCACGTTGCGCCGCCTGGTGGTGGAGTTGCGGGACCGCGGACGGGACGTCGGCGTTTGGGCGGTCTGGTCCTTCGTCCGCGCCGAGGGGCTGAGCCACAAAAAAAACCGCCATCGCCGAAGAGCGGGGTAGAACAGATGTCGTATGCAAGCGCCGCTTCTGGATCCGCAATCAGCATCGGTTCGATCCCAAGCGCTTGGTGTTCATCGATGAGACGTGGGCGAAGACCAATATAGCGCCG
>JBCBCG010000233.1:0-5347 GCA_038530925.1 Pseudomonadota bacterium
CGTCGCAAGCGCCTGGTCCGGCCAGTCATGGGACAGCGTGGCGCCGAGCCTCAGGCCTGGAAAGCGCTTCAGCCGATGGCGGCGGCGGCGGGCTACGACGTCTGCGTAATCGACCCGCGCGCCGCTTTCGCCACAGAGGCGCGCTTTCCAGGCCTGAGGCTCGGCGCCACGCTGTCCCATGACTGGCCGGACCAGGCGCTTGCGACGCTGGGGCTCGATGCGCGCACCGCGGTCGCCTGCTTCAGCCATGATCCCAAAATCGACGATCCGGCGCTGATCGCCGCGCTCGGCTCCGAGGCGTTTTACATCGGCGCGCTCGGCTCGACGCGCAGCCACGCCAAGCGCGCCGAGCGGCTGCGGGCCGCCGGCCTCGGCGACGCCGCGATCGCGCGCATCGACGCGCCGATCGGGCTCGATATCGGCGCGCGCACGCCGGCGGAGATCGCGCTTTCCACGCTTGCGGCGATCACCGTCGCCTTGCGCCGCGGGCCGGACGCGTTGCGCGCCCGCGCGGCGGAGCCTGCGGCGTGATCTTCGGCGAGACGCCCGTGGACGCGGCGGAGGGCTGCGTGCTCGCCCATTCGGTCCGCGCCGGCGGGCGCGTCTTCAAAAAGGGCGCGGCGCTGACCGCCGAGGCGATCGCCGCGCTTCGGAAAGCCGGCGTCGCTTCCGTGATGGCGGCCTCAATCGCCAGAAACCGCGCCTCCTCCGGCCCGCTAAAGCCGGAGCGGTCGCGGGCGAAAGCTTCGGGCGCGGCGCCGGGCGCGAGAAAGCGGCGCTCCCAGCTCTCAAGATCGATCTCATAACCGAGGCTCTCGCGCGCCGCCCGCGCGGCGATCAGGCGCTCGAGATCGGCGCGCGGCATGCCCGGCGCCGCCGCCGCATCCGCGACGATCGGATCAACCAGCACGGCGATGCGCCCGCCGCAGGCGAGCCCGACCGCGAAGGCGTCTTCATCGGAGACGCCGTATTCCAGCCGCCGCGGCCGTCCGTCGGCGATCGCCTCCAGCGCTTCGGCGGCCACAGCAGCCTCGACGCAGCCGCCCGAAACGGAGCCATGCAGCTCCCCCTCCGAAGAGACGGCGAGCCGCGCGCCGGGCTGCCGCGGCGCCGAGCCCCAAATCGTCAGCACCGTCGCCAGCGCCGCGCCTTTGCCCTCCGCCAACCAAGCCGCCGCCTGCTCAGGGCTTTGATCATGCGCCAGTTCCGCTTTCGTCATCGCTCCCCGCTCTTCGCCTGTTCATGCGCGCCGGCCGCGGCCATCGCCGCCAGGAGGCGCGCTTTCTCGCCGCCATCCTCGCCGCCGCTCAGCGCCGCGGCGAGCGCGTCCAGACTGTCGATATTGTGAACCGCGCGGAAGCTGTCCACCTGCGGCAGCAGCGCCTTCACGCCGCCCGCTTGGGCTGAGAACCCATCCCAGCGCAAAAGTGGGTTGAGCCAGATCAGGCGGCGGCATGAGAGCCTCAGCCGCTCCGCCGCGCGGGCCAGGCGCTCTGGGTCGTCGCGGTCGAGCCCGTCGGTGACCAGCAAAACCACGGCGCCGGGCCCGAGCACGCGCCGCGACCACAGGGTGTTGAACGTCTCAAGACAAGCGCCGATGCGCGTGCCGCCCTCCCAATCTTGCGCCTCGCGCCCAGCGCCGGTCAGCGCGTCGTCCACATCGCGCGCCGCCAGATGCCGCGTGATCCGCGTCAGCCGCGTGCCGAAGACGAAGCTCTCGACGCGCGCCCAGCTCTCCTCGCCCGCGCGCGCCGTTCCGAGCCGGGCGCGGTTTGTGAGACCATGGAGGAAATGCAGCAGCATCCTGCTGTAGCCGCTCATCGATCCGGAGATGTCGGCGAGCACGATCAGGCTCGGGCGCCGCGGGCGGGCGGCGCGGCGGCGTAGATCGAAGGGCTGGCCGCCATGGCGGAAGCTGGCGCGGATCGTGGCGCGCCAGTCCGGCGCGCGGCCGCGGAGGGCGGGGCGGCTGCGGCGCGAGATCAGCTTCGGCGCGGGAAGGCGCAGGCGGGCGAGCGCGGCTTTGGCCGCTTCGATCTCGGCGGTGGTCATCTGCTCGAAATCGGTGCGGCGGAGTTTCTCGTCGGCGGAGAAGGCGAAGGTCGCGTCGAGTTCGATGCGCTCGTCTCGTTCAGCGCTCTGCGGCGGCGCCGGCGGCGGCTGATCCGCGGTCAGCGCCTCGCGCGCGCGCGTGTCCGCGGCTTGCTTGGGCTTCTCCTCGCGCGGGACGGTGGTCTCCGAAAGGAGCGCCGCCAGCATGCGCTCCATGACTTGCGGATCGCGCCAGAAGAGCTTGAAGGCCGCGGCGAAGGCGGCGCGATGCTCGGGCCGCGAGACGAAGCAGGCGTGAAGCGCCCAGTAAAAATCCGCCTTCGATCCAAGGCCGAGCGCCTCGACCGCCCGCGTCGCCTCAAGGATCCGGCCCGGCCCGACCGGCAGCCCCGCTTTGCGCAGCGCGCGCGCGAAATGGGCGATGTTGTCCGGCAGGCGGCCAGGCGCGGCTTCGCCGTTCCGCGGCGCGTCCGGCGTTGGGAAATCCGGCATCAAAACGCTCCAATGCCCGCGCGGCGGCGCGGTTAGCCGCAAACGCCGAGGCCGCGCCACGTCGCGCAGCTCCTTTGGCCAAGATGGGTGTGGCGCGCCGCGGGCGTCGCGGCGCAGCCGGCGTCGCCATAGATGCGGCCGGAGATGCGGAAGTTCACGGGTCCTGCATAGCGCGCCTCGGCCTCGCAACACAGCGTCCGGATCGCCGCTTGCGAGGGCGAGCGGCCGCGGAGCGAATAGACCTGGACGCCGTCGCGCGCGCAGGCGGCGGGCGGGCGGGCCGCGTCGCTGCGCAAATGGGCGGAGAGGCAGCGATCAAGGCTGGCGGAGGCGCGGCGCCGGGCCTCGTTCGCGCGCACGGCGGAGCGCCGCGCGCGCGCCTCGGCGAAATCGAATGGGCGAAAGCTCGCGCCGGCCACCGGCTCGACACGGTAGGAGGCTTGGCATTGCCGCGATTTGGCGGCTTCGGCCTGGAAGGCGAAGGCGCTCAGCGCGCTCGCCGCGACCAGCATCGTCAGCATTGGTTTCATGCGATCGATCCCCCGCGATCGGTCGTGCGCTCCTTACTCTGAGCGGGAGTCTGAGCCGGGCTCTCGCGCGCTCGTCAAGGCGAAGCGCGCCGCGGCGCCGACGCGCCCGCCCTCAGGCGCGGCGCGGCCGCGCTCCCAGAGATCGATGAGATGCGCCAGCATATTCCGCTCGGCGAGCGGCAGCAGGCGCGGATCGAGCGCGCGATAGATCGCGCGCGCAAGCTCCGCCGGCGTCTTGGCGCCGCTCTCCAGCGCCGCGAGCGCCGCAGCCTCGCGGCCCTTGCGATGGGCGATCAGTTCGGCGAGCCGCGCCTGCGGCTCGGCGATGGTCGCGCCATGGGCTGGCAGGAAGAGCGGATCGTCGCGCGCGGCGAGGCGCGCCAGGCTCGCCATATAGGCGCCCATATCGCCGTCCGGCGGCGAGACGATGCTGGTTGACCAGGCCATGACGTGGTCGCCGCAAAAAAGGGCGTAAGCCTCGCCGTCCGCCGCCTCCAACGCGAAGCTGAGATGGTTCGCGGTGTGACCGGGCGTGTGCAGCGCGCGAAGGCGCCAGGGCTCGCCGTTCGGCGGGGCGGCGATCTCGTCATCGGCGAGCCGGCGATCCGGTGCGAAAGAAAGATCCGCGCCTTCGCCGCCGCCGAGGCCCGCCGCGGCGCCCTCCGCCTCCGCAAGCCGCCGCATGACCGCGCGCCGCCCGGCGTGGTGATCGCCGAAGGCCAGGATCGGCGCGCCGAGCGCCTCGGCCGCCGCTTGGGCGCCGGCGCTGTGATCGAGATGACTATGCGTGACGAAGACGCCGAACACCGGCCGCCCGCCGGCCGCGTCCTTCATCGCCGCGAGATGCGCCGCGTCCTCCGGTCCAGGATCGATCAGCGCCAGCGCCTCGCGCCCGACCAGAAAGCTGTTCGTGCCCTCGGCGGTCATCGGGCTGGGATTGTCCGCCGTGATCCGCAAAACCGGCGGCGCGCCGCCGGCGATCTCGATCTCCATCGCCGCGCCTTCCCTTCATCCTTCGCGCTCGCTTCGCATCAGAGCGCGGGCGCGAGGCGGGTCAATAGGCGTCGGGCGCGAAAGAGCCTATAATGGGAACTCGGTTAGGATCATCGCCGCTTTAAATCGCTGCGGCCTTTGTGAATGAGCGCGCCCGTGACGGGATTTTTCAAACGGCTTTCGCCGACCAGCTTGTTTTGGCGCTCGGTGCTGATCGTCGTGCTGCCGATGCTTCTGCTGCAATTGATCGTCGCCTCGCTGATCATTCAGCGGCATTTCGACGGTGTGACGCGGCAGATGAGCCGCTCCGTCGCCTCGGAGCTGCATTTCGTGGTGTCCTCGGCGAACGCCGCGAACACCTTCGCCGCCGCGCGGCAAGAGGTGGCGCGCGCCGCCCGCACCTTGTCGGTCGCGATCCAGATCCGGCCCGACGCGACCATCCCGCCGAACGTCGACCCGGCGTTCTTCGATGTGATCGGCAATGCGGTGGAGGAGTCGATGCGCGATGTGCTGCTCGGGCCGTCCTTCGTCGCCTATGACCGTCAGCGCAAATTGGTCGATGTGCGCGTGAACACGCGCTGGGGCGTGCTGATGGCCGAATTGCCGCGCAAGCGGATGATCGCCTCGAACCCGCATCTGCTGTTGACCTGGATGGCGGCGGCGGCCGCGGCGCTGATCGCGGTCTCGCTCCTCTATCTGCGCAATCAGATCCGCCCGGTTCAGGAGTTGGCGCATGCGGCCGAAGCCTTCGGCAAAGGGCGCAGCGTGCCGGTGAAGATCGCCGGCGCGGCCGAGGTGCGCATGGCGGCGAGCGCCTTTCTCGATGCGCGCACTCGGATTGAGAAGCATATCGAGCAGCGCACACGGATGCTGACGGGCGTCAGCCACGATCTGCGCACGCCGCTGACGCGGATGAAGCTGGCGCTGGAATTCATGCAGGAGACGCGCGAGGTCGGCGAGCTCCGCCACGATGTGCGCGAGATGGAGCTGATCCTTGATGAGTTCCTGGCCTATGCGCGCGGCGATCAGGGCGAGGATTTCGTCACCGTCGACGTGCAGGCGCTGGCGCAGGAGGTGGTGAGCGAAGCGCGGCGCAGGGGCGGGACCGTGTCGCTTTATGAGCAGATCGAAACGCCGGACGCGCTGCAGATCAAACTGCGCCAGCAGGCGATGAAGCGCTGCCTGCACAATCTTTTGGACAATGCGCTCAGCTATGGTCAGAAGGCGCTGGTCTCGCTGACGGTGGGCCGCTCCTTCATCGAGTTCGCGATCGAGGATGA
>JBCBCG010000234.1:0-5258 GCA_038530925.1 Pseudomonadota bacterium
CGATCATCGCCGTTGACGGCGCGCTGGCGCCCGGCGCCTGGATCGGGGCCGACATCGCCGCGCGGCTCCTCGTCTCCGGCGTCGATGGCGAAGGGCCGGGCGCAGCGCCGATCCGAGCGGCGTCGATCGCCGCCGCCCTGCCGGCGCGGCGCCCGGACGCGCCGCGCTTCGACGTCGCGTTGCGCTCCGCCGCGCCGGCGCCGGAGGATTTCGCCCCAGCGCTCGCCATCGGCGAACCCTTCCGCATCCGCAGCGTCCATCCGCTGCCTGAAGGCCGGGGCGCGGCCTCGATCTCGATCTTGCTGAGAGCGCGAGACGCGGCGGGGCGGCTCTTCGCGCCGGCCCTGAAACTGGCTCAAGCCACCGTGGCGCGGGATAATGGGTCGCTCGCGCTCGAAACGGACCGCGTCGGGCTGAATGAGCGCCCGGCGGAGACCCGCGTCGCCGCGCTTGAGGCCGCCGACGTCTCGACGGAGATCGATCCGGTCGATGGCGGGGAATGGGCGCGCGTGTCCCTGCCGCTCGGCGCGCTCTTGCGCGAGAGCGTCGTCGATGGCGCGGCGGACGCCAATTTGGTGTTCGAGGCCGCGTTGCAGCTGGGAGACGACGCCCGGCTGCGCGCCGGCGCGGTGATCGAAACGAAAGTGGAGACGGCGCTCGGACCCGCGCCGACCGCGCAAGAGGATCGCGCGCCGATCCGCGTCGCTTCGCTCGCGCGCCCGGCGGCGCGGGTGGCGGAGCCCGCGTTGACGCTGGCGGCGGGCAGCGATGACGGCGATGGCGCCGTGGCGCTGAACGCGCGTGCGAGCTTCATGGCGGAGATTTGCAACCGTGGGGACGCGCCAGCCTTCGGGTTGGAGGTGAGCGGCGTTCTGCCGCCCGGCTTCACGCTGGATGCGGCGGCGCCGCCTCGGCTGTTCGCCGGCGGGCTTCTGCGCGGCGGCGGAGCGCCGGGGCGCGGCGGCGATGAAGCCGGCGTCTCTCCTTTCGCCGCCGCGGCGCCCCGGGCCTTCGGGGTTGTGCGACGCGTCGGCGGCGCCGCCTCGCACGGCGGAATCGCCCTGGCCGCGCGAGCGGCGGAGGCCGCCGCCCTGGCGCCGGGCGCTTGCGTCACCTTGCGCGCGCCGGTCCGCGCCGTCGGCGCCGCCGCGCTCGCCGCGCCGGCGCGCTTCCGCGTCGAGCGCTACCGGTCGCGGCCCAGCGCCGAGGCTGGGCGCGACCACCAAGCCGGCCCCGCGGCGCAAAGCGCGCTCCGCGTGCTGGCGCTCCGCGTCGATCCATTCGCGCCTGAACTCGCCGCGGAGCCAGGTCAGCGGCTGGTCCAAACGTTGCGGATCAGCGCGCCGGGCGCCGAAAAGGCGCTCGCACTGCGGATCCCCGCGCCCTCCGGAGGCGGGATCTCCTGGCGTCTTTGGCGCGACGCCGATGGCGGCGGCCGCCTCGACCCCAGCGATCCGCCATGGCGCGACGGCGTTCTCCTGCAGCCCGGCGAGAGCCTCACCCTCTTCGCCGCGGCGGCGATCCCCGCCTCGGCGACGTCATTATGGCGGGAGACGGTCTCAGCGGAGGTGTTCGGCGTCGATGCGGAGGGTCGGCTCGCTTCGGGCATGGCGAGTTTCGCCGTGTCGCGGCGCGATGATCGGCTCGACGCCGTGGCCGCGACGCGGGTGATGGCGGTGGATCGCGATTGCGACGGCGCTTTGGCGGATGAGGCGGCGCAGGATGCGCTGTTCGAGCCGCTGAAAGACGCCGCGCCGGGCGAATGCGTCGTGATGCGGCTGATCTTCAAGAATGACGGCGACGCCGTGATCGAACGGGTCTTGGTGGAGGATCGCGCGCCGTCGGCGGTCGCCTTCGCGCCGGGCAGCGCTCGCTTCGTCAGCACGCCGGACGGGGTGGTGGGCGGCGCGATCGAGGAGCCGTCGCCCGCCGCAGGGCCGCGCCGCGGCGCGGGATCCGATGACGCCGCGGCCGGCGCGGCGATCCGGTTCCGCTTCGTCGGCGCGCTGGCGCCCGGCCGCGGCGGGATGGTGGAATACCGCGTGCGGCTCCGGGATCTCTGACGATTGGCGAGCGCGCCGCTCCAACGGCGCGAGCGACGCCGCAAAAGACGCGGCAAGAGACGCGGCCTTCGCAAGCGGCTATACCAGCGTCGATGATCGCAACAGAACCTGAACCGAGCTTGGCATGAGCCGTCAGCCCGCCGACCCCGCCGCCGCCGCCGCCGCCGCCGAAGAGAGGCGCGCGCCGCGCCTCGATGAGGGCGCCGCGCCCCGCCATGGGTCCGCCGCCGGCGCGGCTGAGCGGCGTCCCTCGCTGAGGTTGAAGCCAAAATGCGGCGGCCGTTTTTTCGCCGGCGCGCCCTGGATCTACGCCAACGAGTTGGTGCTGGACCGCCGCGCCAAAGCGCTCGCGCCGGGCGCGATCGCCACGCTGGAGGACAGCGCTCGCCAGCCGGTCGCGACCGTCGCCGTCAACACCGCCTCGCAAATCGCCGCTCGGGCGCTGGATCGCGATCCTGGGGCGGAGATCGACGGCGCGTGGCTCGAGGCGCGCTTGCGCCGCGCCCTCAGCCTTCGCGAGCGGCTTTACGCCGAACCCTTCTATCGGTTGGCGCACGCTGAAGCCGACGGGCTGCCCGGCCTCGTCATCGACCGCTTCGGCGATGCGCTCGCGGTGCAGCCCAACGCGGCTTGGCTCGAGACGCGGCGCATTGCTCTGCTCGCCGCGCTCGACCGTGTTCTTGCGCCGCGGATCGTGGTGTGGAGCGGCGGCTCGCGGGCGCGGCGGCTCGAGGGGTTGCCGGCGGAGACGCGTCTTATGAAAGGAACGCTCGACGCGCCGCTCAGCGCGCCGATGAACGGCGCGGTCTATCGCGCCGATCTGCTGGCTGGCCAGAAGACCGGCCTCTTCTACGACCAGCGGCCGAACCACGCCGCCTTCGCCGCGCTCGCCCGGGGCGGGCGGGTGCTCGACGTTTTCGCCCATGTCGGCGGCTTTTCGCTCGCAGCACTCCTTGCCGGCGCGCGCGCCGCGCTTGCAATCGACGCTTCGGCGCCGGCGCTCTCGATGGCCGAGGCGGGCGCGGAGGAGAGCGGCGTCGCCGACCGTTTCACGACAATGCGGGCTGATGCGTTCGAGGCGATGCGCGCGCTTTCGGAGGCCGGCGAGCGTTTCGACGCCGTGGTTTGCGATCCGCCCGCTTTCGCGCCGAACAAAGCGGCGCTTGAGCAAGGGCTTCGCGCTTACGCGAAGACGGCGCGGCTCGGCGTGGCGCTGACTGGCCCCAACGGTGTTTTTTGCCTTTGCAGCTGCAGCCATGCGGTTGGTCGCGCCGCTTTGGCGAGCGCCGCCGCCGCCGCCTTTCGCGCCCATCGGCGCGAGGCGCGGCTTATTCATGACGGCGGCGCCGGGCCCGACCATCCGGTCCATCCGGCCTTGGCCGAGACGGCGTATCTGAAGGCTCTGATCTATGTCTTGGATTGAGCGATGAGACGGCCCGCCGCCTTCGCTTGCGCCGCGACGGCCGCGCTGATGTCGGTCGCCGGCGGCCCGGGCGCGGCGGCGGGCGGCGCGCCGCTGATCCAGGTCGAGGCGGGCGAGGCCGCGGCGGCGGCCTTCGACGCGGTCGCGGACGGCGCGATCATGCGCTTGGATTTCAGCGTCAGGATCGACGCCGAGCGGGACCCCGAATGGCGCCGCGCCGCGTTCGGGCTCGCCGCCGATGAGTGCCCTTTCGGAGCGCTGACGCCGATCGCGGCGGCGCGCCCGCCTTCGGGCGATCCGGCGCTGCTGCTTGAAATCCGCTTGGGCGCGCCGGAGCGTCATGCGGCGAATCTGGCGAGCTGCGAGCATGTGATCGATGAGCGGGGGCCGGGCGCGGCGCTGCGCCTGCGCGGCTGCTTTCTCGCGCATCTGGTGTCGGTCCCGACGGCGCGCCTCTTCGTGCTCCATCCGCTCGAAGCGGCGGCTTGCGCGGGATGAGCGCCGCCGCGCCGCCCATCGCGCTTTTGGACGCCTGCGTCCTCGCGCCCTTGATCTTGCGTGAGAGTTTGCTCGCGGCGGCGCGCGAGGGGCTTTTTCGCCCACGATGGAGCGACCGGATCGAGGCGGAGTGGCGCCGCGCGGCGGCGAAAGAGGCTCGCGGCGCGCCGGCGGCGCTGATCGACGGCGACATCGCGCTCGCGCGCGCGGCGCATCCGGACGCGCTGGTCGCCGGCTGGGAGGCGCATGAAGGTCCGCTCGCCTTGCCCGATTGGGAGGATCGCCACGTTCTTGCGGCGGCGATCGCCGCGGGCGCGGCGCTTTTGGTGACTGATAATTTGAGGGACTTTCCGAAGCGCACGCTGGCGGCGCATGGGATGCGGCCGGTGGGCGGCGATGCGTATCTGACCGAGCTGCTGGCCGATGCGCCAGAGGCGATGGGCCGCGCGCTCGCGCGCATCGAGGCGATGGCCCCGCCGGAAGCGCGCGCTCAGGGCCTCGCCAAGCTCTTGAAACGAGGACGTTTGCCGCGCTTCGCAAAAGCCGCGGCGCGAGCGGGCTTCGCCTCGCTCTGAAACTGTGCGGGCGCGTCGTTCCGGCTTAGGGACGGCGCCCTGCGACCGCCGCAGGCGCGAAGAGCGGCACGCAGGATGAAAAATCCACATCAGGATGCTCGAACCCCGGATCCATCATCGAGAGCGCATGGTCGCTCGCCACGCGGCCGGGCCGGCCGCCGCAGGCGTTGAGCGGCCGTCTGAGGCTGCTTAAGCCGAAGGAGCCGCCGCGGCGGCGTCAAGATAAACGCCCCGGCGGGCTGATCCCAATCGACACAAAAAAGCTCGGACGGATCGAGCGCGGCAGTCACCGCGTCGCCGGGTGACGCTGCGGACGCGGGAAAACAGGCCCTGGTGGGCGTCTCATCAATGTCGGCGGCGACAACGCGCCGCGCCGTTTGTGGAGATGTCATTCGCAATTGGCGCGTGGATCCGCGACCGCCTTCCCAGCGCGCGCGGCGAAGACCATCTTGATGGAGTCTGGTCGGACCTGAAGCGTGGCGAAAGCCCCATCCACGCATCCTCCGCCTTCATGCCGCTGCGCGCCGCGGCCTTTTCGCCGCCGCCGTGCGCGGCGAGGATGGTGCTTTCGCCGTTCAAGAACGCTGGAACGAACTGTGGCGCGATGGAGGGCCCCGACAAGCGCGCCATCGATCCGCCCGCCGATCACAGAGGGTGCGCCTTTCCGTCTATGGCGCAGCGCGGCGCGAAAAGGGCGGG
>JBCBCG010000235.1:0-5180 GCA_038530925.1 Pseudomonadota bacterium
TCAAAGGCGGTCTCGCCCGGCGCTTTGAGCGGAATGGCCGGAGGCGGCGCGTGCCGTTCCGCGATGGCGCGCAGCGCCGGCTCGTCCGCGCCGGTCGAAGCGCCGGGCGAGACCGCCTTTGAAATGAACATCGAAGCTGAAACCGACGCAGAGGCCGCCAACATCGCCGCGGTGGAGGCGAGCATGCGCGCGCTGATGCGCACGCCGACCCTGGTGGCCGGCGCCGTGATGCCGGACGCCTGCCCCGCCGGGCCGGTCGGGACGATCCCGGTCGGCGGCGTCGCGGCGGCGCAGAACGCGATCCATCCGGGCTTTCACAGCGCCGATATCTGCTGCTCGGTCGCGGTCAGCGTGCTCGGCGACGTCGATCCCAAAGCGGCGCTCGACGCCGCGCAAAAGCTGACGCATTTCGGCGGCGGCGGACGCGGGCGCTCGGGCCGGCTTCCCGCGCCGAAGGTGCTGGAGCGCTTCGCGGGCAACCGGTTCCTAACCGGGCTCGAGGATGCCGGCCACGACCATTTCGGCACACAGGGCGACGGCAATCATTTCCTCTATGTCGGGCGGCTGAAGTCGACCGGCGCGGTGGCTATGGCGACCCATCACGGCAGCCGCAAGCCCGGCGCGATGCTCTACAAGCGCGGCATGGTCGAGGCGCAGCGGCGCACCAAGGAGATCTCGCCCGAGACGCCGGCGGGCAACGCCTGGCTTGTCGCCGACAGCGAGGAGGGCCAGGCCTATTGGCAGGCGCTGCAGATCATTCGGGAGTGGACCAAGGCGAACCACGCCGTCATCCACGCCCGGGTGGCCGAGGCGCTGGGCGTGAAGGCCGAAGAGTTCTTCTGGAACGAGCACAACTTCGTGTTCCAGAAGAGCGATGGGCGGTTTTATCATGGCAAGGGCGCGACGCCGGCTTGGGCGGATTACGCGGCGGATACGAACGGTCTGACGCTGATCCCGCTCAACATGGCCGAACCGATCCTGATCACCCGCGGCCTCGACGCCGCGCGCGGGCTCGGCTTCTCGCCGCATGGGGCGGGCCGCAATATGAGCCGTTCAGCCCATGTGCGCGCGCTTGGCGACTATAAGCCAGCCGATCAGGTGCGCGTCGAGACCAAAGGGATCGACGTCCGCTTCTACAGCGGGCGCCCGGACGTCTCGGAGCTGCCGAGCGCTTATAAAGACGCGGCTTCGGTCCGCCGCCAGATCGATCAGTTCGGCCTGGCCGAGGTGGTCGACGAGATCGAGCCTTACGGCGCGATCATGGCCGGCGACTGGATGGCGGACGCGCCCTGGCGTAAACAGCGCCAGGAAAAGCGCGAAGCCAAAGCCCGCGGCCACCGCGAAGAGCGCCGCACCGCCAAACGCGCGACCGAACGCCTCGCGCGAGACGGCGGCGATGCGGACGACGATGAGTGAGACAGGCGGCGCGGCCCAGGCGATGGGCTGCGCCGCCTGCCTCACATGGAAAAAGTACAAATACGCCCCCCCACGTAAATTTAACGCTAATGCGATACGCTATTTACAATATTATTGAAATAAACAAGCCTAATTACGATGCCTCTGAAGGAATTCAATCTGCCAAAGCCTTGAATTATTTTTTCTAGCAATCGCTCGATATTTCTTAATTTCACGATCGGTAATTTTGATTGCGCGCTGAGATCGGATTATTGGTTCTCCCGTCACATTAATTCGGGAATCTAACAAATCTGGCAACCTACTGTGCGAGTCTGAACAGTATATGTCGCCTGCCGATAAACCATATCTGCCCTCACCAGCTGGGTAATTCAAATAAAAAAAGTTTAAATACCTAAGTCTGCTCCCAAATTCACTTATACTAGCGATGAGTGAGCTAGTTGTGAAAATTGAGCCGTCAGAATCAATGCGATAAGTTGTTACTTGTGTTTGCCGATCACGCGCATCGTACGTTATTTGCAGAACACCATCATAAGACAGTGCACTGCCGCTATCGTCCGCCTTTGTTTTTAGGTGCCAAAATCCTTCGGCGAAGTGTGACCCTTGAATAATTGCACGAATAAATTGCAAACGTAGAATGGAGTCAACAAGAAATCTTGCAGCAAAAGCGCCTAAAAAAAATACCGCTAGCGCTACCACGATAGGGCTCACTCCATCTAGCGCAAAACTAGAGCCTTGCAGTTCATAACCCAAAATTATAAGCGCCGCGGTCACTCCCATCAAAGCTGACGCCCTAAACTCTTCTATTTTTTTCATCACCTCACCCCTTCATCCAGCCAAAAATCCATATAACTTACACTAAATTCCCTCACCATCAAACCAACGATGAGACATTATAGAGCGTATTTTTTGATGTTTTTCTCCTGATATTAAAATAAATTCAATCTTAAAATATCTATGGAAAAAAAATTGCCACAAAAATTCAAATAAAGAAAAATAACCGAACTAATCATCAGCGCTTACCGTCTCGCAGACCCCGTTGTTCAGCGAGATCGTCATCGTGTCGGGATAGGTTTCGCCGTTGATCTCATAGGTTGCAATGACCTCCGAGCCGCGGATCGACATCGAGGTCTTCACATCCTCGGCGCCATGTTGGCGGCGGAAATCGGCGGCGATGGCGCGGCGGGTCGGCTCGTCGAAGCGGCAGATGACGGAGAAGGTCGCGGTCATGCGGTTGGTGTAGAGGCAGGCGCCCGGCGCCGGACCCTCCGCGAGCCGTTCGACGCGCGCCTCGGCGGCCTCACCGACGATCGGGTTCCACCACGGATGCGTGAGCGGCGCGCATTCATCCAGCGCGTCGGCGACCAGCAGCCGATCGAAAGGCTGGTCGGTCGACTGCGCCGCAGCGAGCCCCGCAATCAGTGATAGAGGCGCTGCGATCGCCCATGCCGCCCGTCGCATCATCGCTTTCCCTCACCCTTCGGCGCCGGACGCTCGCGCCGCGATCGCCGTCCCCGCCGCATAGGCGGAGGACCAAGCCCACTGAAAATTATAGCCTCCAAGCCACCCTGTCACATCCACAACTTCGCCGATGAAATAGAGCCCGGGAACAGACTTCGCCTCCATCGTCGCGCTGCTCAGCGCATCGGTCGAGACGCCGCCCAGCGTCACTTCGGCCTTGCGGTATCCCTCCGATCCCGTCGGCGTCAGCCGCCAGTCGCGCAGCCCCTCGACAAAGCGCCGCAGCGCTTTGTCCGAGAGGCCGCCGAGCGCGCCGCCAAGCCCCGCCCGCTCGGCGACATGCTGCGCCAGCCGCTTCGGCAGATCCTCGGCCAGAGCCGTCGCCACAGCGCGGCGCCCGTTCGCCGCCTGCGCCGCTTTCAGCGTCTCGAACAGCCCGCCCTGCGGCGCAAGATCAATCGAGATCGTCTCTCCCTCGCGCCAGTAAGACGAGATCTGCAGGATCGCCGGGCCGGAGAGCCCGCGATGCGTGAAGAGCAGCGCTTCCTCGAACATCGCCGCGCCGGCCCGCGCGGCGCCATGGGCGGCGACGCCGGCGAGGCTCGCCATCGCCTCCAGCGTCTCGCCGCCGAAGGTGAGCGGCACGAGCGCCGGCCGCGTCTCCACGATCGGCAGCCCGAACTGCGCCGCGACGCCATAGCCGAACCCGCTGGCCCCCATTTTCGGAATGGATTTGCCGCCCGTGGCGATCACCAGCGCGGGCGCCTCGACGCTCCAGCGCCGCCCTTCGGTCTCGAGCGCCAGGCGAAAGCCGGCCTCGGTCCGTTCGATCGTCCGCGCCGCGGTCTGCAGCTTCAACACCGCGCCCGCCGCCGCCATCTCTTTCAGCAAAAGATCGATGATGTCGCGCGAGGAGCCGTCGCAAAAGAGCTGGCCGAGCGTTTTCTCGTGATAAGGGATCCCATGACGTTCGACGAGCGCGATGAAATCCGCCTGGTCGTAGCGCGCCAGCGCGGATTTGGCGAAATGCCGGTTCTCCGAGAGAAAACAAGCGGGACGGACATGGAGGTTGGTGAAGTTGCAGCGCCCGCCGCCGGAGATGCGGATCTTCTCGCCCGGCGCGCGCGCGTGATCGACCGCCAGCGCCCGGACGCCCTGCGCCGCTGCGATCGAGGCGCAGAACAAGCCCGCCGCGCCGGCTCCGAGGATCACGCAATCATAGCTCTCTGGCGCAGTCGGCACGGGGACGGCGAGGCTCCTAAATCGGCGATGATGGGCGACCGGCGGCTTCTCTCGCAGGCGCGGCGACCTGCCTCTTGCCTCAGATCAGAGGACGCTATGACAGATCAAGACCGCGCCGCTCGACTTCGCGCCGCCCCTCTTCCCACGCGCCGACGCTTCGTGCGCGCGGCGCCGGCGCTGCTGCTCGGCCTCGCCGCGCCAAGCCTCGCGCGCGCCCTCACCGCGACGCCGCAGCACGCGGAGGGTCCGTTCTATCCCAAAACGCTCCCGGCGGATCGCGATTGGGATCTGACGCTGTTCGACGGACAAGCCGCGCCGGGCGAGGTGATGGAGATGGTCGGGCGGGTCTTCGCCGTCTCCGGCGCGCCGATCGCCGGGGCCGCGGTGGAGATCTGGCATTGCGATCCAAACGGCGTCTACGCCCATATAGGCCGCAAAGCGGCGGCGAATTTCCAAGGCTACGGCGCGCTGCGCACGGCGCGGGACGGCGCCTATCGCTTCCGAACCACGCGCCCTGGCGTCTATCCGGGCCGGCCGCGGCATATTCACGTTAAGGCGCGGGCGGAGGGCTTCTGGCCGCTGACGACGCAGATGTACTTTCCCGAGACGGAGGGTGATTGGGATGGCGCCTTCTGGGCGCGGACAAGCCTCGGCTCTCTGATCGCCAAACGCGAAGCTGGAGAGCCGCCGCGCTACCGCTTCGATATGGTCTTGGGCGGCTGAGGGCGCGGAAGCCGACATCCGATCGCGTGTTTACTTCGCAGCCGAGCACATCTACGCCATGAGCGAGCGCCGCTCCTCAACAAGCGGCGCGCCGGGCGGTTAGCTCAGTTGGTAGAGCGCTTCGTTTACACCGAAGATGCCGGGGGTTCGAGTCCCTCACCGCCCACCATTCTTATTTCACGCACATTTTGATCCCCTAAGAGTCTGACCGGTAAGGACAAATTTGCGGTTCGATAGCCCTCGTTTTTGCAGTATGGCAGCGGGCCTGTGAAGGCCAGTTTCAGCACCAGTCTTTGCCACTCAAAACGCCCTGAAGCCCATATTTTCCAAGGGCTTGCGAG
>JBCBCG010000236.1:0-5101 GCA_038530925.1 Pseudomonadota bacterium
GCCAACGTGCCGTTCTATAAAGAACTCGCTAACCAAGGCGTCAGCGCCACGGATATTCCCGGCGCCGCCGCACTTGCCCGTTTCAGTGTTGAAGTTCCCGCAGGAGAGCGGCGCCCGCCAGGAAGAGATCAGCGGCTTGCTGTCCGGCAGGAAGTCGGACCACGCATCGCCCGCCACCAGGCCCGGCGTCTCGTAGACCGTTTCGAACTGGCCGTCCTCTTGGATCTCGCCGATCAGCACCGGCTTGGTGATGTGATGGTTCGGCATCATGGTCGACACGCCGCCGGTCAGGTTCGGCGCGGTCACGCCGATCAGCGCGTCGATCACCGCGTCGCTATCGGTCGTGCCGGCCGCCTCGACCGCCTGAACCCACATATTGAAGCCGATGTAATGCGCTTCCATCGGATCATTGGTCACGCGGTTCTCATCGCCGATGAAGTTGTGCCAGGTCTCGATGAACGCGTCGTTCTCTTCCGTCGGCGCGGACATGAAGTAATTCCACGCCGCCAGATGGCCGACCAGCGGAGCCGTGTCAAGACCGGCGAGCTCCTCTTCACCCACCGAAAAGGCGACGACGGGAATATCCGTGGCGCTGACGCCTTGGTTAGCGAGTTCTTTATAGAACGGCACGTTGGCGTCACCATTGATGGTCGAGACCACAGCGGTCTTTTTGCCGGCGGCGCCGAAGGCTTTGATGTCGGAGACGATGGTCTGCCAGTCGGAATGTCCGAACGGCGTGTAGTTGATCATGATGTCTTCGTCGGCCACGCCTGCATCTTTGAGATACTGCTCAAGGATCTTGTTGGTCGTGCGCGGATAGACGTAATCGGTTCCCGCAAGCACCCAGCGCTCCACGCCCTGCGCGGCGAGGTAATCGACGGCCGGGATCGCCTGCTGGTTCGGCGCGGCGCCCGTGTAGAACACGTTGCGCTGGCTTT
Source organism: Pseudomonadota bacterium (assembly GCA_038530925.1). Classification (GTDB taxonomy): domain Bacteria; phylum Pseudomonadota; class Alphaproteobacteria; order Rhodobacterales; family Rhodobacteraceae; genus JALEGB01. The sequence continues at coordinate 939 of JBCBCG010000236.1, forward strand.
CCTCGCCCTCATACTGAACCGGGTAGAACAGGATCGAGTTCAACTCCTCGAACACTGGCAGCACCGATTTGCGGCTCACCGAGGTCCAGCAGCCGAAGACGACGGACACGCCGTTCACTTCGATCAACTCGCGCGCTTTCTCCGCGAAGAGCGGCCAATCCGACGCCGGATCCACAACGACCGGCTCCAACTGTTTGCCGAGCACGCCGCCCTTTTTGTTCTGCTCCTCGATCAGCATCAGCATGACGTCTTTCAGAGTGGTCTCGGAAATCGCCATGGTGCCCGACAGCGAGTGCAGCACCCCAACCTTGATCGTGTCTTCTTGCGCAGTCGCGCCCATGGCCCCGGCGAGCACCATCGCGCCCGCGATCGCGCCGCGCCGCAGCGCCTGGAAAAGAGGCTTCATCAAAGCGTCCCCTAACATGCTTTTTTCCGCCGCAACCGTCGCGGCGGCATGGCGAAGCAGCAAGAGGTGCGCCAAATTTGGGCGGCTGATTAGGCGATTGATTTAAATCAAAATTAAGGAAATCTATGCGTGGCGAGCTCGAGTCAGTAGCCACATTCGCGGGCGCCCATCGCATGAACGCTCAAGATGTAGGCGCCCGCCGACCTGCGGTGAAAGGCCGGCGCTCTCCACCCCTGCGGGAGGCGCCGGCGATGCGTTTACTGCGCGTCTGCGCCAGCGCCCGCGTCCGCGCCCGTCGCCGCGCTGGCCGGCGCGAATGTGCGGACGTAACGCCGCCCGCAATAGCCGCAGACCACATCGCCGGTCTCGCCGATGGTTAGATAGACGAGCGGGTGGCCGAGCGCGCCGCCGCCGCCGTCGCAGGCGACGCGATCCGTCGTGACTTCGATGACCTCAGGTTCAGCCGCCATCATGCTCTCCTCTTGCTGGCGCTATCGGGCAAGGCGCGCGCATGATAGCGGGCGCGACGCTCACGGCAACGGGGCTGGGCGTGCGACCATGGGCGCGCGCCGCGAAGGGCGACGGATCAGGACGACGGGCATGAACGAAGCGAAGGCGGCGACGGTCGAAGCGGGCGGTGAGGCGGCGATCCGCGCGCGCGGCGTGCGAAAAGTCTACGGCGCGGCCTCCGGCGGCGCCGGGGCGAAGACCGCGCTGCACGGCGTCGACATCACCGTTCCTCGCGGTTCGGTCTACGGCCTTCTCGGCCCGAACGGCGCCGGCAAATCGTCGTTCATCAATATTCTCGCCGGCTTGGTGATGAAGACCGCCGGCGACGTCGTCGTCTGGGGCTTCGACATCGACAAGGATCCGCGCAACGCCCGCGCCTCGCTGGGCGTGGTGCCGCAGGAGCTCTCAATCGATCCGTTCCTCACGCCGCGCGAGGCGCTCGAAGCGCAAGCCGGCCTTTACGGCGTTCCCAAAGCGCGGCGGCGCACCGATGAGATCCTCGGCGCGCTCGGTCTCGGCGATAAGGCGGACGCCGGCGCGCGCACCCTGTCAGGCGGCATGAAGCGGCGTCTCCTGGTTGCGAAGGCGTTGGTGCACCGCCCGCCGATCCTCGTGCTCGATGAGCCGACCGCCGGCGTCGACATCGAACTGCGCCGCAGCCTTTGGGCCTATGTGCGCGAGCTCAATCAAGATGGCGTGACGGTGATCCTGACCACCCATTACCTCGAAGAAGCCGAGGCGATGTGCGATCGGATCGCCATCATCGATCAAGGGCGCCTCGCCGCCGAAGCGCCGACCGGCGAGCTCTTGGCGACGCTTGAGCAAAAGACGCTGGTGATCCGGCCCGACGGCGCCGGCGGAGAAGCGCTGCGCGCCGCTTTCGCCGCGGCGCTGCCATCCGGCGCGCGCCTCTCCTGGCGCGAGACCGGCGCCGCCGCCGTCACCTATCGCCGCCGCAGCGTCTCGCCCGAAGCGATCCTCGCCGCGTGCCGCGCCTCTGGCCTCGCCATCGCCGATCTCACCAGCGAAGAACCGGATCTTGAGGATGTGTTCCTCACCCTGACCGGCGCCGCAGCGCCGCAGGACGCCGCCGAGTGAGCGAGGACGACCCCGCGGGGCCTGGCGTCGCCGCGGCTGATCGCGCGCCGGCGTCTCGCTCGGGCGACATCGTCCGCGATTTCGGGCTCTTCGCGCCGTGGGCGGTGATCGCTTACTGCCTAGCGCTCGCCGCGCTTCGGATCAGCCTTTCACCCTTTCTTGAAATCGATGAGGCCGAGTTCGTCGGAAACGTCGATTTTCGTCTGCTCTACGACAACGCGCATCCGCCGCTTTACAATTGGGCGACCCGCATCGCGTTGGTCCTGACGGATTGGTCCTGGGCGCAGGCCATGGCGATGGTGAAATACTCGCTTCTCGCCCTCTATCATTACTTGATTTGGAATTGCGCGACGCGCCTGGCTGGGCCGCGCGCCGGCGCGATGGCGCTCGCGGCGTCGGCGTTCCTGCCGCAAGTGCTGTGGATGTCCGCGGCGACGCTGTCGCACTCGGTCATGATCCTCGCCGGCGCCGCGGCGACGCTGCATGCGGTTCTGCGCGTGCTCGAAGCGCCGCATTGGCGCAGCTATGCTTGGCTCGGCGTCGCGATCACCCTCGGCGCGCTGGCGAAATTCAATTTCGCGCTGCTGCTCGCGCCGCTTCTACTGGCCTTCGCTTCGCATCCGAAAGGACGCGCGCTGTTCACGGCGCCTGGCGCTTGGGCCGCCCCGGCGACGCTGCTGCTGCTCTGCGGGCCGACTTACATCGCCGCGCTGCTGTTTCCCGAGAGCAGCGGGGCGCGCCTTGGAAAGCTCTATCGCGAGAGCGATTTCGCCGCTTTGGATCTTCCCGGCGTCGGCGTGGATGGCGGTATCGAGTTGGCGCGAGCGCTCGGAGCCTGGGCGGGGGCGGCGCTGGCGGTGTGGGCCGGCGCGCGGCTCTACGATCACCATCGCGGCGGAGGGGGCGCGGCGCGGCGCAGCGTCCCGATTGGCGCGGCGCGGCTGACCGCGGCGGATGTCGGCGAGATCTTGGGGCGGGCCATGCTGATCGGGCTGGCGTTGCTCGCGCTGCTGGTGCTGGCGGCGGATATCAGCGCGGTCGAGGAACGCTATCTGACGCCGCTCCTGGCGGTGACGCCGGTTTATCTCGCGCTGCGCTGGCCGCTTGGCCGCTCCGCGCCGGCGGTTCTGATGGCGGCTCTGACGCTATACGCCAGCGTCTTCGCCGGCCTTTGGGCGATGACGACCTTTGACGCGCATCGCTTCAAACTGCCTTACGCTGCGATCGCGGCGCAGATCCGCGTGGCGGAGTTCGCGCCAGCGCCGATCATCGCGCAGAGGCATGTCGATCGCGCGAATCTGGTGCTGGCGCTCGGCTGGCCCGGCGCGCGCGCGCCGCGCTACCAAGCGCTGCAGGATGACGCGATCCTCCTCTGGCCTGGGCGCGGCGCCCCGCCGGAGCGTTTGGTTCCGCCCGGCTTTGGGCCCGCCTCTCCGATCACCACCGTCGCCGCCCCCTACGCCAACCGCTCCGGAGCCGAAGCCGTCTACCGGTTCCAACGCTTCGTCCGCACCGTGCGCCCGCCGACCGGATAGCGCGCCCCATTGCGCCGCGCCCGGCGATCGCGTATCTCAACGCTTCGGCGAGGACCCGTAGCTCAGCTGGATAGAGCGCTGCCCTCCGAAGGCAGAGGCCAGAGGTTCGAATCCTCTCGGGTCCGCCAGTAACTTTGGTGGCCCTCCCTATTTATCGCATAAAGTACCACGGCTTAGGTGAAAGCGCCAGAGCCCTCAACGATTACTGCTCTTGATTTGTGCCACCAATAGAGCCACAAGATGGGCAACTTTTCGCGCCTGGAGACCCGTGTGTGCCGAACAAAGAATACCTGAAGCTTCGCGGTGAGATCTGGTATTTCTGCCGGAGGGTGCCGAAGCGCATCGGCCATCTGGACCGGCGCAAATGGGTGCGGCAGTCCCTTGAGACGCGGGATCGGGCGCTCGCCGTGAAGAAAGCGCGAGCCGCCAACGCGGAGCTGGAGACGTTCTGGGACCACCTCGACGCCGCGCGCGCGAGCGCGGCGAAGTCGAGCGAAGAGGCTTTTCGGCGCATCTGCCGCGCGCATGGGTTTAGCGCGAAGAGCGCGGCGGACCTTGAGGCGGCGAGCGAGCTGCGAGAGCTGATCGCTCGCGTCGAAACGCTAATCTCCGCG
>JBCBCG010000237.1:0-5077 GCA_038530925.1 Pseudomonadota bacterium
GGCGGCGACCGCGCTTGCCTCTTGGATCACGCCGGTGCGTATCAGGCATTGAACCGAGGGATAGACGTATTTCGCGCGGGTCTCGAAATCGCCGTTGAAGCGCGTCTATCCCTCGGTTCAATGCCTGATACGCACCGGCGGCGACCGCGCTTGCCTCTTGGATCACGCCGGGACGATGGCGGCGGCGCAAGCGGATCCAAGCGCGGAGCTTGGGTGGATCCTCTGGCCGCCGATCCCATGGACGTACGACACCTATAATCGTGAGGCGCCCGCGCATCCGGCGCCGCCCTCGGCCGACAATTGGCTCGGCACCGATGTCAACGGCTTCGATGTGACCGCGATCATCATCTATGGGTTTCGCGTCAGCGTGACCTTCGCGCTGATCGTCACCTTCTTCTCCGCGATCATCGGCGTATTAGCTGGCGCGGCGCAGGGCTTTTTCGGCGGCCTGGTCGATTTGATCTTTCAGCGCGTGGTCGAGGTGTGGGCGGCGATCCCGACGCTTTTCATCATGCTGATCCTCACCTCGATCATCGCGCCGAATTTCTGGATCCTTTGCGTTGTGATCACGCTCTTCACCTGGACGGCGCTGGTCGGCGTGGTGCGGGCCGAGTTTCTGCGCGCGCGAAACTTCGAATACGTGAAGGCGGCCCGCGCTCTTGGCGTCAGCGACTGGACCATCATTATCCGCCACGTTCTGCCCAACGCGATGGTGGCGACGCTGACCATGCTGCCCTTCGTGCTGACCAGCGTCATCTCCACCTTGGCGATCCTCGACTTCCTCGGCTTCGGCCTGTCGGAGAGCTATCCGTCGCTGGGAGATCTCGCGCTTCAGGGCAAAAGCAACATCCAGGCGCCCTGGCTCGGCGTCACGGCGTTTATGGTGTTCGCGGTGATGCTGACGCTGTTGGTGTTCATTTTCGAAGCGGTGCGCGACGCGTTCGATCCGCGCAAAACCTTTCCCGAGCATGAGGGCTGACCGCTATGAGTGAGCCCGCCGTCGCTCCGCCGCTCGTCGCCATCCGCGATCTGACGATCCGCTTTCCCGGGCCCAAAGCGCGCCGCGGCGCGCCGCCGTCGCTCGCCAAGCCGGTGGTCGACCACGTCGCCTTCGAGATCCATCGCGGAGAGACCGTCGCGCTGGTCGGAGAGTCCGGCTCGGGCAAGTCGCTGACAGCGCTCTCTCTTCTCCAGCTCTTGCCCGGCGCGGCGCGGTGCGAGGGCTCGGTGAAGCTCGATGGAGAGGAGATGGTCGGCGCCGCTGAGCCGCTCTTGCGCAAGCATCGCGGCGACACGGCGGGCATGATCTTTCAAGAGCCGATGACCTCGCTCAATCCGCTCCACACGGTGGAGAAGCAGATCGGCGAGAGCCTGCTCATCCATCAGGGCCTCGCCGGCGCCGAGGCGCGGGCGCGCGTGGTCGAATTGCTGGAGCAGGTTGGCCTGCCCGATCCAGCCTCGCGGCTCGGATCGTATCCGCATCAGCTCTCCGGAGGGCAGCGTCAGCGCGTGATGATCGCGATGGCGCTCGCAAACAATCCCGCGCTGCTGATCGCGGATGAGCCGACAACGGCGCTCGATGTGACGATCCAGGCGCAGATCCTGTCGCTGCTCAAGAGCCTGCAGCGCGAGCGTCAGATGGGCATGCTGTTCATCACCCATGATCTCGGCGTCGTGCGGCGCCTCGCCGATCGGGTCTGCGTGATGCAGGGCGGAACGCTGGTCGAGACCGGCGAGACCGATCGGATCTTCGCCGCGCCGCAGGAGGCCTACACCCAGATGCTGCTCGGCGCCGAGCCGACCGGCCGGCCCGAACCCGCTTATCGCCATGCGCCCGAAGTGCTGTCGGCGCGGGCGATGAAGGTCTGGTTTCCCATCAAGCGCGGCCTGCTCCGCCGCACCATCGGGCATATCAAGGCGGTGAAGAGCGCGGATGTTGAAATCCGCCAAGGCGAGACCGTCGGCGTCGTCGGCGAATCCGGCTCGGGCAAAACCACGCTCGGCCTGGCGCTCTTGCGGCTGATCCCGTCCGAAGGCGCGGTCGTGTTCCTCGGCGATCGCATCGATGAGACGTCCATCCAGGAGCTGCGACCGCGCCGCAAAGAGATGCAGATCGTCTTTCAGGATCCCTATGGCGCGCTCAGCCCGCGGCTCTCCATCGCGGAGATCGTGGCCGAAGGGCTGCGCGCCCATCCAGAGCTCGCCAACGCCGCCGCGAACGCCGAGGCGCTGCGCGAGCGCGTCGGCGACGCGCTGCTGGAGGTCGGGCTGCAGCCGGAGATGATGGATCGCTATCCGCACGAGTTCTCCGGCGGGCAGCGCCAGCGCATCGCGATTGCGCGGGCGATGATCCTTAAGCCGAAATTCGTGGTGTTGGACGAGCCGACATCGGCGCTCGATATGACGGTGCAGACGCAGATCGTCGATCTGTTGCGTGATCTGCAGCGCAAGCATGGCCTCGCCTATCTCTTCATCAGCCATGACCTCAAAGTCGTCCGCGCGATGGCGCACCGGATCATGGTGATGAAGGATGGAGACATCGTGGAGGAGGGCGAGGCCGAAGCGGTGCTCGAGCGCCCGAAAACCGCCTACACCCAAGCGCTGATGAAGGCCGCCTTCGATCTCGAACCGGTAAGCTGAGCGCCCGCCTCGGCGCTAATGAGACCCTCCTATCGAGCGCACAGATGGTCCGCCAGCCGGAGCGCCAACTGCACCACGGTGAATGTCGGGTTCGCCGCCCCACCCGTGGAGAACACGCCTGAGCCCGCGACGTAGAGATTCTCCAAGCCATGCACGCGGCAATCGGCGTCGACCACGCCGGTCTCAACCGTCTCCGACATGCGGCAGCCGCCAAGATGATGGTTGCCAAAGGAAAGATCGGGCGTCTCGCCGGAGAGCACCCAGGGCTCAAGCCAAACGCGACCGATACCTGTGCGAATGAACATCTTCGCGACTTCGAAGGCGGCGAGTTGTTTTGTTTTGATTTCGATCGGATTGATCTTGAGATCTACGCCCGCTCGCCGCAATCCGAAGCGGTCGACCTCGTCGATGAGACGCACGCGGCTGTTCGGATCGGGCGCCATCTCCGACGCCGCCATCAGAAACCCTGTGTAGTGATAGTCTTCGCCGAAGATGAGCCCTTTAGTGAGCGGCGAGGCGGCGGCCAGCTCTTCCGAGAGCGCCTGGTTCCGGAGGCGCTGGACGCGCAGCCCGCAGTTCATCACGCCATTGGCCCGCATAAACGCCGCAGTTGGCCCAACGATCATCTCGGATTTATGGCGATGCAGAACCGTGTCGACCTGCTCCGCGACGTCCGGCAGCCAGGAAATCGGTCGCTTCGAGACGAAATAGGTCCCAACGCGCACATGTGGGTGTTCGCCGAAGCATCGCCCGACCATATCACTGGTGTTGCCTAATCGGTTCTGGTGTTTGGCGTTCTCGTTCAGAAGGAAACGCGAATTCTCGATGCCGCCGAGCGCCAGCACGTAGCGCGCAGCGGCGACGCTGCGTACCGGTCCGTCATAGCTTTGAAACCGAACGCCCAGGATACGCCCCTGATCCGGATCGAGTGCGAATCCGAGCGCGTTGGCGTTTAGGATAAGGTCGATGTGCGAGGCGGCTTCTAGATCGGCGCTGTATCGCTCGCGCATTCGCACCGGTTGAGCGTCTATGACGCCGGCGAAGGGCTCGGCGCCGCTCCAGCGATAGAGCACGCGCTCCATCGTTTCGGTCCCAGGGATCGCGCGGCGAGGCGCGTCGAACTCAGCGAGACCTAAGACGGCGCAAGCTGGGGCTGCATACGGCGCGAGCGCGTCGATCCGGATGGGCCAGCCTCGATGGTCGTACTCGGGGCCGAGATCGGGCCGCGGCTCGAAATCATGAGGGTCGAGCATCGCGCAGCGCCCTCCCCAATGCTGGGTCGAGCCACCGAGCTGCCGCAGACGGCACGCTTCAAGCGGAGAGTAAGGATACCCAAGCTCTGCGTCGCCATAGTACAAATCCTGAGAGCGGTTCTCAGTCTCTAAGCCCCCGCCTTCGAGGAGGACGACCCGCTTTCCAGCGTCGGCGAGCTTGAGGGCGAGAGGCACGCCGGCGGCGCCCGCGCCGAGGATGCATACATCGTAACCCGCGCTCATCTCCGGCGGCGGAGCGATCATGGCGTCATAGAGCATCTGTCAGCGCCTATTCCGATGCCGGGCCGGCGGCGCCCGACGAGGCGGCGCGCGGCGCGATATCGCTCGCGTCCAACGCCCATCCGTTCACGAAAACGAGCTCTGGTTCTGTCACGGGGGGGAGCGAACGGTCCAGCCACAGCAGTTGCGCGTATCGCGCGACGGGCGCGCCGATCGCGAGCGCACCCAACGCGCTCAGGATGCTGCGGCGGCTCACGCGCTTTCTGAAAAAAGCCATCTATCACTCAGCTTCTTAATGTGGACGCACTGTCTCTATCGCTCCGCGTGGAGCGACTCAACCACGGGAGGCCGCCGTGAAGATGCGCGCCGGCGGAGGCTTCAAAGAGGCGCATGCTCCGCTCAGAGCCGGTGCGCCGGCCAGAGCGACGTTCGTCACAAAAAACTACGCGATCTCCAAACCTGAGCTGGTTCTGCTCGCGCAGAGTCGCAGCGCGCCGTCGCGGAGGATCACGCTTTGCCGTAACGTCTCGCACACGACGCGCAAGGAGAAACGCGCGTCGCGCAAGGGGCACGTTGAGGTGGCGACAATTAGGAGCGGCCCTTCGGCGGTCGGCGCGGCGGGGCTTGGGACGATGCTCGGCGCGGCCGCGAGGTTCGGCGCGGTCGCCGACGCCTGAGCGCAATCGATCCCCTGTTCCAAGATGGCGGACTTTCGCCAACGATCACGCCGACCCATTGCGCCGATCGGCTGGGCGCGGGCGCGTTGCCGGCTGAAACGACGCCTGCAGGCGCCGAACTGCAAATGATGATGTGGTGCCCGAAGCCCGTCTTCGGCACGGATTTCACAACCTATACAGAGTTCTTTCCGATGTTGATCGGGGATGAGACGCCGATCAAGCCGACGCTGTCTCTCTTGGGCGCGCAGGACGCCACCGGCGGTCTTG
>JBCBCG010000238.1:0-5075 GCA_038530925.1 Pseudomonadota bacterium
GGCACGTGATGAAAGTGTGCTGTTCCAGGTCGATGACGCATGGTACACAGCTGACTTTGGGCAGAATCTGCGCCACATCTTCTCCGCAGATCCGCAGTTAGACTTTTTCTTTTGTCGGTACGGCTCGCATCCTGAAGCTCTCGACGCAGGCGAAACCTTCCAGCTGGCGAGCATCGCCGACGTCATGAAGAACGCATCTTCGATCACGATTTTCGCCAGTGGACATGCCGTCAGGGCGACAGGCGGCATGGATGAAGAACTGGGTGTCGGCGCTAAATTTCGCGGCGGCGAGGATACAGATTTCGCGCTGCGCTTGGCCTCAGTGAGCCGTAAAACGATGTGGACGCCGCGCGCATTGGTCGGCCATCGAGATAAGATTGGTCTCGATGCGAGCCGATACTATATCGGCGCTTTGGCCGCGATTGCGCGCAACACCAATAGACAGCCGGCAATGTACTACCAAGTCCTGCGCAAAATCGCCGTCGGTGGTTACTATGTCCTACGCGGACGCTTGTCGCTCTGGCGGTGGATCGCTGATACGGTTCAAGCCTTGAGCGCATCGCGCCCGGCGCAAGCCTCGCGAACGGGCGCGTTTCTGGCCAAAAGCCCGTCATCGTAGCGCGTCGTCAGAGCCGGCGGGCGCTTTGGCGCAGACGCGCGGAACGCGGCGCCGTCAGGCGCTTAGAAACTCTGCGATCCGCGCCGACCATCGCTGCGCGCGCGCATGATCGGCGGCCGCCGCGCCGCGCCGAGCCCGCTCCGCCGGATCCGACAGCGCGCCCGCCAGCGCCGCGCGCACCGCCTCCGGCGCGGCGCCGTCGCAAAACCATCCGGTCTCCCCCTCGATCACAGCCGCCGCGGCGCCGCCGACGCGGCCGGCCAGCGCCGGCGCCCCGTGCCAGCCCGCTTCAAGATAGACCATGCCGAAGCCTTCCACGCTGTCGCCCTCCGCGCGGCTCGGCATCGCCAGCAACGCCGCCTCAGCAAAAAGCGCGGCTTTCTCCGCTTCGCTGACGCGGCCCAAAAAGCAGACCGGCGCGCCGCGCGCCGCCGCCAGCCCCTCCAGGCGCGCGCGATCCGGCCCATCGCCGGCGATCGCGACGCCGAGCGAAGGATGCGCCTCTCGGGCCGCGGCGGCGGCGTCGATGACGTGATCGAAACCCTTCCGCGGCTCGTGCCGCGCCAAACAAGCGATCAGAGGCGTGGGCGGCGCGGCGCGGCCGAGCGCGGCGGCGAGCCGCGCGCGCAGGGCGGCCCGGGCGGCGGCGCTCGGTTCGGGCTGAGGCGGGATCGGCGGCGGGACGACCGCGATACGCGCTGGGTCCGGCGCGAAGGGCGCGGCTCGCGCCGCGGTGTAATCGGAATTTGCGAGAATGCGATCGACGCGGGCGAGCGCGCGGGCGATGCGATCGCGTTTCGCCGGGCGCGGCGCGGCGGGAAACTCCATGCCATGGGCCAGCGTGATCAGCCTGGGACGGATTGAAGCGCTGTCGATCGCCCTGAGAGCGGTCTCAGCGCTCTTCCAACTGTCGCAGATGATCCGCTCGACGCCGCCCTCGGCCGCCGCCGCGCGCAGTCGCACGGCTATCCGCAGCGCTTTTCGCCGCGCCCGCAAGGGCTTCCAGCCGCCCACCCGCGTCACGGCGACAGGCCGAAGCCGATCGGCCGCATCCTCCTCCGTCGCCGCATCCTCCGCCGCGCGATCCGCCACGACCACGACATCCGAGCCCGCCGCGGCGAGCGCATCGGCGAGGCCGCCCATATAGCCTTCGATCCCGCCAAGACGCGGCGGAAAGCACTGCGTCGCCAGAAGGATCATCGGCGGTCCATCGCCGTTTCAGCCGGCGGCGGCGAGGTCTTCGGCTCGCGGCTCGATCCCGAGCGCGCGGCACGTCTCGAAGGTTAGGTCCGGCGTGTTGAGCGTATAGAAATGCAAATGCTCGACGCCGCCCCGCTCCAAGAGATCACGGCATTGCGCGACGCAGAGCGAAAGCGAGAGGGCTTTGGCGGCCTCCGGCGTCTCGGCCGCGGCGTAGAGTTCATGCAGCCGCTGCGGCACGTTCGCGCCGCAGCCGGCGGCGAACTTCACCATCCGCTCGAACCGCTCGATCGGCAGCATGCCCGGCAAGATCGGCTTGTCGACGCCCGCCGCCGCGGCGCGGTCGCGAAAACGCAGGAAATCCTCATTATCGAAGAAGAACTGCGTGATCGCGACGTCGGCGCCCGCATCGAGCTTCCGCTTCAGATGAGCGATGTCGTCCGCGGCGTCGGCCGCTTCAGGATGCTTCTCCGGATACGCGCCAACCGCGATCGGCAGCCCGACCTCCTGATCGAGCGCGGCGATCAGGTCGATCGAATCGCGGAACCCGCCCTCATGCGGCTCGAACGCGCCAAGCGAGCCGTCCTCCCGTTTCGGCGGATCGCCGCGCAGCGCGACGATGCGGCTCACCCCCGCCGCGCGATACTCCCGCGCGACGGCGAGCGTCTCCTCCTTCGTCGCGCCGACGCAGGTCAAATGCCCTGCGACCGCCATCTTCGCATTCGCGCGCAGCGCCTTAATCGCATCGATGGTGCGCCGACGCGTGCTTCCGCCGGCGCCGTAAGTCACCGACACGAAGGACGGCGACAACGGCCCAAGCGCCATGGCCGAGCCCCAGAGCTTATAGGCCATTTCCGGCGATGCGGGCGGGAAGAATTCGAACGAAACGCGCGGCGTCGATGGTTTGAAACTCACTTCACGATCCCTTTTTATTTAAGACGAGGGTATAGGCCGCAGGGGCCGGGGCATCAACTCCGGCGCGCCGCGCGCTGGGAATGAGGGGAGATGCGAGGATATGGCGCCTCTTGACATGGAGTCCGACGCGCGCGGCGATGCGCGATTGGGACGCCGCTTCGAGATCGCCGCGCCGGACGGGGCGATGACCGGGCGGCGTTTCGGCGCGCCGGGCGCGCCGCCGCTGCTCTTCGCGCACGCCAACGGCCTTTGCGCCAGCGCCTACGCGCCGCTGTTCGGCGCGCTCGGCGATGCGTTCGACGTCTTCGCCGTTGATCTGCGCGGCCATGGCCGGAGCCGCCTGCCGACGCCGGCAGGTCGTTTGAAAGACTGGAGCGCGCATTCGGAAGACATCGCCGCGGCGCTCGACCGGCTGCAAGCGGCGCGGCCGGATGCGGGCCCCTGGACCCTCGCCGGCCACAGCCTCGGCGCGGTCTCGTCGCTGCTGATGGCCGCGCGCCGGCCTGAGCCGCTGGCGCTGAGGCTCCTCGACCCGGTGATCCTCGGCGTGCCGCCGAGGCTGGCGCGCTCGGCGCTCTGGGCGCCGATCGGGCGCCGGCTTCCCATCGCCAAAGCGGCGGCGGCGCGCCGCTCGCGCTGGCCGTCGCGCGAGGAGACGCATGAGAGCTACGCGCTGAAACCGCTCTTCGCGCGCTGGGCGCCGGCGGCGCTTGAGGGATATCTCGCCGATGGGCTGGTGGAGGACGAGGCCGGCGTCCGCCTCGCTTGCGCGCCGGCGTGGGAGGCGGCGAATTTCGCGGCGCAGGGGAATGACGCGCTCGGCGCCGCGCGGCGGCTCATGGCCCGGCCCGGCGCCCATCTGGCGATCCTCGCCGCCGAGCGCGGCTCGACGCTGGGCCGCGCCGCGCGCCGCCGCTTGGCGCGGCTTGGCGCGAGCCTCGAGGTCGCGCAGGACGCGGGTCATCTCTTCCCGCTCGAGCGCCCGGAGGAGGCCGCCGCCTTTCTGCGCGGCGCGCCCGCGGCGCCGGCGTGACGACGCGCCGAACAGGCGGCGGACGGCGCGTGCTGCTGCTCGGCGCAAGCGGCGCGATCGGCCGCGAAGCGGCGCGCGCGCTGACGGCGCAAGGCCATGATCTTGTATGTTTTCTGCGGCGCGGCGCCGATCTGGGCGCAGCGGCGCCGAGCCAGGCCGCGCTTCGGTTCGGCGCCCCGGCGAACGCCGCCTCTCTCCGCCGCGACGGCTTCGCGGGCGAGCGGTTCGACGCGGTTGTCTCCTGCCTCGCCTCGCGCAGCGGCGCGCCGGCGGACGCCTGGGCGATCGACCACGACGCGCATCAGGCCGCGCTCGCGCTGGCGCAGGAGCATGGCGCCGCGCATTTCGTGTTGCTCTCCGCGCTCTGCGTGCAGAAGCCGCGCCTCGCCTTCCAGCACGCGAAACGGGCTTTCGAGACGTCGCTCATGCAAAGCGGTCTGCGCTATTCGATCGTGCGGCCCACCGCCTTCTTCAAATCGCTCTCTGGCCAGCTCGACCGGCTGCGCGCGGGCAAGCCCTATCTCCTCTTCGGCGATGGGCGGCTGACCGCGTGCAAACCGATCAGCGCAGCGGATCTCGGCCTTTATCTGGCGGAGTGCCTTGATGATCCGGAGCGCTGGAACCGCATTCTGCCGATCGGCGGCCCCGGCCCGGCGATCACGCCGCTCGAGCAGGGCGAGCGCTTGTTCGAACTCCTCGGCCGGCGCCCGCGCTATCGGCGCGTCCCGGTCGCGCTGTTCGACGCGATCATCGCCGGGCTCTCCCTCGCCGCGCGGCTGCGGCCAGCGCTGGCGGCGAAGGCGGAGCTCGCGCGGATCGGGCGCTATTACGCGACGGAGAGCATGCTGGTCTGGGACGAGGCGGCGGGCCGCTACGATGCGGCGGCGACGCCCTCCTTTGGCGCCGAGACGCTGTTCGAGTTCTACGCCCGCCTCGTTCGCGGCGAGGTCAGCGTGGAGCGCGGCGATCACGCGGTGTTTTAGCCCAAAGACCTTACGCGAGGGGTAAGTGCGCCCCGCCCCGCGACGCGCTACGCGTGACGAGAGCGGCGGTCGGCGCCGCCCGCCCCCTCGCCCATAGAGGTCTCATGCCCGCCACCCTGATCCGGATCTGCGCGTGGAGCGGGCCGGCCGCGATGGCGATCGTGGCGCCGATTTTCTGGATGATGGGCTTTCTGCCGCCGCCGCCCGCGGCGCTGGATGCGGCGCAGGTCGCGGCGTTCTATGAGGCGCATCGTCCAGAAAATCGGCGCCACGATCGCCATCGCGGCCGGCCCGCTCCACGCGCAGATCCGGATCAGGGTGGCGG
>JBCBCG010000239.1:0-5045 GCA_038530925.1 Pseudomonadota bacterium
GCCGCGGTCCGCCATCCGCCCGCGAACGACGCGAAGGCCCTCGATGGGCCGGAGCGGCGTTCCCTCCTCCTCCTGCTCCAGCGCTTCGCCTCAAGCGGCTTCGCGGTCTTTCAGCGCGGCGTGGTAGGCTTTGGCCATGCGCGCGTCATAGCCCTCCATGGCGATGAAAGTTTTGAGGACGCCAAGGCTGCGATCCACCGGCTTGCCGTCGGCGACGCGGTGCATCTGGGCGTAGAACCAGGCTTGCCGGCCGAAGGCGTTCAGCATCCGCACCATGGTGATGGGCGAGCTGGCGGAGAGCAGGCCCGGCCCGATCCGCAGCCGATCCTCCCAGCGCGGCAGCGCGTCGAGCGCGCCTGAGATGAGCTGGGCCGGCGCGTCGAATTCGACGCAAAGCGGGCGGCCGATGCCGATCAGATCCGCCTCGCCCGCTTGCAGCGCCTCGTTCATCACTGAGGCGGTGCGGAAGCCGCCGGTCACCATGATCGGCATCGTCGCCGCGCCGCGCACTTCTTGCGCGTAATCGAGAAAATACGCCTCGCGCTTCTTGGTTGTCTCGGTTTTGGGCTCCGGCCTCTCGGCGGATTTGGTGAGGCCCCCTGCGCCGATCATGCTCGGCTGCTCGTAATTGCCGCCGGAGATCTCCAGGAAATCGAGCCCGAATTTGTTGAGGCGCGCGATCACGCCGGCGCTGTCCTCGGTCGAAAAGCCGCCCTTCTGGAAGTCGGCGGAGTTGAGCTTCACCGAAACCGCGAAGCCCGTGCCCGCCTCCGCCTTCACCGCTTTCACCGCCTCGATCAGCAGGCGCGCGCGGTTCTCCAGCGGGCCGCCCCATTCATCATCGCGCTTGTTGACCAGCGGGGAGAGGAACTGGCTGATCAAATAGCCATGGGCGCCGTGGAGCTGCGCGCCGTCGAAGCCCGCCTCGCGCGCTGCGCGGGCGGCGAGGCCGAAGCGCTCGATCACGCGCTTGATCTGATCGCCGCTCATGGCGCGCGCGACGCCGAATTTGCCGCCTGGCAAGCCGACTTGCGTCGCGCTAGGCGCGTCCGGCTGGGGATTGACGAATTTCATCGTCTGCCGCCCCGCATGCGAGAGCTGCATCATGATCTTGCCGCCATGGGCTTTGGCGCCCTCGGCCCAACGCGCCAGAAGCGCCGCTTGCTCGTTCGAGGGTTTGGCGTCGATCACCACATTGCCCGGCGCTTCGAGATTGCGCCGGTCGACCTGCACATTGCCGGTCAACTGCAAGCCGATCCCGCCTTCGGCCCAGGCGCTGTAGAGCGCGACATGCCGCTCGGTCGCGCCGTTGCGCGCATCGGCGATGCGTTCGGTCATGGCCGCTTTCACCAAGCGGTTCGGCAGCTCCAGCCCTGAGGGCAGGGTCAAGGGCGAGGAGATGTCGGCGGCGATGGGAGGCGGCGGCATCGGTCGGCTTCACTCTCTCTGCGCCGTCGCGTCGCTTGCTAAGCCTTTGGCTTTAGGGCGCCGGGCGGCGGGTTGCTGCGCGCGCACGCTAACGAGTGCGCCGCCGCGCCGCAATCGGCGCGCGCCTCAGCTGGATTGCGACGCCTGGCGCTCCAGCCAGAGGCGGTAGGCGCTGTGGTCGAGCTCGGCGCCGCCCTGATCCTCGACCAGCTCGGCGTAGGCGCGCGCCGCCTGGCGCGTCAGCGGCAGATCGAGCCCGCCCGCGGCCGCGGCGCGGAGAGCGTTGTCGAGATCCTTGCGCTGCAGGCGGCAGGGCCCGCCTGGCGCGTAATCCCCTTCAATCATCCGGCGGCCATGCGCCTCCAATATCTTGCTGTCCGCAAAGCCGCCTTGGAGCGCCGCGCGCACCGCCGCCGGATCGCAGCCTTCCGCCTCCGCCAGCGCCAGCGCTTCGGCGACCGCGCCGATTGTGACGCCGACGATGGTTTGGTTGGCGAGTTTGGCCGCCTGGCCCGCGCCGGGACCGCCGACCCGCGCCGCGCGGCCGAGCGGCGCCAAGACCGCGGCGGCGCGGGCGCAGGCGCTCTCCGATCCGCCCATCATGATGGCGAGCGTTCCTGCGATCGCGCCGGCTTCCCCTCCGGAAACCGGCGCGTCGACCGCCTCGGCGCCCATCGCCGCGAGCGTCGCCGCATGCGCGCGGGCGCGGTCCGGCTCGATCGAGGCCATGTCGATGAAGAGAGCGCCCATCGGCGCATGGCGCGCCGCGCCGGCGCTGGGCGGCGTGGGATGGGGCGGCGCCTCCTCTCCGAACAGCACCGCGCTGGTGGCGGGCCCATGCTCGAGCATGGTCAGGACGAATTCGGCCTCCGCGACCGCCGCCGCCGCGCTCGGCGCGACGGTCGCGACATCGCCCAGGGCCTCCGCCTTGGCCGCGGTGCGGTTCCACACTGTGACGGCGCAGTCGGCGGCGGCGAGATTGCGGGCCATGGGCGCGCCCATGATCCCGGTTCCCAACACCGCGACGCGCGTGAGGCTCGCGCTCGCCATCGCCGCGCCCTCAGCCGGCGATGAACACTTTGCCGGCGTTCGGGGCGGAGGTCAGCGCGGGCAGCCGGGCATGCGCTTCGCGCAAAGGGATTTTCTCTCCCACATCCGTGCCCCAGGCGCCGGAGCCGAAGCGTTGGAAGAGCTCGCCGAACAGCGCCATCGTCTCCTCCTTCGATTTGCGCCCCAACCACGCGGTCAGCCAAAACCCTTCGATCTGCTTTTGCGTGAAGACCAGCGTCGCCAGCTGATCAGTGGTCACCGCGCCCGGCGCGAGCTTGCCGTAGATCACCCAGCGCGTCTTCGGCGGCATTGCGAAAAAGAGATCCGTCGATGTCTGATCCACCACCGCATCGAGCAGCACGGTCGGCTTCATCTCGCTCAGCGCCGCCCCGAGCTTGGCCTCGTAATCGCCCGCCGTCGTCACCAGCACCTCGGCCGCGCCGAGATCCTTGAGCTGCGCCGCTTGCGCCTCGCGGCGCACCACCGGCACGGCTTTGACGCCCTTATCCTTGGCGTATGCCGTCATCAGCTTGCCGAGCGAGCTGCCGCCCGCCGTCATCAGAACCGCCTCGGCGCCGGCCTCGGCCGCCAGCGTGATCATGCCGATGGCGGTGAGCGGGTTGACGAACAGCGCCGCGGCGTCTTCGTCGCGCACCATATCCGGCAGCGGCACGCAGGAGGCGGCGTCCGCCAGCACATACTCCGCCCAGAGGCCTGTGCCCTTCGGCGAGACGAACACGGCGCAGCGCTTGCCCATCAGGCCTTCCGCGCCCGCGCCGACGGCCACCACATCGCCGCAGCCTTCGAAGCCGGCGACGCCGCCCTTCACCCGCGGCAAGCCGTATTCGCCCTTGATGAAGTGAATGTCCGACGGGTTCACCGCCGAAAGCCGGAGCTTCACCAGCGCCTGGCCGGGTCCGGGCTGCGGCGTCGCGATCTCCTCGCCCTTCAGATACGGCTCGAGGCTGTCGAGCCGCGGCCCGACGCTTTGGCTCGGATCGCCGAAGCCGCTTTCGGTCATCGTCAGGGCGAACATGCTCTCTGGCGCAGTCATCTGATTTCTCTCCCTAGTCTTTTGTCGTTTCTTCTGTGTGTGTCGCGGATGCGAGGACGCCGAACAGCGCTTGGCGCGCGATGCGGCGGGCCAGCGCGTCTTTTTGTCCGCCGCGCGCGCCTTGGCGCTCGGCTCGGAAGAACAGGACGCCATTCAGGCTGAGAAGGAAGGTCTTCACCGCCGTCCCGTCCGGCGCGGCCTCCGCCGGCGCGGCGGCGGCGATCGCAGCTTCAAAGCGCGCCTCATAACTCACCTGGCGCCGGCGCAGCGCCTCGAGGGCGGCGTGATCATCCGCGCGCGCCGCCGCGCGCGCCGCGGCGTCGATGCCGATGAAGCCGACGCGATGCGCCGCGCGATCCTCGATAAGCGCGGCCACATGCGCCGCCGCCATTGCGGAGAGGCGCGCCGCAGGTTCGGCGTGCGGGGCGGCCGCGGCGGCGATGCGCGCCTCCAGCCGGTCCATCGCATCCTGATAGACCGCGCAGAACAGCGCCGTCTTCGAGCGGAAATAATGATAGACGCGCCCTTTCGTGGCGCCCATGCGCTTGGCCACCGCGTCAAGACTGGCGCCTTCGAACCCAAGCTCGGAAAACAGCGCCGCCGCCGCGGCCAGGATCTCACGCTCCGCCTGCGTCCGCTCTGGCTGCGCCTCAGGGCTCTGATCGTCGGGCATGGGGGCTCGCTTTGGCGGGAGTGAGGCCGACGCTGGAGACGCAGCGGCGCAACATGCGGAGGCAGCTATACATACGCGGCGGTATGACGCAATGAGGAGCGGAAGCCGGCCGCAACGACAGTCCGGCGCGGAGACGACGACAAGGGAGATGCGGGATATGGGCGAGAGCGAGTTTGCGGGAAAGGTGGTGATGATCTCGGGCGCGACGAGCGGGATCGGGCTCGCCGCGGCCGAGGCGTTCGCGGCGCGCGGCGCGCGTCTCTCGCTCACAGATCTCTCCGAGGCGGCTCTCGCGGAGACGGCGGCGCGCCTGTCCGAAAGCGGCGCCGCGGTGGCGACGCATGCGGGCGACATCGCCGAGGAGGCGACCTCGGAGGACTGGGCGAAAGCGACGCTCAAACGCTTCGGCGGGATCGACATCGCCTTCAACAACGCTGGGATCGAGCAGCCCATGCTCCGCACCGAGGATGTGCCGGGCGAGATGGCGCGCAAAGTGTTCGAGATCGACGCGCTCGGCGTGCTCTACGCGATGAAGCACCAATTGCCGGTGATGGCGCGGCTTTCGGCGGAAGATAAAGCCGACCGCTCGGTGCTGAACACCGCGTCCATGGCCGGCGTGATGGGCGCGCCGTGGCTCTCGAGCTATGTCGGCGCCAAGCACGCTGTGGTCGGCATGACGCGCACCGCCGCCCGCGAATACGCCCGCGCCGGCGTTCGGGTGAACGCGCTCTGCCCGGCCTTCTTCCGCACGCGCATGGTGATGGAGACTATGGCGCAGCATCCTAAAGGGCCGGAGGAGGCGATCAAAGCGATCACCGCCGACATTCCCATGCGCCGGAT